>DVHU01000016.1 GCA_018711815.1 Candidatus Egerieimonas intestinavium
CCAAATAATGTTCCCGCCCCAAATATGTGGCAAAATCAATACAAGAAGTGGTAGGCAAATCACACTCCGGCTCAAGGAAACAGTCAAGGCTTTTGCTGTATATCTTGTTGATTGCCAGAACGAAATCATCAGAATATTATATCCAGCGAGGAAAAAGGCGCAGAAATACCACATACTTTTATCTACGGTAAAAGCAATCAATTCTGTATCTCCCGGATTAAAGATTGAAAAGAAATACTTGGAGAACAGAATGATTATAAGGTAGCATACAATTCCCACGGCCAAAAACACTTTTGTTGCAAATCGGCGCATATCATTACAACGAGCCACCTCACCCGAACCAGTAAAATAGCTGAAAACAGATTGCAGTCCCTCAGCCATTCCAAGAAATAGTGTAAGGATAATAAGCATTAGATAGCCAATCAGCAAATAAGCCGCCAATCCAATTTCCCCATATCCGTATTTTACAATGGCAATGTTATATACAAATGTAATAATGCCAATGGTAAATTCCATAATAAACGATGGAAAACCAAGAGTAAAAATATTCCGTACAGTTGGAAGTTGGAGCTTTGGAACGGCAAAATATAAATTCCCCTTTTTCAATAAAAAATGAGGGAGCATAATCAAAACGCTAAATACTGGGCCGATAGCCGTTGCCAGAGCCGCACCACCAATTCCCATATTCAGGGGACACATAAATACATAGTCTAATACAATATTAGAAACTGAGCCAAAAGCCAAAGCAAACATTGCTAATTTAGGGCTACCATCATTTCTTACAAGTCCACTTAACAAAAAACTAAATATGAGGAATGGAGAAAACGATACAATATATCGGATGTATTTTGTGGCCTCACCGTGTATCTGTGGTGTTGAACCCAAAAGTTCTGCTAAGGGATGGATAAATAAATTACCAAATACGGCAATTAAAACGCTGATAACGCCTGTACATATAAGAGCTGTATCGAACACTTGTAGCGCCTTTTCTTTTTCGTTTCGGGCTAGTTGTCCCGAAATAATGATGCCTGCCCCGGACGCAATCGCCATAGAAATAGCAATTAAAATTTCAATCAATGGAACCGCTACTGCTGCTGCTGCCATTGAGTCGCGGCCTAGCACATTTCCAATAAAAACTCCGTCCACGATCATGTAGACAGAATTGAATACCAGACCGATCATTTGTGGAATAGCATACTTTGCAAACAAAGTACGCGATTTGCCTTCGTACATGGTAATCAACCTCCTTAAAAACAAAAAAGGCCTGTGTTGTGTACCACAGGCCTACTACACAATAAAATGAAACCCCGGCGGGTTGATTTTATCTACTGCATCTTTAATTGTTTAGTTTGTGTTTTTTGACAAGTTCAATCGCTTCTTTACCGCTCATGTGGTCAATACTCATTTCCAATATACATAGCGGTTTCCACTCCCGTTCAATGGCCTTTTTGCGATTTTCCTCCGTGTCATTGGGTGCATACTTCAATGCCAATTTATCAATAGCATTTAGTTTTTCGCTGTCATCAGTCAATATCCGCATAGTACCAAACACAATTACACTGCGAAAATAGGAAGTATATTCTTCTGGAACAATTTGATCTTGATCGATTACACAAAAAGATGCTTTCGCCTTTCTGTTGATAGCATCCAGTTTGTGTCCATTTTTCGCACAGTGGAAGTAGATCTTTCCTTCATCGTAAACATAGCTGATTGGGACAGCGTAGGGATAGCCATTATCTCCGGCAAGAGCAAGAACACCGGAAGTTCCCCGATTTAGAATAGCGGCACAATCCTCATTAGAGAGTGCCTGCTTTTTCCTTCGCATTTCTCGAAATATAGCCTCACACCTCCTAAATAAAAAAAGCCTTATCCTTCATTCCTTCTTTGGCCTACGGAATGAAGAAAAGGCGTAACCCGGCGGTTTCTTTTTCCAGTATAGCATCCTTTCCCCAAAAGTCAAGTATTAAATTTTGACATAAAATCATTGCCCATGCGACGGACAAGTCCAGCGGACACCGCAGACAGAAGATTGAAATTGTCTGGAACTTTATCGGGGAATTGGAACAAAACGAGGACAAGCAGACCACCCCACGATAGAGAAAAAGCAGAACGGCATAGCCTTTTGACTATGCCGCCCTGCGGGAATAGAATTACTTCCTTATGGGTATGCGCGTTTGGGCGCTGCCCTCTATTTTTCTTACCGCTCTATGGCATGTGCCTAGTTATTTTCTCAGCTGTGCTCTAGTTGCCGTCGCCGATTCGCTCCACCAGGATCGTGGCCAAAGAATACAGAAAAGCTCCGCCTGTGGCGACAATAGTCAGGGTGGAGGGCACGGAAGGCATCCGCACAAACTGGGAGAAAGCCACGTTCTCCCCCTCCAGGGATGTGTGGAAGATCTGCAGGGCAGCTCCCCCCGGCACATCGACGCCCTGAAGCTTCAGGGACAGGGTAATGGAGAGGGGTAGATTGGCATCTTTTGTGGGGGCCAGGGTACCGTTGAAGGATACCCGGTAGAGTCCAGTCTGGTTAATGACGATGTTAGCGCTTCCCGCTGTGTGGGTGATGGCTGTGCCCTGGGTGATGGCGTTTTGGTCAAATACCAAGGCGCCGCCGTTGGTACCCGGCTTTGCGGGGGTGGAGTATGCGGACAGAAGCTGATCTGAGCGACAGCAGGGTCCTGTGGCACCCGTTGCACCGGTAGCTCCCTTGACTCCCGTGGCGCCCGTGGGCCCGGTAGGCCCGGTCACACCGGTGGCCCCCGTAGCGCCGGTTACACCGGTGGCGCCGGTAGCTCCAGTCACGCCGGTGGGTCCAGTTACGCCGGTAGCCCCAGTTGCGCCCGTAGGTCCGGTAGGGCCGGTGGCTCCGTCAATACCGTCTTCTCCGTCGGCCCCGGTGGAGCCGGTGAGCCCCTTGGGAATCACGAAATCAAAGATTGCGTTGTGCTGGTCGCCGCTGTTGGTCACCTGGGCGGGAGTGTCGGAGTCACCGGTAGTTACAGTACCCACCTGGACAGTGGCGGCCTCGCCGTCCTCACCGTCAGTTCCCGTGGCGCCGGTAGCACCAGTAGCGCCGGTGGGCCCGGTAGGCCCAGTAGCGCCGGTGGCCCCAGTAGGCCCGGTGGGTCCGGAAGGTCCGGTGGCGCCGGTGGCCCCAGTAGCACCGGAAGGCCCGGTGGGGCCGGAAGGTCCGGTGGGGCCGGTTATGCCAGTAGCGCCGGTAGCGCCAGTAGGTCCGGAAGGCCCGGTGGGGCCGGAAGGCCCGGTAGCACCGGAAGGTCCAGTAGCGCCGGAAGGTCCAGTAGGTCCGGTGGGTCCAGTAACGCCGGTAGCACCGGAAGGTCCAGTAGGTCCGGTGGGGCCGGTCACGCCAGTTACACCGGTGGATCCGGAAGGCCCGGTTGCGCCAGTAGCACCAGTAGCGCCAGTAGCGCCCGTGGCTCCGGTAACACCTGTGGCGCCCCGAGGTATTACAAAATCAAAGATAGCATTGTTCGCGTCGCCGCTGTTGGTGACCTGAGCCGCCTCATCGGGAGTGCCAGTTCTGACAGTACCCACCTGTATGGTGGCTGCTGTTCCGGTAGCGCCAGTAGGTCCGGAAGGCCCAGTAGGCCCGGTAGCGCCGGTAGCGCCAGTAGGCCCGGAAGGCCCGGTGGGGCCGGTAGGCCCAGTAGCGCCGGAAGGTCCAGTAGCGCCGGAAGGTCCGGTGGGTCCGGTAGCTCCAGTAGCGCCGGTAACACCAGTAGGCCCGGAAGGCCCGGTGGGGCCTGTTATGCCAGTAGCTCCGGTAGCGCCGGTAGGCCCAGTGGGGCCGGTAGCCCCGGAAAAGCCTTGAGGTCCCTGGGGGCCAGTAGGCCCGGTGGGGCCGGGATCACCCTGGATTCCCTGGGGGCCGGCAGGGCCAACAGGTCCCTGAGGTCCGGTAGGGCCCGGGCAGCCTCTGGGTCCGGGACAGCCCCGGGGGCCAGTGGGTCCGGTAGGTCCCCGCTGGCAGCAGCAGTTGGACGAATGAAGCTCACCGCAGCGGGAGCAATTCTGGCTGCTGTATTCAACCTGAGAATTGGAGCCCTCCTGGAAAGCTTCCTCCGAAGATTTGCTGCCGAAAATATTAAAGAACATAGATGTTCCTCCTTTCTAAATTCAGGCCGGATATTACGGCCTGTTATACCATATGAAAGGAGGGCCTCAGTTGACATGGGAACCCGGAGAAGAGGAGGGAAATTTTAGCCATGAAAAAGAGGCTGAGACAATTTGGCCCGATCTGTAGGGGATTTTGCCGAATTGTCTCAGCCTTCACATATTTTGGTGGGGCCATTAGTCCCCGGGAAACCCTACGCTTTGGAAGTACTGCTGATTGCGCAGAACGGCTTCTGAATCTGGTCTCAGGGCTCGGGCCCGGCAGTGATAGCCGTAGGCCTTTGGATGGTCCCCCAGCCGGTCATAGCAGACGCAGAGCTGGATACAGGGCAGAAAACCGTAACAGTCCGTCTGGATGAAGGCGCCGCTGGTCTCGTCCGGCTCACAGGCCAGGGCCTGCTCATACCAGTGGGCGGCCTCCCGGTACCGCTGCTCCGCCAGCAGCAGTCGGCCGATCTCGCAGCAGATTTCCGCCCGGGGCGTGTCATAGAGAAAGCTGGAAAAGAGCACCTGCCGGCTCTGGTCAGGAAAGCCCAGGCGGCTGCAGCAGTCGGAGAGCTGCAGGCAGGCTTCGATCTTATTTTCTTTCCAGCCGCCGGGCTCCCTGAGAAAATGGGACAGGACCTGGGCGGCCCGGGCGTACTGGCCGTGGGTATAGAGTTCCCGGCCATAGTAGAACTGATGACGGGGTTCCAGATATTCTCCCCGCTCCAGCATGCCTTGGTAGATCCGCAGATTCCGGTCAGGGTCGGGGACAGAAAGCTTTCGGTGTTGGATTTCGATGGGCAGATAGAGAATCTTTCCCCTGGGAGTCACGGACTCATGGACGCGGCCCTCCCAGAGAAATCCCGCGCCGTTTTTCATGAGCCGCTCCCGGTAGTAGGAAAAGACGCCCTGCCCCCGGGCGTCAAAGCCGGTGACGTATTTCATCATCACCAGGTCGGTGTCCGGGTCCAAATCCTCCTTCAGGGCCAGCAGCTTTTCCTGGTTCTCTGGGGTTACCACGTCGTCCGCATCCAGCCACATCCAGTAATCCATGGAAGCCTTGGAGACGGCGAAATTTCTGGCGGCGGCAAAGTCATCCCGCCAGGGGAAAGCAAAGACCTGGGAGGTGTAAGCGGAGGCGATGTCCCGGGTATTGTCGGTGGAGCCGGTGTCCACGATGATGATTTCGTCGGCCACGGACTTCATCTGATCCAGAATCCGGGGCAGAACCGCCTCCTCATTTTTTACGATCATGCACAGGCTTAGGGTAATCATAGAAGTCTCCTTGGATAGAGGGATATGGTTATTCTATGAATTCCCGAAGAAAATGTGCGTTCCGGGGAAAGGCTCTCGGCGCGGCCTACTCTCTGGTGCGGGCCTGCCTTTTGGCAGACAGAATCTGGTATTGATAGAAAGCCACAGGGATACAGGCTGCCAGGGTAAGAGCTCCGAAGGCCCAGGAGGAGCAGGTCAGGGCGAAGATGGCCAGGAGAACTGCCAGGGTCAGCCAGGGATTTCGGATGGTAGAATAATACCAGGCCAGATCCTCCCAGGAGGTGTGCAGCTGGAAGGGCTTTCCGTCCGCCTCCTTTTCCACGATCAGCAGTTCCCGGTTGTAGGTGGAAAGGGGAGTGGCCCAGCGTCCGCCTCTGTTGGCCCAGGGACGGAACTTTACCTTAAAGAGGGAGTAGTTCAGATTGATATTTTTGTAAAACACCCGGCAGCCCAGCTCTTCCAGAAAATCCTTGTAATCCTGGGTTTCCCGCAAGGAGCGCTGACCGGTGAATTCTACCTTATAAGCCACCTCACCGGGGGTGCAGGCGGAAAATTCATAGAGCATTTTGTGGACAGACTTCAGGCGGTAGCCCTGGCGGGCCATCCGGTTGAGCCAATTTTCCTGGGCCTGCAGGAAACCGCCGAAAAAACGATAGCATTTCTTAGTCATCGCTCATTCCTCCTAAAATTCGTTCTGCTGTGGCGGTCAGAGCCTGAAGACGGCGCAGCTCTGTCTTTGCCGCCTCCAGCCCCGCCGGGGTGATCTGGTATTCCTTTTTTCTTCCCTGTCCGCCGGGACAGGGGGCTATCCAGCCCTTGTCCGTCAGAGTATTCAGGGCGCCGTACAGGGTTCCGGCCCCCAGAGCCAGCCTTCCGCCGGTCTCTTTCTCGATGAACTGCATGACCGCGTACCCGTGTCTGGGGGTGAAGAGGGCCAGCAGGATAAAAAAGGTCACTTCCGTCAGGGCGCCGCCTTTCACATTGTCGCGCAAGGGAATTCCTCCTTATTACGTTTACTGTAATAAAATTATATCCGGAAACATACGAAACGTCAAGAGGGTGAGGGCGCCCCTCATGCTTTTGGGACATCCTCACCCTCGTATTGCTCAGAAAGGAAGCTTATGAATTTTTGTTGTTCTGAGTTAATTTGCAGATCAGATTAAATATTTTTAAAAACAGGTAAATTACCGTGTAGGCCAAACCAAAGGCCGCAGCCCACTCATATTTTTTGGGGAGCTTGTTCTCCACGGTGCGCTGGATAGTATCAAAATCCACCAGCAGGAACATGCAGGCGATAATGATGTAGACCACGCCCAGCACGATACCGAAGATGGGAGCCTCCCCAAAGAAAGCTACGATGTGGCTGACTCCGGGAATAAAGCTTAACAGGAAACCTACGATACCGCTGATGATGGCCGTCAGGAAGAGGGTCAGCATAACTGTGCGGAAGTGCTTGGTCACCTTTACGATGCCGGTGGTGTACAGAATAACCATGACAGCCACCAAAAGAATGGTCAGACCCAGGGCCAGGAACACCAGCTCCGCGTAATCGGCGCCAAGAACAGAGCCCAGCAGGGTGATGCTGTATCCCAGGCCGGCACAGTAAATGATTCCAAAGAGAGGAATCAGCGGGCGGATAATCAGGGCGATGAAAGGCGCCAGGAAGGATAAAACCAGGGCGGCCGCACAGATGATTCCCTCTGTCTGATAGAAGGTATAACCCTGCACCTCCATGGTGGGACTTCCTGCCAACATGCCGTGCAGGACAAAGTAAGCCGCGAAGCCGGCCACGGCCGCCAGCATGAAGATAATGGTTTTCACGGCAATGCCGCCGTAGCTGGCGCAGTTATCCTCGTCACGTTCCTCCACACGGCTTAAGCGCCGAATCATGGGGTTCATCATGACGCTGTTTTTATGTACAGCTGCAGTTTGATTCATATGAAATTCTCCTTTGTATGATTGATAACGATCTAAGAGTCATCTCTGGCAATTTTAGTCCCAATCAGGAGTCGTGTCAACAAATTTCAGCAAAGCTTTTTACTGAGAATAATGAGAAAAAGGATTTGACAAATAAAGTTGTCAATGGTATAGTATGTTTGACAAGAAAAGTTGTCAAATTGACAAAAAAACTGTACAACACCAAAATTTTAAGGGGGGGGGGTAGAACTGATTGTCATTAGAGAACCGAGTGAAGGAACACCGGGCGCGCCTGAATGTAAATCAGGCGGAATTGGGAAAGATGGCAGGGGTTTCCAGGCAGACGATTAGTTTGATTGAGCGGGGGGATTATTCCCCTTCTGTGGCTTTGGCCCTTAGGCTGGCGCAAATTTTTCAGGTGCCTGTGGAGGAGATATTTTTCCTCACGGATGAGGAGGGGGATAAGTGACATGAAGAGATGGAAATCTTATGCGAAAATGCTGCTCTGCATGGCGGTGGGAGCCGTCCTGGGATTTAGTGCAAATATGGCCGTGCGCGGTGTGGGAAAGAGGAATCTGACCGATTTTGTCCGGGGAATCCAGGGATGGATCCAGGATCAATACCTGCCGCTGAGCGTGTGTCTGGGAATCCTGGTGCTGGTCGTGAATGTGAGCGGCCTGCTATGCGCCCGCAGCCTGTTTAAAAGGGAACAGCAGGTGGAGGAGGATGAGGCCTTGGAGAAGCTGGAGCAGAAGGTTGAGCTTTGTCAGGGCAGTATAATGACGGTGACCACAGTGCTGGTGATCCTCGCCCTCATGCTGATCGGCATCGGCATCACGGAAAACCGGAGGGGGCTTTACGGCACGCTTATCTGTTTTGTGGTAGTGCTGGCGGCGGTGATTTTCCAGACGGTGGTGATTCACCAGATGCAAAAGCAGGATCCCCGGCTGAAGGGAGACCCCAACGGGCTGCATTTTCAGCGGGATTGGATGAACAGCTGCGACGAGGCGGAGAAGATGAAGGTTTATGAGGCCACCTACAAGAGCTACCTGTTGGTCTGCAACCTGTTTCCGATCATTATGGTGCTGGCGCTGCTGGCAAAATTTATTTGGAATACGGGCAGTGGAGCCATTTTCCTCATCGGCCTTCTGTGGATGATTCAGGTGGTGTCCATGAGGATTTATTCCCGGGGAAGAAATGTAGCGGGCAATCTGTAACAAGAGGTAAGGAGATTCAATATGAGACTTGAAGTAAAGGAATTGCGGAAAAATTTTGGGGAGAAGGAAGTGCTCCATGGCATATCCTTCTCTGTGGAGAGCGGCAGGGCCTTGGGCCTGCTGGGAAGAAACGGAGCCGGAAAGACCACAACCATCCGAATCCTGATGGATGTGTTCAGGGCCAACAGCGGCTCCATCACCATGGACGGTAAGGCCTTTGTGCCCGGCAATTACCAGATCGGTTATCTGCCGGAGGAGAGAGGGCTATACCCCAAGAAGCGGGTGGATGAGCAGATCATTTACCTGGCGGGCCTGCGGGGGATCAATTACCGGGAGGCCAAGAAAAATATGAAGCACTGGCTGAAGCGCATGGGCGTGGAGGAGTACGAGACTCGGAAGCTGGAGACGCTGTCGAAGGGTAATCAGCAGAAGGTTCAGCTGGCCCAGACGCTGGTCTGCAACCCGGATATCATCATCCTGGATGAGCCCTTCTCCGGTCTGGATCCGGTAAATTCCCAGATCCTCAAGGAAGTGGTGCAGGAGCAGATCGACGGCGGCAAGCTGGTGATTTTCTCCAGCCACCAGATGAGCTATGTGGAGGAGTTCTGCCAGGATATCGTCATCATCAACCACGGGGATATTGTGCTCTCCGGGGAACTCTCAGAGATCAAGCGTCAGTACGGCAAAAACAGGCTCTTCCTGTCGGCAGCGGACATGGAGCCGGAGCAGCTGGCGGCGCAGGTTCGGGAGAGCTTAGGAGAGCTGGTCACAGTACACCAGGTGCAGAAGCGGGGGCTGGTGCTGCAGCTGACCCCGCAGCACACCAAGAGGGATGTGCTCTCGGCGCTGCCGGGACTGCCGGTGGATGTGGAGACCTTTGGAAATTATGAGCCGTCGCTGACGGACATTTTCGTAGAAAGAGCAGGTGATGAGGCATGAAGCAGTTCCTGAGGGTGTTAAAATTTGAGCTGAGCAACTATTTTAAAAACAAGAGCTTTGTGGCGGTGACTATCCTGCTGACGGTGTTGGCCATCGGCGGCGTGGCGGCCCCCACCATTTACCAGGCGATTACGGGGACGGGAGAGTTCGCCAGTGAGAGCCAGGAGCAGCAGGACCAGGGAAGCCAGGACAGTCAGCAGGAGAGCCAAGGGGAGTCCCGGGGCAAGCTGATTCTGGCCTGCGACGCCGCCATGTCCTCTCTGCCCGCGGATATTGAGCAGCTGATGCCGGGCTATGAGTGGGAAGTGATCACCGGCACCAAGGAGGAGAATATTGAGCAGGTGAAGAAGCAGGTGGAGTCCGGTGAGGTCCACGGCGGATTTATCCTGGAGGACTTCATGACCTACACCTACGTGGTGGAGAATCTGTCCATGCAGGATTCCGCGGAGCAGCAGTTTTCTGAGGCGTTAAAGCTGGCCAATCGGGATCGTTTTCTGAGCGAAAAAGGAGTGGACGCCGCGGAATTTGAGTTGATCAACGCCCAGGAGCCTCAGGGCGAGCAGCTGATCTTGGGCAAGGACAGCATCAGCAACTATCTGTACACCTATGTGATGGTGTTTATCCTGTACTGCCTGATTCTGTTCTACGGACAGATGATTGCCACCTCCGTCACCACGGAGAAGAGCAACCGGGCCATCGAGATTCTGGTGACCAGCGTGGACAGCACCAGCCTGATCTTCGGCAAGGTGCTGGCGGGCGCCATCGCCGGAGTGGTGCAGGTGGGACTGATTCTGGGCGGAGCCGTGCTCTCCTACCGATTCTTTGGAAGCGGCTGGGGCGGCATTCTGGATATGCTCTTTGATATTCCCATGGCTTCCTGGCTCACCTTCCTGGTGTTCGGCCTGCTGGGTTATCTGCTCTACGCCTTCCTCTTCGGTATGCTGGGAGCCCTGGTATCCAAGACTGAGGACATCAGCAAGAGCGCTACCCCGGTGACTATGATCTTTGTGGTAGCCTTCATCCTGGTGCTGGTGAACCTTTCCAACGTGGACGGCCTGCTGATGAAGGTGGGGTCCTATATCCCCTTCACCTCCTGCATGGCTATGCTGGCCAGGATTTCCATGGGCGGCGTGGCAGTCTGGGAGATCATCGTCTCCGCGGCTATCCTGGCAGTGTCCTGCCTGGCGGTGGGCTGGCTGGCGGCCAAGGTTTTCCGCTTCGGAACGCTGATGTACGGAAATCCCATCAAGCTGTCCAAGGCTATCAAGCAGCTGAAGAATCAGAATTAATTTTTCCGGCGGCTGCATGGGTAATGGGTATAAAAAAGCGCCTCAGGGCACATCCTACCAGGAAAGAGAAAGAATGGAGGATGTACCAATGTGGGGAATTCTTGTGGCGCTGGCCTCCGGCGCGCTGATGAGCGTGCAGGGAGTCTTTAATACGGATGTAACAAAACAGACCAGCCTGTGGGTATCCACAGGCTGGGTTCAGTTATCTGCCTTTGCGGTCTGTGTGACGGCCTGGTTTTTCACCGGCCGGGAGAGCGTGGGGGCTCTTTTTCAGGTGACGCCTAAATACACCCTGCTGGGCGGGGTGATCGGGGCATTTATTACTATCACCGTCATCCAGAGCATGAGCAGTCTGGGACCGGCCAAGGCTGCCATGCTGATCGTGGTGGCCCAGCTGGCAGTGGCCTATGTGATCGAACTCTTCGGCATGTTCGGCATGGAGAGGCAGCCCTTCTCCTGGAGAAAGCTTTTGGGTATGGCGGTGGCTATTGTGGGAATTGTCATCTTTAAATGGGAAAAATAGCTGGATTTTTGACGGTTTCGGAGCCGGAAAGCTCTTGTAATTGCCCGGGGAATCCGATACAATAAGTTTAGCTATGTACAGAAGAATTCCAGAGCCTTGCAAATAGATTTGTGAGGAGAGATGGAAGATGAAAAAGAGAAAAAGAAGCTTTTTTGCCGGGCTTCTTCTGCTCCTGCTGCTGTCCGGCTGCGGGAGGGAGGAGCCCCGGCTGATTTTAGAGGATTCCGCCGGGGAGGATTCCCCAAAGGAGCAGGGGGAGACCCCGGAGAGCGAGGCTTCCGAGAATTTGCCGGAGGGAAATCCGGATGAGAGCGCCGGGACTGAGGACCAGTCCCCTCAGGCAGATGGCGAAGGCCAGGGGAAGAAAAGCCTGCTGGTCTACGTCTGCGGAGCGGTGGCCTCTCCAGGTGTCTACCAGCTGGAGCCGGGAGCCCGGGTCTACCAGGCCATAGAGGCAGCCGGAGGACTGACCCCGGAGGCGGATCCCACCGGGATTAATCAGGCCCGGGAGCTCACTGACGGAGAGCAGATCACCGTGTACAGGCTGGGCGAGACAGTGCCGCCCGCCCGGGAAGGGCAGAGCATGGAGCAGCAGGACACCAGGGTAAATCTCAACACTGCTGGCAAGGAAGAGCTGATGACCCTCACGGGCATCGGGGAGACCCGGGCCCAGGCCATCATCGATTACCGGCAGGAGCACGGCCCCTTCGCCTCCACGGAGGACTTGATGCAGGTGGACGGAATCAAGGAGAAAACCTGGGAGAAAATAAAGGAAGAGATCACAGTATAGCAGGTAGGGAGAAAAGATATGGCGAAAAAAGTACTGGTTGTGGATGATGAGAAGCTCATTGTGAAGGGAATCCGTTTCAGCCTGGAGCAGGAGGGAATGGAGGTGGACTGCGCTTACGACGGCGAGGAGGCGCTGAACATGGCCCGGGAGAAGGAGTACGACATGGTACTCCTGGATCTTATGCTGCCAAAGCTCAACGGTCTGGAGGTCTGCCAGCAGATCCGGGAATTTTCCAATATGCCCATTATCATGCTGACAGCCAAGGGAGAGGACATGGACAAGATTCTGGGTCTGGAGTACGGCGCCGATGATTATATCACCAAGCCCTTCAACATTCTGGAGGTGAAGGCACGGATCAAGGCCATCATGCGCCGGACCACCAAGGCTGTCCCCAAGGAGGAGAAGGCCAAGGTGGTAAAGGTGGGCGACTTGAGGCTGGACTGCGAGAGCCGCCGGGTGTTCATCGGGGAGAAGGAGATCAATCTCACCGCCAAGGAGTTCGACGTTTTGGAGCTTTTGGTGTTCAACCCCAACAAAGTCTACAGCCGGGAGAATCTGCTGAATATTGTCTGGGGCTATGAGTATCCCGGGGACGTGCGGACTGTGGATGTACATATTCGCCGTCTGAGAGAGAAGATCGAGAGCAATCCCAGCGAGCCTAAATATGTGCACACCAAGTGGGGAGTGGGCTATTATTTCCAGGCATAAGCCGGGCAGGAGAGGGCCCCTTTCATGATGGAGAGAAAAAAGACAAAGTTTTTTAAGAGCCTGCGCTTCCGGATCATGGTAATTCTGGTGATTATCGGTATTGTTCCCAGCATCCTGGTGGAAAACGGTATCGTCAACAGCTATGAGGACCGTGCTGTGGAGGTGCGCCGGGCAACGGTCAAAAACCAGTGCGATATTCTGTGCAACCAGCTGGTTAAAGAGGGATATATGGACAACCCGGATGTCAATACCATTGACAGTGAGCTGAGCATGCTGTCCAATCTCTACAGCGGCCGGGTTTTGATTATTAACCGGGATTTTCAGATTATCAAGGACACTTATGACCTGGATCAGGGCCGTCTGATGATTTCTGAGGAAGTAATCAACTGCTTTCGGGGACAGGAGATCAGCCAGTATGACGATAAAAACCGTTATATTGAGATGACGGTATCCATCCGGGATCTGGAGACAAAGGAAATCCAGGGGGTAATGCTGGTGAGTATTTCCACAGAGGAAATCGTGGCCAGCATTGATATCCTGAAGCAGAAGGGAATGACCATGCTGGCGGTAATCATCGTGCTGGTGGTGCTGCTGGGCTATATTCTGGCGGGTATTCTGATGAAGCCCTTCGCCCGGGTGACCAGAGCCATCGAGGATCTGACGGACGGCTATCTGGACGAGGAGATCTCTGTGCCGGACTATACGGAGACGGAGTTGATTACAGATGCCTTCAATAAGATGCTGGGGAGGGTGAAATCTCTGGACGCTTCCCGGCAGGAATTTGTCTCCAACGTGTCCCACGAGCTGAAGACGCCGCTGACCTCCATGAAGGTGCTGGCGGATTCCCTGGTGGGCCAGGAGAATGTGCCCATCGAGCTATACCAGGAATTTATGCAGGATATCACCGATGAGATCGACCGGGAGAACCGGATTATTACCGATCTTTTGTCACTGGTGAAGCTGGATAAGAAGGCCAACTTAAATATTGAGCTGGTCAATATCAATGATCTGCTGGAGCTGATTCTAAAGCGGCTGCGGCCCATCGGCGCCAAGCGGAATATTGACCTGATCCTGGACAGCTTCCGACCGGTGCACGCGGAGATAGACGAGACGAAGCTGACCCTGGCCATTTCTAATCTGGTGGAGAATGGCATCAAATACAATGTGGACGGGGGATGGGTGCGCGTATCCCTGAACGCGGATCACAAGTATTTCTATGTGACTGTGGCGGATTCCGGCCGGGGTATCCCGGAGGATTCCATTGACCATATTTTTGAGCGTTTTTACCGGGTGGATAAGTCCCACTCCACGGAGATCGACGGAACCGGGCTGGGGCTGGCTATCACCAGGAGCGCCATCCTGATGCACCACGGAGCCATCAAGGTGTACAGCAAGGAGGGGGAGGGAGCCACCTTCTCTGTCAGAATCCCGCTGGTTTTCAATAATTAGGAGGGAGCTATGAAGCGAAAAGGAGCTGCGGTTCTCCTGGCGCTCCTGGGACTTCTCTGTCTAGGGGGATGCGTTCAGGAGGAGCAGGAGAGTAAATATCACCTGTACTATCTCAGCGAGGAGGAGAGCCGGGTGGTGGCTGAGGATTACACGCCCCAGGCTTCCCGGGAAACGGAGCTGGCCCAGGAATTTTTGGATAAATTAACGGAGGAGCCCCAGGAGGGACTTAAGCCGCTTCTGCCCTCGGGAGTGGGGGTAAACAGCACCTCCTTAAGCGACAAGGTGCTGAACCTGGATATGAATTCTGCCTATCTGGAGATGGACAGCACCCGGGAGATACTGACCCGGGCGGGGCTGGTGAGAACCTTCACCCAGATTTCCGATATCAGCGCCGTGACCATCACCGTGAACGGGACGGCTCTGAAAAATGCGGACGGCACGGCGGTGGGCCGGATGACCCAGGAGAGCTTCGTGGAAAATTCCGGGAAGCAGATCAATGATTATAAGTATATTTCCATGAACCTGTATTTTGCGGACGGCACCGGGGAAAAGCTGGTGAGCGAGAACCGCTCCCTGTATTACAGCAGCAACGTGCCCCTGGAGCGGGTGGTAGTGGAGCAGCTGATTAAGGGGCCCCAGGAGGCGGGGCATCTGGCGACCCTGCCGGCGGAGACAAAGATCCTGGGCGTTTCCCTGTCGGACAATATCTGCTATGTGAATCTGGATTCCGCCTTTGAGGGGGAGGTGGCGGGGGTACAGCCCAAGGCCACCGTCTATTCCATAGTCAACACGTTGGTATCCGTCTGCGGCGTGGACGAAGTGCAGCTCTCGGTCAACGGGGATACCAAGGTTGAGTTCCGGGATGAGATTGAGCTGGATCAGTTTTTTGAAAGTGATCCTCAGATGCTGCAGGAGGAAGGGAATGGTTAAGAGGCCCCTGTGCCTGTTTGTGCTTCTCTTCATGGCGGCGCTGTGGATGGCGGGACGATGGGGCCCCTCCCGGGAGGAGGCCCCGGATACTTTCTCGGAAGCAGTTCTGGCGCCCTACCTGCGGGGAGAGAAGCAGGCGACGATCTATGGGGAGGTGCAGCGGTGGGAGGATTACGACACCGCTCAGTACCTCTATCTGAAAAATGCAATTCTGCCGGATTCCGGCGAACAAATTCCATTACAAGGTGTGCGTGTAAAAAGTGAAGAAAGAAAAACCTGGAGTCCCGGAAATATGGTCTGCGCCCAGGGCTTTCTTGTGCTGCCTGAGGAAGCGGATAATCCGGGTCAATTTGACCGCCGCTCCTATGACGGCTTAAGAGGCGTTTTCTACGTGCTGGAGGAGGCCCAGGCAACGCTGGTGCGGGATACCAGGGATGAGGGAGCCTGCGCCCTTCTGGCGGTGAAGAGCTGGCTGGGGCAGGGGATTTCCCGGGCGGCGCCCCAGGAGGCGGCCGGCGTCCTGAGAGCTATGCTTCTGGGGGAGAAGGGGGAGGCCTCCCAGGAGATCAAGCTTTTGTACCAGCTGAGTTCCATGTCCCATCTGCTGGCCATATCCGGCCTTCACATCTCCCTGCTTGGGGAGGGGACCAGAAAACTTCTGCAGCTGTTGGGAGTGGGGGTGTACGGGGCCTACGCCGGGGCTTTTCTGCTGCTGGTGCCTTACGCCCTGCTGGTGGGGGGCAGCGTCTCCGCTCTGCGGGCAGTGATCCTTTTCGGCATGGGGGCTGGGGCCCGATTTTTGGGGCGCACCTACGACCTGCTGTCCGCCCTGGCCCTGGCGGCCTTTCTGATCCTTTTGCAGGAGCCTGGCTGGCTGTATGACAGCAGCTTTCTGCTGTCTTTTGGAGCGGTGCTGGGAATCACCCTGGTAAGAAGCTGTCTTTTCCCCGCCGACAGCGGAGAAAAAAAGAATAGTTCAGGGAGAAAACAGGGCAGTCAAGGGCAGAGCTGCCGGTTGAAAACTGGGCGTGGAGGCCAAGCTGTCCGCCGGTTAGGGACGAAAATCCGGGCAGGGCTCTGCCGCCAGCTGAGCCAGGGGCTTGGGGCGGGAACGGCCCTGTGGCTTACCACCTTACCGGTGGTGCTGTACTTTTTTTACGAGGTATCCCTCTATGGAATCCTGGTAAATCTTCTGGTTATTCCCACGGCGGGACTGGTGCTGGGCTTCGGCCTTCTGGGGGGGCTCCTGGCCGGTGTGGAAGCCCTGGCCTGGCTGGGCAGGCTAGTCGCCCTGCCGTCGGTGTTCCTGCTGGAGCTCTATGAACAAATTGCCCGTCTGGTCAGCAGACTGCCCTATCCCACCCTGATTCTGGGCAGACCCGGCTGGGGAGCTATACTTGGATACTATGGGATCTTGCTGGCTCTCTGCATCTGGAGAAAGAGGGCGGCTGCCCGGGGAGCGAAAGCTGCCTCCCACAGAGAGAAAACTGCCGCCCGCGAAACGAAAACTGCCGCCCGCGAAACGAAAGCTGCTGCCCACGGGGAGAAAGCTGCCATCAGGGAAAAAGGAGCTGCGCGCCCTCTGGGGGGCGCGGCCCAGCTGCTGCTTCTGGGGACAGCGCTGGCGCTGTTTCTGGTTCGTCCCGGGGAGGGAGTGAAGGTGACCATGCTGGATGTGGGCCAGGGGGACGGCCTGGTGATTACCACCGGCTGGGGCAGCTGTTATCTGGTGGATGGGGGCAGCTCCTCAGTCTACCAGGCAGGCAGGTACCGGCTGCTGCCTTATCTGAAATATCAGGGGATACAGATGGTCGATCTCTGTATAATGACTCACCCGGATGGGGATCATGTAAATGGCCTTTTGGAGCTGCTGCAGATGATCGCTCGCCGGGAAACCTCCCTGAGGATAGAGGGGATTTTGCTGCCAGGGTGGATGGAGGGCAGTCAGGAGGAACAGGAGCTGTGTCTGGCTGCCCGAGAGGCAGGGGCCTTTATTCACTATGCCCGGGCGGGCGATCAGATCACCGACGGGGAGCTTTCCCTGGAGATTCTCCACCCAGATCAGGGGGATTACCGGCAGGATACCAATGGGGGCTCTCTGAGCTTTCTTTTAGAGTACCGGGGAAGACGAGGACTTTTTACCGGAGATCTCACCGGGGAGCAGGAGGAGAAATTGCTTTCCCGGCTGCAGTCCTGTGACTTCCTGAAGGTGGCCCACCATGGTTCCGCCTCCTCCACTGGTGAAGCCCTGCTGCAGGCAGTCCGACCCCTGCTGGCCTTGATTTCCAGCGGGGAGGATAACGCCTACGGCCATCCTTCCCCGGAGACGCTCCGACGCCTGGAGAAAGCGGGAAGCCGATGCCTGGGAACCCAAGAACTGGGGGCCATAGAGCTTCACCTGGACAGCGATGGGCTCCAGGTAAATTGGATGCACCCAGAGGGGAAAATATGATATAATAACCGTATGCTGGTTTCTGCGCCAGCCGCAGAGCGGATAACTTAAAATAGGAAAAGTATGGGAAGACAAAATGAAAAGTGTGATTGAAGATATAAAGACAGGCAACTTTAAGCAGATTTATCTCTTTACCGGGCAGGAGGACTACCTGCGGCTGCAGTATAGGGATAAGCTGTGCAAGGCCCTGATGCCTGAGGGGGAGAGCATGAATTTCTCCCGCTTCCAGGGGAAGGGGACGGATATTCAGGAGGTGATCAGCCTGGGGGAGACCATGCCGTTTTTTGCCCCCCGGCGGCTGATCGTCCTGGAGGACACCGGATTTTTTAAGAGCGCCTGTCCGGATCTGCCTGAGTACCTGGAGAGATTGCCGGAGTATCTCTATCTGCTCTTTGTGGAGACGGAGGTGGACAAGAGAAATAAGCTCTACAAGGCGGTGAAAAAGCTGGGCCGGGTGGTGGAGTTCGGCGTGCAGGACGACCGGACGCTGACCCGCTGGGTGCTGGGGATGCTGAAGCGGGAAAACAAGAAAATTACCCAGCAGGATATGGAACTTTTGCTCCTTTGCACCGGCAATGATATGGGAAATATTGAGCGGGAGGTGGACAAGCTTCTCTGCTACACCATGGACCGGGAGGTGATCACCGCAGAGGATATCCAGGCGGTGTGCACCACCCGCACCACCAACAAGATCTTTGACATGGTGCGGGCGGTGACGGAGCGGAACCAAAAGAAAGCCCTGCAGCTTTACTATGATTTGCTGGCCTTAAAGGAGCCGCCCATGCGGATTTTGTTCCTGCTGGCCCGGCAGTTCAGGCAGCTCCTCCAGGTGAAGGAGCTCTCCCAGGAGGGACTGGATCAGAGCGCCATCGCGTCGAAGCTGGGGATTCAGGGCTTCGTGGCCCGCAACTGCAGCAATCTTGCCAGGAGTTATACTAAGGAGGCCCTGGAGCAGGCAGTGGAGGATTTTACCCAGGCGGAGGAGGACGTGAAAACCGGAAAGCTGGGAGATGTGCTCAGTGTGGAGCTGCTGATCGTGAAATACAGCGATGCTATTGATAAAAAATTTGGTACGAAAAGCTAAAAAGCCGGGGAGGACCATCAGTCCTCCCCGGTAAGCTTTAATATGGCCTGGATTTCTTCCACCTCCATGTCCAGGAAGGCGGAAAGCTCCTCCACGGAAAATTTCACTTCACTGTCCTCGGTGAGCTCCCGCACCTTGGCCTCCAGGCTGCGAACCCGCTCCACCAGATAGTTGTCCTGGAGCTTCTGCTGAGATTCCTCCTGCAGCAGCCGGGAGACGGAGCGGGAGATGGCCTCCCGCAGGTACTGGTCCTGGCCGGAAGCCGGAAGCCCTGCCTCCAGAGCGGCCCAGAGTCCCAGGCTGCCTTCCTGCACTTTATCCTGCAGAGGGATATCTCCGGGCAGCTGGGCGCAGAGCTCCACCACCACCGGCAAGTAGAGCTCCGCCAGCTGCTGGAGGGCGCCCCCTTCCCTTGCGCTGGCGGCGGCGAAGAGCCGGGACACCTCCTCCGGTGAGGGCTGAGGCTGAGAGGAGAAGTGGGCACGGTACTCCTCCAGGGCCTGGGCATCCTCCGGGGAGAGAGCGGCCGGTGTCTCCTGACTCGGGGAGGGGGTCTGAGCGGCCTCTTCGGAGTGGGAAGAGCTATCCGAATCAGCCTTTGGCGCGAAAGTCAGGGAGGCGGGCTTTGCCTCATCCCCCTCCGGCATACCGGTCACCCGGATCCCCTGGGAGCGGAGATATTCCAGAACCAGGGAGAGCTGCTGGTCGGAGAGCCCATCCTCCTGGAAAAACTGCCGGGCCACCTGCTGGTGCAGCTGTTTATGATTTTGGTTGGCCAGAGTCACCAAATCCTTTAATTTCTGTTGGAAAATTTCTTGATTCAAGTTTTTAACCTCCTGATTGCCATGTGGGACCGCCGTTTTCTGCGAAACAAAAAAGAAACGACCGCTGACGGTACGGTCGTTTCCATGAGTAGTTCTTCTTATGCGATAGTGTTGACAGCCTTGGACAAGCGGGATACTTTTCTGGCTGCGGTATTTTTATGATATACACCCTTGGAAGCCGCTTTGTCGATGGTAGAAATAGCTTCTACTAAAGCGCTGCTTGCTGCCTCCTTATCCTTGTTGGCAACAGCTGCCTCAACTTTCTTAGCAGCGGTCTTCACTGCGGATTTGATTGCTTTATTTCTGGCTGCCTTTGTTCTGTTCACCAGAATTCTCTTTTTAGCAGATTTGATATTAGCCAATTCCTTACACCTCCAATGATTTTTTCAATATTCTTATTCCAGTTTGGCTCACACCAGATAAGACACGGAAAAAATCCGGTGTAAACACACTTATTTATGATAGGCGAAAACAGGGGATTTGTCAATACATATTTTCCAAGAAAATGTAGAAAATAGTATCAGTTCAGCCTTCCACATGTCCCGCCAGGCGTCCCACTGCAAATGCAGCGGGATCCCCAGTGCTGCGGGCGCCAGACGAAGAGAATCACAGTCTGTGTGTATACATTTGTGACAGTGAACCCGAAAGGCTGAACGGTTACGGAAAATATAGAGAAGAATTCGGGGATATGGGGGGCGCTGCCTGGAGCGGTGCTGAACTCCCGCTATGTTCCCCAGGGCAAAAAGGAGGGGCCTATGGTTGGCAGTTATAAAATCCGTACAGACCTGGCTTTGGAAAACCGGGAAAAGTTTGAGCGGGACCAGGTGGAGGTGGAGGGCGTAGCCCTGAAACAGGACTATGATCAGGAGCGGGATATACGCACTACCCGGGTGGAGATCAGGACAGAGCACGGGGCCAAGGTGATGGAAAAACCCTGCGGCACCTACATTACCGTGGAGGCCCCGGACATGGCGCTGCCGGATAAAAAGTTTCACCAGGAAATTTCCCGGCTTCTGGCCCGGCATATCAGAAGTATGCTGCCCAGGGATGGGAAAAATCTCTCCGTGCTGGTGGCGGGACTGGGCAACAGGGAGGTAACCCCTGACGCACTGGGACCACAGGTGATCCAGCAGCTAAATATTACCCGGCATATGGTGAAGGAATACGGAAACAGCGGACTGGAGGAGGGGCCTGCCTGCATGGTCAGCAGTATCGCTCCGGGGGTTATGGCCCAGACGGGGATGGAGACCCTGGAGATTTTGCGGGGAATAGTCCGGGAGACCAAGCCCACGGTGATCATTGCCGTGGACGCCCTGGCTGCCAGGAGCACCAGGAGGCTCAACTGCACCGTACAGCTGACGGACACGGGTATCCATCCCGGCTCCGGGGTATTTAACTTTCGCTCAGGCCTCTCCTTGGAGACTCTGGGGATTCCGGTGATCGGTATAGGGGTTCCCACGGTGGTGGACGCGGCCAGCATTGTCCATGACGCTGTGTCCCAGCTGCTGGAAACTCTGGAGGAGGCGGAGATGGAGGAGTTTCTGGGGGAACTGATCACCCCGGGGCTGCAGCGGATGTTTGTGACTCCCAAGGACGTGGATGAAACGCTCCAGGTTCTGAGCAAAACCATTGCCCAGGGGATCAATCTGGCCCTGCAGGAGGCATAAACTTGTCCGAAATCTCATATAGTTTTATGAGGTGATACGGATGGGAAAGCGCAAAATAAGGCTCCCGGGAATGATATTTGCAGTCCTGGGAGCTATTTTTCTCATAAAAGCCGCTGTCTTTCTGGGGGAGGATCATTTTGCCCGGGGAAAAATGCTGCTGGCGGGAACCTGGGAGGGGGTGGAGAAACAGGCTATACGCACCTTCCTGCCCCAGGTGTTCTATGATCCGGAGGCGGCCCGAAAGAATTTCTGGGATCAGGCCAGAACCTTCGTGGAGCGCTCCCTGGATTACTGGAATTATCTGCGAGCCGGGGAGGATGTGGCCTATCTGGAGGATACCTCCACCTGGGAGGCCATCGAGGAGGCCACCCACAAGTCTATTGCCGACCGGCTTCGGGAGTCTGACGGGGAAGGGGGAAGCGGCAGCGCTGGAGGCGGAAATGGCCCCGGGGAGCAGGATGGCAGCGGCCAAACCGGTGTTGAATCCGGCGGGCAGGGCGGCAGCGCTGGAGGCGGAAATGGCCCCGGGGAGGATAACGGCAGCACGGAAACCGGTGAAAATTCCGGGGAAATGACTGGAAACCCGCAGCCAGATGGGAAGAGCCAGGAACCGGTTGAGGAGGCCTTCACCCTTCCGGCCCAGCAGGTGCAGCTATCCATGGAAAAGCTGCAGAATTTTGATTACCTCTTGAATAATTTCTTTGTTCTGGATCCCAGCACCACCATCAGTCAGGAGGAGCTGAATATTGGCAGTTTGATGGAGAAGGATTTAACCTTGAAACAGGATAACTCTGCTCCCCAGATTCTCATTTATCACAGCCATTCCCAGGAGGGGTTCGCGGACTCTAAGGAGGGGGATCCCAGTACCTCCGTTCTGGCGGTGGGGGATTACCTGGAGCAGATTCTTGTGGAACAGTACGGCTACCAGGTGATTCATCTGAAGGATACCTTCGACATTGTGGACGGCCAGATCGACCGCAGCGCCGCCTACGATTACGCCCTGGAGAAGGTGGAGCAGGTGCTGGAGGAGAATCCCTCCATCGAGGTGGTGATCGATCTGCACCGGGACGGTGTGCCGGATGACGTGCACCTGGCCACGGAGATCAACGGAAAGCCCACGGCCCAGATTATGTTTTTCAACGGTCTCTCCAAGAGCAAAACCAATGGTCCCATTGATTACCTCTATAATCCTTACATCAGCGACAATCTGGCCTTTTCTTTCCGGTTGGAGTATGAGGCGGCCCAGTATTACCCGGATCTGACCCGCTGCGTGTATCTGAAATGCTACCGCTACAATCTCCATGTGAGGCCCAAATCCCTGCTGCTGGAGGTGGGGGCGCAGACCAACACTTTTGAGGAGGCAAAAAATGCCATGGAGCCCTTCGCGGTGATTTTGAATAAAGTCCTGAAAGGGGAATAGGAAGAGGGCGGAAATATCTGTGGCTGCATAAGTGCGGCCCAGAGACGCTTTTGGCAGGTGCTCTTTTTGTTTGACAAGTAAACGCAGATGACTTATAATACACTTAACAGGAGAGCCGGAAGGGAACCACTACTTCCCCGCCCCGGCAAAATGTAAAACTATTAAAAAATAGCTCGTCGACTTTCGCAGGTCGGGACGAGCTATTTTTTATGAGTATAGGTTAGTATGGCAACGATCAGAAGAGCTACCGAAATGATTAGCTGTAATTCTTCGTATGTACTCATAAGCACCACCTCCGACAGGCTCGGAACGGATGCAGCACGTCCCCCGGCTCCCCGGGTAAATATAGTATAAAGTTTTTTGTTAAGAATAAATGGAGCGTTAAATGCGGTGATTTTGAATAAAGTCCTGAAAGGGGGATAGGAAGAGGGCGGAAATATCTGTGACTGTATAGGTGCGGCTCAGAGACGCTTTTGGCAGGCGCTCTTTTTGTTTGACAAGTAAATGCAGATGACTTATAATACACTTAACAAGGGAGCCGTTGACCAGTGCACACCTGGCCGCCGGCAAAATGTAGCAAAAATAGTGCCTTACTTTACCAGAGCAGAGGCACTATTTTTTGTGTTTCAAAAGTGCTACAACAAGGGTTATAACAGCACAAAGCATGATAACAAACGTGAATAAGTCGCTGTATGTAACCATAAGCACCAGCCTCCTTCCGCATAGCATCCGGTGGCTGGCATAGCACCTCAACGGCTCCCCGGGTAAATATAGTATAAAATTTTTAATAAGAGTAAATAGAGCGTTGAAGAGGATAATAGATTATAATTTAAAAATGCTATAGACAAGCTGTTCTGTAATTAGTAGTATAAAGGAAATTCAGGGGGAAGGCAAGGAGATAGGGCAATATTTTTCGCACCCCAGCGCTCACTTTTCCCAAAAAAACATGACAAAAACAGGAAAATATGGTATCATAGCCGCGAAGCGGATATGATACCTGCGCATGCCGGTTTCTGCGAAAACCGCAGAAAGCCGGGCGCTGAAATCCGCCGGAGGCAGTATAAGAGCGTAGCGAATATAGGATCATAGCCGCGAAGCGGATATGATACCTGCGCATGCCGGTTTCTGCGAAAACCGCAGAAAGCCGGGCGCAAGATTATGGATGATGAATAAAGCGGGAGCATATCCCGAACAGGAGGAAAGATAGATGGCTGGAATTGACCAGAGCAGAATACGGAATTTTTGTATTATCGCCCATATCGATCACGGCAAATCCACCCTGGCGGATCGGATCATCGAAAAGACCGGACTTTTGACCGAGCGGGAGATGCAGTCCCAGGTGCTGGACAACATGGATCTGGAGCGGGAGCGGGGGATCACCATCAAGGCCCAGACCGTGCGGATCGTGTACAAAGCCCAGGACGGGCAGGAATATATTTTTAACCTGATTGATACCCCGGGGCATGTGGACTTTAACTATGAGGTTTCCCGAAGCCTGGCGGCCTGCGACGGGGCCATCCTGGTGGTAGACGCGGCCCAGGGCATTGAGGCCCAGACCCTGGCCAATGTGTACCTGGCCCTGGATCATGACCTGGATGTGATGCCGGTAATCAATAAAATTGATCTGCCAAGTGCGGAACCGGAGCGGGTAAAGGCGGAGATCGAGGATGTGATCGGCATTGAGGCCGAGGACGCGCCCTTGATTTCAGCCAAGATGGGAGTTAATATTGACCAGGTGCTGGAGCAGATCGTGGAGAAGATCCCGGCTCCCCAGGGAGACCCGGAGGCGCCTCTGCAGGCGTTAATTTTTGATTCCCTGTACGATCCCTATAAGGGAGTGATCGTTTTTTGCAGAATCAAGGAGGGAAAGGTTTCCAAGGGAACCCCCATCCGCATGATGGCCACGGGAGCGGAGTTTGAGGCTGTGGAGGTGGGCTACTTTGGCGCAGGCCAGTTTATCCCCTGTGAAGAGCTCTCCGCGGGTATGGTGGGCTACATCACCGCCAGCATCAAAAACGTGCGGGACACCCGAGTGGGAGATACGGTGACCAACAGTCAAAATCCCTGCGCCCAGCCTCTGCCCGGCTACAAGAAGGTAAATCCTATGGTGTACTGCGGTATGTACCCGGCGGACGGCTCCAAGTACGGTGATTTGCGGGACGCCCTGGAGAAGCTGCAGCTAAACGACGCCTCCCTCTTTTACGAGCCGGAGACCTCTGTGGCCCTGGGCTTTGGATTTCGCTGCGGATTTCTGGGACTTCTGCACCTGGAGATTATCCAGGAGCGGCTGGAACGGGAGTACGGCCTGGATCTGATCACCACGGCTCCCAGCGTTATTTATAAGGTTCACAAAACTGATGGGGAGGTTATTGATCTGACCAATCCCACTAACCTTCCGGATCCCTCGGAGATCGAGTATATGGAGGAGCCCATGGTGAAGGCGGAAATCATGGTGACCACAGAATTTATCGGGCCTATCATGGATCTGTGCCAGGAACGCCGGGGACAGTACCAGGGGATGGAGTATATGGAGACCACCCGGGCCCTGCTGAAATATCACCTGCCCCTCAATGAGATTATCTATGATTTCTTTGACGCTCTGAAGTCTCGCTCCAGGGGCTACGCCTCCTTCGATTATGAGCTGCTGGGCTATGAGCGCAGCGAGCTGGTGAAGCTGGATATTCTGGTCAATAAAGAAGAGGTGGACGCCCTGTCCTTCATTGTGTTCGCCGGTTCTGCCTACGAGAGAGGCCGAAGGATGTGTGAGAAGCTGAAGGAAGAGATTCCCCGGCAGCTTTTCGAGATTCCCATTCAGGCGGCCATTGGCAGCAAGATCATTGCCCGGGAGACAGTGAAAGCCCTGAGAAAGGATGTGCTGGCCAAGTGCTACGGCGGCGACATCACCCGAAAGAAAAAGCTCCTGGAAAAGCAGAAGGAGGGAAAGAAGCGCATGCGCCAGGTGGGCAGCGTAGAAATCCCCCAGAAAGCCTTCATGAGCGTCCTCAAACTAGACGAAAAATAAGGCAAACGATCCGTCGCGTAGCAGCGGATCGTTTGCCGCTGCTACCCGGCTCGGCCGGGGAGATACCTTGAGCTGCGGGCGCCGGCTGGTCCGCAGCTTTTCGCTGCTGCTTGACGGAAGTCAAGCAGATACCGCAGAGATAGAGTTCGTCGCGTAGCAGCGAACCGTTTGCCGCTGCTGCCCGGCTTGGCCGGGGAGATACCTTGAGCTGCGGGCGCCGGCTGGCCCGCAGCTTTTCTTCTCAATATTACCAGTACGATTGGAGAGTAAAATATGAAATCAGAAATTGAATGGAATAGAATGATGGAAGGAAAATTATACAGTCCTGGAAAAGTTGGCGATGATTCCTGGGAAAGAGTACATGAAGCGGTGTATTTATTTAACCATTCCGCTTTTTGGAAAGACAGAAGTGCATTGAATGAGCTGAGAAAATGTTTGGGAAGAGCGCCAGAGGACATAGTATTGACTCCGCCCGTATACTTTGACCATGGGGATCGGATTTATTTCGGAAAACATTTTTATGCGAATACAGATTTGACTATTCTCGACGAGAATAACGTAATTTTTGGAGATAACGTTTATCTGGCGCCTCATGTAAGCATTTATACGGCAGGTCACCCCATTGATGCGGAAATCAGAAATACAGATGTTGAGTATGCAAAGCCAGTAACGATAGGGTCGAACGTATGGATTGGTGGGAATGTTGTGATTAATCCCGGTGTTAGAATTGGAAATAACGTAGTAATAGGTTCGGGGTCTGTGGTTACTAAGGACGTGCCAGACGGCGTTATTGCAGCCGGAAATC
>DVHU01000017.1 GCA_018711815.1 Candidatus Egerieimonas intestinavium
TGTTCAATATTTCGTCTTTTTTTCCCATTTACCCTCCTGTACTTGCTTTTTCTTGTTGGAAACTTGGCTGAGCAGCCAGATATGATTTAAGATATAGCAATAATAACATGGAGGGTTGAAAATGTCAATTATTATTTATATTTTTACTATAACAGATTGCAGAGGCAATCTCAAGATTTATCTTCAAGAAAATAATTGGCCGCAGCACGATCCTCGCGAAGCGTTTTTTGTTTCATAAGAACGCAGGCTACGAAGCTAAAAAATCCCGGACAAAACTGTCCGGGTTTTTTTAGCAATTAGTTATATTTACGTTTTCTTGCTGCTTCAGATTTTTTCTTACGACGAACACTCGGTTTCTCGTAATGCTCTCTTTTGCGGATTTCCTGCTGAATGCCGGCCTTGGCACAGCTACGCTTAAATCTACGCAGAGCACTATCCAAAGTCTCGTTCTCTTTTACGATGACATTTGACATAAACCCAAACCTAACCTCCCTCCAGTTGCCGATTGTGCATAAAACAACTGTTTGGGTTTTTCTGCACTAATAAATATTATATCAGATTTTTCCATTTCGTCAACCGCTTTTCCGCATTTTGTCAAAGTTTTTGCGTGAAACAGCATTTTCCGGCAGCTGCCATTTTCCGGCTGAAAAAGACGTTCCTCCGGCCTGCCCGACTTTTGGAACGTCTAAGGTTTAATCCAGCTCCTCTCCGTTTGAGGCAATCACTTTCTTATACCAGTAAAAGCTGTCCTTGGGGATTCTCTCGTAGCTGCCGCTTCCGTCGTCCATTTTGTCCACATAGATGAAGCCGTAGCGCTTGCGCATTTCACCTGTGGAGAAGGAGACCGGATCGATGCAGCCCCAGACGGTATAGCCCAGAACGTCCACGCCGTCCTCATCCACCGCTTTTTTCATTTCCCGGATATGCTCCCGCAGAAAATGGATACGGTTCGTATCATGGATCTGGCCATCCTCCAGCAAGTCCTCATAGCCGAAGCCATTTTCCACCACAAACAGCGGAATCTCATAGCGGTCATAATACTGATTCAGCACATAGCGGAGGCCCACAGGGTCGATGGTCCAGCCCCAGGGAGTAGCCGGAAGGTAAGGGTTCTCCACTTCGCTTCCGCTTCCCATAATTTTGTCGCCGGTCGCTTCCACACTCTGATCTGTAGTCACTGTATTGGAGTAATAGTAGCTGAAACCAAGATAATCCACGCAGCCTTCCTTCAGAATCCGAAGATCCTCCTCGGTAATGTCGAAGCGGTATCCCGCTTTCTCCCACTCCTTCCGGATATAGGCCGGATAATGTCCGCGGATATGCACGTCCGCCAGCCAAAGACTCCTCCGATCCTCCTGCTGCGCCAGGAGCATATCCTCCGGACGGCTGCTGTAAGGGTAGTAAGGCATAGCCGCTATCATACAGCCAATTTGAAATTCGGGATTGATCTCATGGCCTTTTTTCACTGCCAGCGCGCTGGCGGTGAGCTCATAATGGGCCGCCTGGTATACCGTCTTTTTCCGATCCTCCCCCTCTTCAAACAGAAGGCCGGAATTGGTAAAGGGATAAATATCCGTCTCCACGATCATCTGATTGTTGATCTCGTTGAAGGTCAGCCAATATTTCACCTTATCCTTATAGCGCTCCATCACCGTCTCCGCAAAGCGCGCAAAGAAACCGATGAGTCTTCTGTCCCGCCAGCCGCCGTACTTTTCCACCAGATGGTAGGGCATCTCAAAATGAGACAGGGTAACCAGCGGTTCAATCTGATACTTGCGCAGCTCGTCAAAAAGCGCGTCGTAAAAGCGTAAGCCCTCCTCATTGGGCGTCTCCTCGTCGCCGTTGGGGAAAATGCGGCTCCAGGCAATGCTGGTGCGGAAACATTTGAACCCCATCTGCGCAAAAAGGCGGATATCTTCTTTATAATGCTCATAAAAGCGGATTCCCTCGTGGTTGGGATAATAGCTGCCTTCTTCAATCCCCTTGGTAATCCGGCGGGCAACCGTCCTGCTGCCCCCCGTCATCACGTCTGCGATACTCAGCCCCTTGCCTCCCGCAAGGTACGCACCCTCTACCTGATGGGCGGCTACGGCGCCGCCCCATAAAAAGTCCTTCTTCATTATACAAGCACCTTATAAAATTCCTCTCCGGCCCTCACAGCCTCGTTCTGCGGGGGAAGAATGTCCTTCACATCCTCCGCGTTGGTCACCAGTATCGGAGAAATCAGGCTGTAACCTGCCTTCTTGATTTTTTCCCTGTCGAAGCGAAGCAGCTTTGTACCCGCGCTCACCTGGTCGCCTTCCTTGACCAGCATCTCAAAGCCGTCGCCGTTCAGCATAACCGTGTTGAGGCCCACATGAAGCAGAAGCTCCAGCCCGTCGCTGGTGGTCAGGCCCAGCGCATGGCCCGAAGGAAATACCATACTGACTCTTCCCGCGCAGGGCGCACAGAGGCAGTCTTCCTCCGGCAGAACCGCAGCCCCCTGTCCGGCTACTCCGCTGGCAAATACCTCATCCGGCACTTCTTTAAGTGGAACTACCTTTCCGCTCATGGGGGCTAAAAGGGTAATGCAGCGCTCCTCCCCGGCTGCCGCATCAGCGGCTGTTCCGATGGCCGCGCCGGCGGTGCTTTGGGATTCTGCATTTCCGATGGCCGCGCCGGCGGCTTCTACGGTCTCAGCTGCATTTTCCGGCACGAAATCCTTCATATTTTCCTCTGTGATTCCCCAGAAGTAGGTAAGCACTGCGCCTGCCGCCATCGCCACCGCGATTCCGATCAGGTAGCCATAGAAGGGAGAATACGCCTGCATAGCCATGGAAAATACATTGTGGAACACGTAAGCGGTGTTCAGCACGCCGAAGAGTCCGTTGATGGCTCCGCCCAGTCCGCTGGCTATCGCTACCACCGCGAACAGACGCTTATATTCCATGATAATACCGTAAAGGATCGGCTCCGTCACGCCCGCCAGCAGTCCGGTGAGGATGTTCGGTCCGGCGATTCCGCGGATTCGGGATCCCTTCTTGCCCTTCAGATACGCGCCGATGGCAATTCCCACCTCTGCAAATACTGCGCACACACAGACACCCTCGATCATATCGCCGCCAAAGCTCTCCAGATTCTGCAGCGTGATGGGCGTGAAGCCCCAGTGAAGGCCCAGGATTGTAAGAAACGGATAGGCAGCTCCCAGGAGCAAGCCTGCGATCACCTTGTTGAAATTAAAGAGCCATACCACGATATCCGCCACTACGTTTCCAAAGGTGGTGCCAAAGGGTCCGAAGAGAATCACGGTAAAGGGTACCATGATCATCAGACTCAGCATAGGCACCAGAAACAGCTGCAGCTCCCGCTTGATAATCTTTTTCAGCCCCTTGTCCAAAAGTCCATACACAATCATCGCGATAAATATGGGGAACACTGTGGAGGCGTAATCGATGGGCGTTACGCTGATTCCCAGAAAATTCACGCCTTCCGCCGTCAGAAGCCCCGTAAAATTCGGCTCCAGAAGGGCCGCCCCGATGGCGCCGCCCACATAGGGGTTCCCGCCGAACTGTTTTGCCAGCGTGATTCCCAGAAAGATCGGCAGGAAGTAGAACACCGCGTTCGCAGCCGCCGACAAAATCAGATAGGTGCTGTCCTCATAGCCCATGGCGCCAAACTCAATCAGAATCGTCAGCAGGGCCTTCATCATACCGGCGCCCGCCAGTACCGGGATCAGCGGAGAGAACGCGCCGGAAATCACCTTCATTACACGGTCCACCACATTTCCCTTGGCCCCGGAGGCCTCCTCCGACTGCCCCTTTCCAAGCTTGGTGATGGAAAGGATCGCTTCATAATAGTCGGACACCGCAGAGCCAATCACCACCTGGTACTGTCCGCCGCTGATGACCACCTGCATGACGTAGGACAGCTTATTGAGCGCCTCCTTATCCGCCTTCTTTTCATCCTTCAGTTCAAAACGCAGCCTGGTGGCACAGTGCACGAGGCTTATGATATTTTTTTCGCCGCCCACAAGGGAGACAATTTTCTTTGCTTCTTCTACATATTTCATTTTACTTCTCCTGCTCTGGTAAAATGTTTCCTGTTACTGTAGCGTCCACCGACGCTATCAATTAGCGTTAATCCGGTTCAAGTGGAGCGTCAGATAAAGGGTCTCCCCCTCGCTTACGTCCCAGCCGTAGGTCTGATTCAGGAAATGCACAATCCTCATGGCACAGCGGTAGTCCTCCGGACATTTTTCCGCAATGACTCTGGCAAGCTCCACATCCATTTTCAGTGTCTCCCCCTTCATCTGCCTGCGCACAAAGTAGCGCACATGGGTGACGAAGCGGCCCACATCGAAATTGTCCTCCCGAAATTCCTTCCGGTAATAGAGCCTGCTGATATTGAGGATATTCTGAATGATCTTCGTACACATCAGCGTCTCCTGCATATCATTTCCCTGCAGATTGGCGTTGATAAAATGCAGGGCGATAAACGAAGCCTCCTGCTCCGGGATTTCATAACCAGTGCGCTTTTTCAGTTCATCCACCGCTTCCCTGGCATACTGAAATTCCTTGGGGTAAATGAGCTTAATATCCCATTCCAGCGGAGTCCCGAAATAAATTCCCTTTTTCGCCCTTTCCATCATCAGTCCCAGGTGATCTGACAGAGTCAGCAGGATGCTGTCGTTGCAGCGATAGCCCAGCCTCTGCTCCCCCCGGCGGATGATATCGCTGGCCAGTTCGATATCCTTCACCGTGATTCGCTTCAGCAGGCTGTCAAAACCCTTCCTGCCGCTTTTTCCGTCCAGTACGAAGCGCTTCTCAATCCGCAGGGGATCAATCTGCGCGCCGGGCTTCAGGTTGTAAGCGACCCCGCTTCCCATAATAACCGCCTCTCTGCCGTCGTCATCCATTACCAACGCGACGTTATTATTCAGCGCCTTTCTCAGCTTCATGATCCCATCTCCCTCCTCATACTACACAAAAAAGGCATGACCAAAACATATGCCAATGCATATTTTCCAGTCATGCCTGCTCTACCAGTAACACTCTATTAGTAATGATATACGTTGTTTATCCGTTTGTCAAGGGAAATTTTGTACAAAACAGAAATTTCCGTGTTTTTCTCTCCTGCAATTAGCCTTTGATCTGCTCCTCCACCAGCTGGGGGATCTTGGCCATGGCCTCCGGCACCTTCTCCGGGTTCTTGCCGCCGGCCTGGGCCATATTGGGCCTTCCGCCGCCGCCGCCGCCCACGATGGCTGCCGCTGCCTTCACCAGATTTCCCGCGTGAGCGCCCTTCTTCTGGGCCTCGTCGGTGACCATGGCCAGCAGACTTACCTTGCCGTCTTTAACGGAGCCTAAGACTACTACGCCCTGGCCCAGCTTATCCTTCAGCTGGTCGCCCAGATCTCTGAGACCGTTCATATCCACGCCCTCCAGGGCCGCCGCCAGAACCTTCACGCCCTTGATCTCCACAACCTGATCCATCACATTCCCCAGGGAATTCTGGGCCAGCTTGCTCTTTAAGGACTCATTCTCGCTGTGGGCTGCCTTCAGCTCCGCCTGCAGATGGCCGATCTTATCCGCCACCTCCGCGGGGGAGGTCTTTAACAGGGCCGCCGCCTGGGCCAGGCGCTCCTCCACCTCCCGGTAATAAGCCATCACGCCCTCACCGGTCAGGGCCTCGATCCGGCGCACGCCGGCGGCCACACCGGCCTCAGAGAGAATCTTAAACACAGAAATCACGCCAGTGCTGCGCACATGGGTACCGCCGCAGAGCTCCTTGGAGAAATCACCCATGGATACCACCCGCACCTCATCGCCGTACTTCTCGCCAAAGAGAGCCATAGCTCCCGATTTCTTGGCCTCCTCGATGGACATCAGCTCTGTGACCACCGGCAGATTCGCCTGGATTTCCTCATTTACCAGAGCCTCCACCTGCTCAAGCTCCTCCGGGGTCATGGCCTGGAAATGGGCGAAGTCAAAGCGCAGGCGACCGGGGGTTACCAGGGAGCCCTTCTGCTCCACGTGGCTGCCCAGCACCGTCTTTAATGCCTTCTGCAGCAGGTGGGTGGCGCTGTGGTTCTTGCAGCAGTTTGCCCGCTCCTTCTCATCCACCTGCAGATGCACAGTCTCGCCCTTGGCGATCATGCCGCTGACCATCACGCCCACGTGGCCGATCTTGCCGCCCCGCAGATGGATAGCTTCCTCCACCCGGAAGCTGCCGTTTCCGGTGGAAATCACGCCGGTATCTCCCTGCTGACCGCCCATGGTGGCGTAGAAGGGTGTTTTCTCCACGAAAATCGTTCCCCTCTGGCCCTCCACCAGGCTGTCCGCCAGCTCCGTCTCTCCGGCCAGCACAGTCACCACAGAATCCAGCTCTAACTTATCATAGCCCTCAAAAACAGAGGTGACGGCGGGATCAATCTCATCGTAAACCGTGGCGTCGGCGCCCATGTAATTGGTGACCTCCCGGGCCTCCCGGGCGCGGACTCTCTGGGCCTCCATCTCGCGCTTGAAGCCCTCCTCGTCGATGGCATAGCCCTTCTCCTCCAGGATCTCCTTGGTCAGGTCGATGGGGAATCCGTAGGTATCGTAAAGCTTAAAGGCGTCCGCTCCCTCCAGAGTCTTTTTCTCCTCCGCCTTGAGCTTCTCCTCCATGTCTCCCAGGATCCGAAGGCCCTGGTCGATGGTCTTGTTAAACTGGCGCTCCTCGTTGGTGAGCACCTTCAGGATAAAGTCCTTCTTCTCCTCCAGCTCCGGATATCCGTCCTTGGAGCCCTGGATAACGGTCTCGCTTAAGGCGGCCAGGAATTCTCCCTTGACGCCCAGAAGCCTTCCGTGGCGGGCTGCCCGGCGGATCAGACGGCGCAGCACGTAGCCGCGGCCCTCGTTGGTGGGCATGATTCCGTCGGAAATCATAAAGGTGGCGGAGCGCATATGGTCGGTGATCAGACGGATAGAGATATCGTCCTGCTCATTCTTCTTGTATTCCTTGCCGGTCACCTGGCACACCTTGCTGCGCAGGGCCTGGATGGTATCCACGTCAAAGATGGAATCCACATCCTGAACCACCACCGCCAGACGCTCCAGTCCCATGCCGGTGTCGATATTCTTGTGCTCCAGCTCCTCATAATGGCCCTCGCCGTCATTGTCGAACTGGGTAAATACGTTGTTCCAGACCTCCATGTAGCGGTCGCAGTCACAGCCTACGGTACAGCCTTCCTTGCCGCAGCCGTACTTTTCTCCCCGGTCATAATAAACCTCAGAGCAGGGGCCGCAGGGACCGGCGCCGTGCTCCCAGAAATTGTCCTCTTTGCCGAAACGGAAGATCCGCTCCGCCGGGATGCCGATCTGTTTATTCCAGATCTCAAAGGCCTCGTCGTCGTCCTGGTAAACAGACGGGTACAGGCGGTCGGGATCCAGGCCCACCACCTCCGTGAGGAATTCCCAGGTCCAGGCCAGAGATTCCTTCTTAAAGTAATCCCCGAAGGAAAAGTTACCCAGCATCTCAAAGAAGGTGCCGTGGCGGGCAGTCTTTCCCACGTTCTCAATATCGCCGGTGCGGATGCACTTCTGGCAAGTGGTCACCCGGGTCCGGGGAGGGATCTCCGCTCCGGTAAAATAAGGCTTTAAGGGAGCCATGCCGGAATTGATCAGCAGCAGGCTCTTATCGTTCTGGGGTACCAGGGAAAAGCTCTTCATGGCCAGATGTCCCTTGCTCTCAAAAAACTCCAGAAACATTTTGCGCAGTTCATTTACGCCGTAAGGTTTCACGTTTCTTTCCTCCAATCTACAGTCACGCCCCTTGGGCACTGAAAATTATTTTATCACAATCCCTTATTTCAGGCAAATCTTTTTAAATTTCTTCTTGCCCCGGCGAAGCACAAAGCCCTCCGCCGCCTGCTCCTTGGTCACCATATATTTGATGTCGGTGATCTTCTCCCCGTCGATGGAGGCGCCGCCCTGCTCGATGGCCCGGCGTCCCTCCGAGCGGGTGTTTACCAGCTCCGCCTTCACCAGAAGTCCGATGAGATCCATCTGTCCGTCGGGACCGAAGTCCTCCTCCGCCAGCTCACAGGCGGGCATGTTGGCCTCATCCCCGGCTCCCGCAAAGAGGGCCTTGGCCCCGGACTCTGCCTTCTTGGCCTCCTCTTCCCCGTGTACCAGGGTAGTGAGCTCGTAGGCCAGGATCTCCTTGGCCTGATTCAGCTGGCTTCCCTCCCAGCGGTCCATCTCATCGATCTGCTCTAAGGGCAGGAAGGTCAGCATCCGCAGGCATTTCAGCACATCCGCGTCGGAGACATTTCTCCAGTACTGGTAGAAATCAAAGGGAGTGGTCTTGTTGGGATCCAGCCAGACAGCCCCCGACTGGGTCTTGCCCATCTTCTTGCCCTCAGAATTTAACAGCAGGTTGATGGTCATGGCGTAAGCGTTCTTGTCCAGTTTCCGGCGAATCAGATCCGTGCCGCCCAGCATGTTGCTCCACTGGTCGTCGCCGCCAAACTGCATGTTGCAGCCGTATTTCTGGTACAGCATGTAGAAGTCGTAGCTCTGCATGATCATGTAGTTAAACTCCAGGAAGCTTAAGCCCTTCTCCATCCGCTGCTTGTAGCACTCGGCCGTGAGCATCCGGTTCACGGAGAAGCAGGCGCCCACCTCCCGCAGCAGTTCAATATAATTTAAGCCCAGCAGCCAGTCCGCATTGTTGACCATCAGGGCCTTCCCCTCAGAGAAATCAATGAAGCGGCTCATCTGCTTTTTGAAGCAGTCGCAGTTGTGCTGGATGGTCTCCACCGTCATCATCTGGCGCATATCGCTTCTGCCGGAGGGGTCTCCCACCATGCCGGTGCCGCCGCCGATCAGGGCGATGGGCTTGTTGCCCGCCATCTGCAGACGCTTCATCAGGCACAGGGCCATGAAATGACCCACATGCAGGCTGTCCGCCGTGGGGTCAAAGCCAATGTAGAAAGTGGCCTTCCCGCTGTTTACCAGCTCCCGGATCTCCGGCTCGTCAGTTACCTGGGCAATCAAGCCCCGGGCTTTTAATTCCTCGTAAATTTTCATCTTTTTTCCTCCTAACAAAAAAGCCCCCGCCCTAATTTCTTAGGACGGGAGCCGTATTCCCGTGTTACCACCTAATTTTACAGTCTCCTCGCGAAGTTCTGCCTCCGTGAGTGCCCCCATGCCGGGGATACTCCGCGCGGTGTAACGTCCGCCGCCACGTCGCAGCCTATGAGGGAACTCCTCCTTCGGTGCGCAGCTCCGAGATGTATTCGCCTATCTCTCCGCCTTCCGCCCCTCTCACCTGCCGGGAACTCTCTGTGGGGCCTCCTGATGGCTACTTCTTCTCTTCCTCGCCTTTGCCGTTATCTGTCAGTATAACGGGGGCTTTTTCATTTGTCAAGGCCCGGGGGGGATTTTCTACACCCCGGGATCCACCAGCAGATTGTCCCCGTCGGCGGCGGAGGTGGCCAGCTGATCGCAGCGCTCGTTTTCCGGGTGGCCGTCGTGGCCCTTCACCCAGTGGAAGGTCACCTGGTGGGGAGCCTTGGCCGCCAACAGCCGCTTCCAGAGATCCACATTTTTCACCGGCTCGTTCTTTCCCCGCTTCCAGCCCTTTTTCAGCCACCCCTCGATCCAGTGCTGATTAAAGGCGTCCACCAGATATTTGGAATCCGAGTAGAGCTCCACCTGGCAGGGCCGGTTTAGGGCCTCCAGGCCAGCGATGGCCGCCATGAGCTCCATGCGGTTGTTGGTGGTTTTCTGATAACCGGCGCTGTACTCCCGGGTGTGCAGCTGTCCCTTAGGATCCACATAGTGGAGCACGCAGCCGTATCCCCCGGGGCCGTCGGGATTGCCCCGGGCCGCCCCGTCCGTATAAATCTTTACCAGCATAGCTCATCCTTTCCCAGGGCTCTCCAGATCCCCGTGTCCTCAAATTCCGCCGCGGCCCTCTGGGCCTCCCTCACCAGCCTGCCGTCGTAGCCGATGAGCTCCAGCAGGCGGATGGCGTTGCGGCTGGTGGCCCTTCCCTGGCGCAGCAGGTAATTAAAGATCACCTGATTATCCCGGATCTCCTCCTCAAAATGGTAATTCTGGTACGCTTCCTCCAGAATATAAGTGAGCTCAATGTCGTGGGTGGCCGCAAAGGCCAGCACATGGGGCCTGCAGAGGGAGGCCAATATCCGGGAGGAGGCGGCGATCCGCTCCACCGTGTTGGTGCCCCGCAGTACCTCGTCCACGATGCACAGCATGGGCTCCCCCTTTTCTGCCTCCTCCAGGATCCGCTTTAAGGACTTGGTCTCCACAATATAGTAGCTCTCCCCGCCCTGGAGGTCATCCTTTAAGGCCATGGATGTCAGCACCTTCAGGAAGCTGCCCCGGTAAACTTCTGCCAGGCAGGTGTTGATGGACTGGGCCAGCAGAGTGTTGATGGCCACGGTTTTAAGGAAGGTGGATTTTCCCGAGGCGTTGGAGCCGGTCAGCAGGATCTGCCCCCGGGCCGCGATGCTGTTGGCCACCGGGTTTTCCAGCAGGGGATGATACAGGCTCTTGCCCTCAAACCAGGCCTCCCGGGCATCCGTAAGCTCCGGCCGGCAGTACAGGGACAGGTAGGCCCGGTAAGAGGCCGCGGCCATGCAGGCGTCCAGGAGGCCGATATTTTCCATGAGCCCCTCCAGATCCTGCTCGTGGCCGTCCAGCTGCCCCAGCATGGAATAAAATTTGATCAGATCCACGTGGAAGAAGATTTTCACGTAGCTTAAAACAGCCGCCAGAATGTCGTCCTTCACCTCGCTGTTTTCTGTCACCAGCCAGGCCCCCCGGCGAAAGCCCTTAAGTCCCCGCCTCCCCGCCAGAATCCTCTGGAAATAGGGAGCCAGCACTGGATTGGGATTTTTCCACTTGCCGATCTCGTCCGCCACAGCGACCATGCTCAAAATGCACTGGTAGCATTTCAGGTATTTCTCAATCTCCGTGCTTTCCCGGTGATGCACCACTCCGTTGAAGCTCATAGCCCCCAGAAGGGCCAGAATTCCCAGAGCCGGATCCAGAAAAATCAGTCCCACACAGACCACCGGCAGCAAGGCCAAAAGCTTGTATTTCCCTGTGTTCTTCCTGGGAATATCCTTCAAAATATAGATATAGTCCGACAGGGAAAGACTGGTTCTCCTGACCCCGTAGAGGATTTTTTGCAGCCGCAGACGCTCCTCCGGCTTGGAGGCAGCCCACTGCATCAGCTCCTCCCGGCGGTCCAGGGGCTCCTGATCCCGCTCCGGTGTCCGCAGCATGTAATACAGATACTCCTCCCCGCAGGAGGATACCGTATTATTCAGCAGCATGAAGATCTCTTCCATCCCCAGGTCATTCCAGGTGATGTCGTCCACGTAAAACTTTCCCTGCCGGTGGTGGAGGGCATAGTGGGAAATACTCTCCAGCTCCTCCGCCCGGTACTCCCGGTCGGGAACCTTTCCCCAGCTGCCCCGAAGCCGGGAATCCAGCCACTGCCTGTGCTTCCACTTATTCCAGAGAAACACCGCCAGGACAACCAGCATGATCACAGCGATAAAAAACAACGTTGCCAGCGTACTGTTCTGATCCATCTACTGCTCCTTTAAATATCCTTCCAATGCCTCCAGTGTCTTTTCCGTGGTCTCCTTCCCGTGGGAGCGGGACACGAAAATCGCCTCAAACTGGGAGGGCGCCAGATGAATGCCGTGATCCAGCATCCAGCGGAAGTACCGGGCAAATTCCTCCGTATCCGAGCCCTTGGCCTGGGCATAATTGTGCACCGGCCCAGGGGTGAAGAAAATGCTGCCCAGGCTTCCCACATGGTTTAAGGTGCAGGGTCTGCCATAGCGCTGCAGCAGCTCTTCCATTCCCCCAAAGAGAAGCTCGGCCGTCCGGTTGGTCTCCTCATAGACCTCAGGATGCTCCAGAAGATACCGCACCTGGGTGATGCCGGCGGCCATGGCCACCGGGTTGCCGCTTAAGGTTCCCGCCTGGTAGACATTTCCGCAGGGGGCCACCAGCTCCATGATCTCCCGTCTTCCTCCGTAGGCGCCCACGGGCATCCCCGCGCCGATGATCTTGCCGTAGGTCACCAGATCCGGCCGGATTCCGTAATACTCGGCGGCGCCCCCGAAAGCCAGACGGAAGCCGGTGATCACCTCGTCGAAGATCAGCAGGGCGCCGTTCTCGTCGCAGAGCCGGCGCAGGCCCGCCAGAAATCCCGGGGCCGGCAGCACCACGCCCATATTGGCGGCCACCGGCTCCACGATCACCGCCGCCACCTGCTTTGGACACCGGGCAAAGAGCTCCTCCACGCTGCCCAGGTCATTGTAGACAGCGGAGAGGGTATCCCGGGTACAGCCCTCCGGGACGCCGGCGGAGTCCGGCACGCCCGCCGTCATCACCCCGGAGCCGGCCTTCACCAGCATGGCGTCGCTGTGGCCGTGGTAGCAGCCCATAAATTTAATCACCTTGTCTCTTCCGGTAAAACCCCGGGCCGCCCGGATGGCGCTCATCACCGCCTCCGTGCCGGAATTTACCATGCGGACCATCTCCAGATGGGGCAGATTTTCGCAGAGAAGCTCCGCCATCTCCACCTCGATCTCCGTGGCGGCCCCGTAGCTTAAGCCGTTCTCCGCCGCCCGGACCACCGCGTTTAGAATCTCCTGATTGTTGTGCCCCTGCATCATGGGACCCCAGGAGAGAATGTAGTCGATATACTGATTTCCGTCCACGTCAAAGACGTAGGGGCCGGAGGCTCCCTGGATGAACCGGGGCGTCATGCCCACATTTTTGTAGGCCCGCACCGGGCTGTTGACTCCCCCGGGGATCCGCTTCACCGCCCGGGCAAATAATTCCTCTGATCTGCTCATCATCCGATCCTCCCCTCGTCCATGAGTCTGGCCAGTTCCCGGGCAAAATAGGTCAGGTAAATCTGGGCCCCCGCCCGGTACGCGCCCACCGCCATCTCGCCGATGATGCGCTCCTCATCGATCCAGCCCATCCTGGCCGCCGCCTTTACCATGGCGTACTCGCCGCTGACGCTGTAGGCGGCCACCGGCACCTGGGTGGCCTCCCGAACCCGGGTGATCATATCCTGGTAAGCCATGGCCGGCTTCACCATGATGATATCCGCGCCCTCCTCCACATCCAGCAGGGCCTCCTTCACGCCCTCCCGGCTGTTGTGGACATCCATCTGGTAGCTCTTCCTGTCCCCGAAGGAGGGGGCGGAGCCCGCCGCCTCCCGGAAGGGGCCGTAGAAGGCGGAGGCGTACTTCACCGCGTAGGACATAATGGGAATCCCAGTAAAGCCCCGGGCGTCCAGGCGATGACGGATGGCCAGCACCCGGCCGTCCATCATATCCGAGGGAGCCACCATATCCGCTCCGGCCTCCGCGTGGGAGAGAGCCGTCCTGGCCAGCAGCTCCAGGGTCTTGTCATTGTCCACCTCCTGGCCGCAGAGCATTCCGCAGTGGCCGTGGGAGGTGTACTCGCAGAGGCAGACGTCGGTGATCCGGTAGATCTCCGGGAACTGGCGCTTGGTCTCCCGAAGGGCCCGCTGTACGATACCCTCCTCCGCGTAGGCCTGGCTGGCCAGCTCATCCTTTACCTCCGGGATTCCGAAAAACATTACCTTATCTACCCCGGCCTTGAGCAGCTCCTCCAGGGCATAGGGCAGCTGATCCACGCTGTAGCGGTACTGCCCCTCCATGGAGGGGATCTCCTCCTTAATTCCCTTCCCGTCCTTGACGAACAGGGGATAAATCAGGGAAGACTTATCCATCCGGGTCTCCCTCACCATCCGGCGCAGCCTCTCGCTGCCGCGCAGTCTTCTGGGTCTTATAATCATTTCCATATCTGTCACCTCTGCTTCTTTCTTTCCGCCAGCTCCGCCACCAGCTCCACCAGGCTGTCCATGGTGGCTTCCTTGGCCATATACGCTTCCATCCCCAGCTTCAGGGCCGCCTCCCGGGTCTGCCTGCCGATGCAGGCGGCTGTCACCTTCCGGAAGTCCAGTTCCGGCGCCGCCTGGGCGAACCCCTGCACTGTGGAGGCGCTGGTAAATACCGCGAAATCTATTTCTCCCTCTTCCACCTTTTTCCTCTGGTCAATGACCTCCTGCCGAGGGTAATAGGTCTCATAGGTGGCCACATCCTCCACCTGCACATCCGGCCGCCCGGCCAGGGCCTCCAGAATTTCCTGATTGCCCAGGGCCGCCCTGGGCAGAAGAATTCGGTCTCCCGGCTGGCAGGCACTGGCCAGAGCCGCCCCCAGGGAAGCCCCGTCGTAGACCTCCGGCATCAGATCTGCCAGGATTCCTCTCTCCTCCAGGGCCTTCCTGGTTCCCTGGCCGATGGCCGCCACCCGGATATTTCCCAGGCTTCGCACATCCTTCTTAGCCGCTCGGAGGGCCTCAAAGAAGAAGCGCACCCCCGTGGGGCTGGTAAAGGCGATCCACTGATAGCTTTCCAGCCTGTCTAAAGCCGCTTCCAGGGCCTGGTTATCCGGGATCGCCCGGGTGGCGATGGCCGGCAGCTCCAGCACCTCGGCCCCCTGCCTGCGCAGCTTTAAGGCCATGGCGGATACCAACTCCCTGGGCCTTGTGACCAGCACCTTGCAGCCCGCCAGAGGCAGTTTCTCATACCAGGCAAATTCCTCCGCCAGGGAGCAGACCCGGCCCACCACAATGATGGCCGGAGTGCCGATGCCCGCCCGGGCAGCCTCCTCCTCCAGGGTGGAGATGGTGGCCACCACCCGCCTCTGGCCCGCGGTGGTTCCCTGCTGCAGGATGGCCGCCGGCATATCCGGGTCCATGCCGGCCCTTTTAAGCCCCGCCAGAATGTCGGGCATAGCGGTGACGCCCATGAGGAAAACCAGGGTTCCCTCCGTGCGCACCAGGGCCTCAAAATCCATGTTCAGCTCCTCACCGGCCCGCTTATGCCCGGTGATAATGTGCACCGAGGAGCAGAAATCCCGGTGCGTCACGGGAATCCCGTTGTAAGCGGGAACCGCGATGGGGGAGGTGACTCCCGGCACGATCTCATAGGGAATCCCTTCCCGGGCCAGAAGCTCCAGCTCCTCGCCCCCCCGGCCGAAGAGGAAGGGGTCTCCGCCCTTTAGGCGCACCACCCTTAAGCCCTTTTTTGCCTCCGAGAGCAGGGTCTCATTGATCTGCTCCTGGCGCATGGTGTGATTTCCGGCCCGCTTTCCCACGTTGATCAACCGGGCCTCCCCGGGGATCATAGCCAGCACGCCGTCTCCCACCAGGCTGTCATAGACCACTACCTCCGCCTGGGAGAGAATAGCCCTTCCTTTCAGGGTAAATAAGCCCGGATCACCCGGCCCTGCACCCACTAACCATACTTTTCCCTGTGTCACTGCTTCTGTTCCCCCTTTTCCATCAATTCCCTGGCCAGGGTCTCCCCCAGCTGTTCCGCCTGGTCAGCCTCGCCCTCCAGGCTTCCGGTCCACCAGGCCCCGTCGGATTCCCGGTAATAGAGGCCCGTCAGCCGCAGCCGTTCTCTGTCTACCACCCCGTGGGCCGCCACCGGGGAGGAGCATCCGCCGTTTAAATACCGGACAAAGGCCCGCTCCGCCAGAGCCGCCAGCCGGGACTGGCGGCAGTCGTAGCCCTCCAGGTAACCGTAATCCCCGCCGGCGCGTCCCTGCACCGCCAGGATTCCCTGTCCCGCCGCCGGGATCACCTCCTGGGTGGTGAAATACCGGGAAATCCGGCTCTCAAGCCCCAGGCGCTTCAAGCCCGCCGCCGCCAGCACCAGGGCGCTGTACTCTCCGGCGTCCAGCTTAGCCAGCCGGGTCTGTACATTTCCCCGGACACTTTTAAATTCCATATGAGGATACAGCTTTTTCAGCTGCAGGATCCTGCGCAGGCTGGAGCAGCCTATGGGTTTATGTACGTCAAGCTCCCCGACTCCCTGGGGAAGCACCAGCGCGTCCCGCTCATCCTCCCGGGGGGAGAAGGCCAAAAGGGGAAGCCGTTCATCCACTTCCATGGGCATATCCTTCAGGCTGTGCACGGACAGATCGCTGCGTCCATCCAGCAGAGCCTTATCCAGCTCCTTCACAAAGAGGCCCTTGCCCCCCACCTTATCCAGGGTTCTATCCAGAATCTTATCCCCGGTGGTTTTCATGGTCAGCAGCTCCACCTGGGCTCCGGGCAGCCTCCCTTGGATGTACCCCTGCACCAGCTGGCTCTGTACCACCGCCAGCCGGCTCTCCCGGCTGCCGATGATGATTTTTCTATTCTCCATAAATCTGCTCTCCTCCCAGATACGCTTCCAATTTTTTCCGGGTCTCCTTCACCTGCCGGTGATTTTCCCCGTTTCCCGTAATTCCCACGGAAATCTCATCCTTCAGCACCACCGACGGGAACTGAAAGTCACATTTTCTCCTGTCGCTGGCCACATTTACCAGAATCCCCAGGCACTTGCAGGCGCTGTAGACATCCTCATTGACCTGCCTGTCGTCGGTGGCGGCCAGCACCAGCTGGGCCGCGTAGAGATCCTCCCGCCGGTAGGGTCTTCGCTCCAGGCGCACCCGCCCCGCTTCTGCCAGCTCCTCCAGCTCCGGGCGGACTTTGGGGGCCACCACTGTCAGGTCAGAGGCAAAGGAAAGGAGGGTGCGCACCCTCCGCAAAGCCACGCTCCCGCCCCCCACAATCACGATCTTGTAGCCGGAAATATCCGTAAAAAGCGGAAACAGCGGTTTACTTTCCGTCCTCTTCATATACCCTCTCCAATCCTTCCATGCAGTCTAAAAATGTATCCTTATCCAGGTAATCCCGAAGCCCGAAGATCAGCTTTGTCACCACTTTTCCCGCGGAGCTGCTGATGATGCTCCAGACCTCCTCCTTTTCCTTCTCCTCCAGGGGCAGCCGCACCAGCAGCTTGTGAAGCCGGAAGCTCAAATCCTCCATAGCCTCCTCCTGCACCTTCTGAATCCGGGGGATGAGGTTTCTCCCCTCCCGCCAGGAGGTAAATTCCTCCATCACCTCCCGGAGAATCTTCTCCGCCTGGTTCATGGCCTCCTGTACCTGGGGCGTGATCCGCTCAGTCTTGAAATCGTCAATATTATAAAGGGTGATTCCCGGCAGGCCTCCGATGGAGGGCTCCATATCCCGGGGCACCGCCAGGTCAATGAGGATCATCTGCTCCTTGGCCGGCGAAGCGGCCACCAGCTCCCGGGTCAGCGTAAAATTGGGGCTGGCGGTGGCGCTGACCACCAGATCGCAGCTGGGAAAAAGCTCCATCCTCTCCCCATAATTAATCCGCCTGCAGCCCCGGGGGATCTCCACCACGCCGCTGCGGTACTGGCGCACAGTCACCGTCACGTCCGCCCCGGCCCGCTGCAGGGTCTGGGCCGCCAGCTTGCCCATCTCCCCGTTTCCGATGACCATACAGGTCTTTCCCTCCACGGAAAATCCCTGCTCCTTCAGCAGAGCCAGGGCCTTGTCCATGGCCGTCTCGTTGGCCCGGGAAAATACCACCTCTGTCTTCACCCGCTTAGCCGCGGTGATGGCCTTGCGAAAGAGCACCTCCAGCACGTTGTCGGTGGCATAGCACTCCCGGGCCAGGGCCAGGGCGTCCTTTACCTGGGTGATGATCTGATCCTCCGCCAGGATCTGGGATTTCAGCCCGCAGGCCATGAAGAAAAGATGCTCGATGGCCTCCTGCTCCTGCCGGAATACAAAGTACTGCCGGGCGTCCCGCTCCTGCACGCCCTTCAGGGCGCAGAGACTGGCAAAGAGCTCCTGGGGCGTTCCGTCCATATGGGCCCAGACCTCCATCCGGTTGCAGGTGGAGAGGATCAGGGCGCCGTAGAGCTTTTCCCCTTTCAGCAGCTCTTCCAGCCCGGCGGCCGCCTGCTTTTTTGTAAAGGCAAACAGCGCCCGCACATCCACAGACGCTTTTTCATAGTCAATTCCCACCATACAAATACTCATGGTCTTTCCTCCGGCGTACAAAATTTCTAGACCTATCATAGCACAACTTTCCGCAAATGCAAAACAAATTTCCTCAGCCCCTCTCCCGGCCCCCTGGCTTTTCGTAAAAGTTCAGCCTGCCGCTGATACGGCTTTTCGACAGATTTCTCCCGATTCGTATTGACAAACTGCCTCCTGCCATTATAATTTAAAGAAAACCGATTTTTTACAGAAAGTGGTGTCCGTGTTTTCTCCACGGAAGAATAGGAAAGCGGGTGCAAATCCCGCACGGTCACGCCGCTGTAATAGAGGAGCTTTCTTTCATCATGTCACTGGGTATACTGGGAAGGCGAAGGAAAGTGAGGATCCTTAAGTCAGAAGACCTGCCCTTTCTGAATCATTTACCTTGGCTGCGAGGGATAACCGAGGGATTTTTTTGTGCCGTCAAACGGACAGAAGCTTTTTATGGAGCCGCTGCATTACCCGATATTCTCGTATATTTGTGCAGTTTGTCCTCAATACTATCAGAAATGGCCAAAATACTCTCTGTTTCCCACGCTCAGGCCCATACAGGAGGAGTTTGGATATGGAAAAGACGAAAGCAATCTTAGTGGTCAGCTTCGGCACCAGCTATGAGGATACCCGCAAAAAGACCATCGACGCCATCGAGGCGGACATTGCCGCCGCTTATCCCCAGTACCGGATTTACCGGGCCTGGACCAGCAAGATGATCATGGCCAAGCTGCTGAAGCGGGACGGGGTAAAGATCAACAACGTGACGGAGGCCATGGAGCAGATGGCCGCCGACGGCATCACCCACGTGATCGTTCAGCCCACCCACGTGATCAACGGCATTGAAAATGACCTGATGAAGGAGGACGCCCTGGCTTTCCGGGATCGCTTCGCCTCTATCCGCTTCGGCACTCCCATGCTCACCAGCGAGCAGGACAACCAGCTGACCATCGACGCGGTGGCTTCGGAATTCTCCTTCCTGGCCCCGGATGAACTGCTGGTTCTCATGGGCCACGGCACCACTCATTTTGCCAACTCCGTCTACGCCGCCCTGGACTATACCTTCAAGGACCGGGGCTTTGAGAATATTTATCTGGGGACGGTGGAGGCCTACCCTTCCATGGAGACTCTGTTAAAGGGTATCAAAAAGCATCATCCCCGGAAGGTTCACCTGGCTCCCTTCATGATCGTGGCCGGGGATCACGCCAAGAACGACATGAACGGCAGCGACCCGGACTCCTGGCGCAGCCAGATCGAAGCAGCCGGCTACAAGACGGAATGTCACTTAAAGGGTCTGGGGGAATATCCCGCCATCCGAAAGCTCTTCATCTCCCATCTTCAGGAGGCCATGAAGGAGGAATAGGGACAGTGGCAGTTCAGCCTATCGGCCTCACTGTCACAAATGTATGTACACAGACTGCGATTCTCGCAGTCTGGCGCCCGCAGCCCTCGGTGTCCCGCTGCAAATGCAGCGGGACACCTCGCGGGACAGTGGCAGGCTGAACTGTTGCGGTCAACGCTGGCTGTTGCGGCCAACGCTGGCTGTTGCGGCCAACTCACATTTTTTCAAAATATTGCTTGCATATTCCAGGCAAATATTATATAATATCTCTCGTGCCACAGCACAAGCCGGAATAGCTCAGTCGGTAGAGCACTTCACTCGTAATGAAGGGGTCGTCAGTTCGAGTCTGATTTCCGGCTTATTTTAGTTTCCGAAAAGCTTCCCAGGGATACAGGAAGGAGTTCTCCCTGTGCCTGCCCTCAAGCAGTCTGCCGCCCGCCGGGGCTGTCAGGCTGCTGTTTTTTTCTGATGATCTGAAATCCTATCCGTCCCCTCTCTCCATAGGAAAATTCCACAATGCTCATATAAAAGCAGGGCTCTTCATAGGCGATGTCCCGCATGTTCCGGTACAGCAGGTACAGTCTCCGCTTATCCTCCAGCCAGGCCGTCACCGCCTCCTCCCCCGCCTGCAGTCTGCAGCGGTACACCCCGCTCTCCCGAAAGCCCCTCACGAACACGCGGGCCTCCGTCCCGGAAATCTTCTGCATCCATCTTTTATAGAACTCAATCGTTACCTTTTCCATACGCTTCCCCAAAACAAAAATCGAACATTCGTTCTTTTTTTGACATTATATCCCATTCGCGATGGCCTGTCAAGAACAAAGGTTCGATTTTATTATTTCCTATTACTGCTGATTCTCCCCCACCTGCAGCAGATAGGGCCGGAACATGTGGCGCAGGCGGATGGGATCCACCGGATACCAGCTCCCGGCCACGATCTCCTGCAGCTCCCGGTTCTCGTGCTTTCCCTTGTGGCCGGAGAGCAGATTCACGAACCGCTCCTGATCCTGGCCGCAGGCCTTATACAGATACTGGAGCAAACCGCTCAGATAAAGCCTTCTGGCGGTAAAGCCCGGAAGCTTTAGCTCCCTTTGCACCCGCTCCAGCTTTCTCTGCAGATACTGCTTCCGGTTGCGCTCTGAGTCCCGGCTGCAGGGAAACACCAGGGCGTCCTCCTGGCAGAGGCGCTGATAGGTAAGTCCCCGGCCCCCGGCCCTGGACAGCTCCTGTGCCGCCTCCGGGGCGCATATCCACTGAAGCAGCCGGCTCAGCCGGGGACTCATGAGCATCCGGCGGTTCCCCAGCCGTATCTCCCCTCTCCCAAAATCCAGCTGATCCCGTCTCAGATAGGCCAGCTCCCGCACGCCGCCAATCCCCTCGTAGAAAGCCCTGATGACCAGCTCCGTGTACTTCTCATCCTCCCGGAGATTCTCCATCACCCGCTCCACCAGGCTGTCGTCGTAATAGCACAGCTCCACCCGCCTGGCCATGTAGGCCGCCAGAGTATCCGCATCCAGCCGCACCCGGTTCCGGAAAGGATTCTCCCCGGCCAGTCCCTTTTTCTCCAGCCAGTCCCAGAACTGCCTCAGCCTGGTCCGGTAGGCGTTCAGGGTGCTGATGTTATTGATTTTCACATAGTCAAAGAAAAAGCAGATAAAGTCCTCCTCCGAAAATTCCCTCAGGGACTTTCCGATCATCTCCCCGTAGGCAAAAAGCTTGCCGTTGGTCAGGGGAAAGGTATTGCCTGTAAGCTTATTTTCCGCTAAAAACTCCTCCGCCAGCTCCCGGTTCATCCTGCAGCTCCCCCTTTCCCTGTTCTTTGGCCGGATTTCCCGCCCTTCCCGCTTTTTCTCAGAATAACAAGAGAACTTGCAAATGTCAACCTTGTGCAAGCTTTCAAAAGAGTAAAAAGAAATTTTTATTGACACAATCGAACATACGTGCTATACTCAGCCCAGTCTCTAAAGAGTAAAAAGCATTTTTTGAGAGGAGGAATTTCATGCCATCCAAATCTTATACCGGGCGCCCGCTGGGAAGGCCCCTGCCCATCCCCAGCCGGGAAAGCTTCTGCCGGGAATTCGCCGGACTGATCTGCGCCCAGGATTTCAGCACCCACGCCCCCAACCTGAACCGCCACCGGCCCCACACCCGGGTGGAGCTCAGCTGCCTGCACAACGCCAGAAAGGAGTGATTGCATGTTTGCACCGAAGCAGTACCTTGTGAGAAAATATCCCCTCCGCCTGCTGATTTCCCAGGATTTTCATCTGCCCTGCTCCCCCGGGGAGGAGGATCAGCACCTGGTCCGTCAGCAGGACAATCCCCTCTTTCGCCTTCTGCGCCAGATCACCGGGGAGACCTCCCAGCTCCAGGATTATTTTATCTTTGTCAGCTGCCGGGGCGGACGCTCCTGCCAGGAGCAGCTTAGACTTTTGGCGGAGCAGGGCTTTTGGCTGGGGGAACGCCACTTTTCCTTGAGCGAGCGTTCCGCCTCCATGACCAGAAGCGGCATCCTGGGCTTCGCCGACGACGCCGTACTGGAGGAGCTGAACCGCCGCGTCTCCATGGATATCCGCCTTGAGCGCACGGTCCTGTCCAAATATTACGCCTACCGGGGACTGATGCTCAGCTCCTGCCACTGCCTGGAGGATTGGATTCCGAAGATCGTCATCCTGCCGGACTGCCGCCGCACCATCCCCGGCCAGCATATCAAGTATGTCCGGGACCAGGAGAGCGAATTCACCGACCGGGAGGGGAGGCGGCGCACCTGGGTTCAGAAGGAGATCGCCGAGAAAACCGCCGACATCTCCATCAACGTTTTTGACGGCAGCGGAATCCACCACCCGGCCATCTCCCGCCGGGCCCAGGCCCTGGTGGGCAGCCCCTCTCCCCTGACCACCATCCTCTGGAGAGGCCCTTACCTTAAGGGCGTCACCAATGAGGTAGACTACGAGGCCTTCTACCGGGAGCGGGGCGTCACCGAGCTCACCGACATCTGGGGCGTGCGCCACGATTTCTCCCAGCCCATGATTCTCATGACAGAATCCATGTACAAGGGCCTTAGCTACTTCCGGGAGCACAGGGACTATCGGGATTGGGAGGCCTACTGGGAGCGCTTCCGAAAATACGGTCACTGTCTGGGCATAGCCAAGTGGAATTTCACCCGGCAGGAGGAGCCTGTATACACCCGGGCCAACTACCAGATTCTTCAGGATCTAAACCTGCCCTACGAGAAATTCGCCTCCCTGGCGGAGGAATCCGTCCGCTGGGCGGAGAGGATCGTCGCCGGGGATCCCCTGTACACTCGCTGCTTTTTGGGGCTCACCGCCGAGCACCCGGAGGGCATCAGCCCCTACGCCCGGGCCGTGGGAAAGAATCCGGAAATGCTAAAGGAGCCTGGCGTGCGAAGCTATTTCCTTTCCCTGCTGAAAAAATACATAGACGAATTCAAGTGCGGCAAGCTCTGGCTGAAATCCGCCTTTAAATTTCTGGTGGCGGACCCCATCCTCTTTCTGGAGCACGCGGCGGGCCTGCCCTTAAAGGGCAGCCTGGCCCCGGATCAGTGCTTTACCTTTGACTGCCAGGGCCCTCTCTTGGGGGAGACGCTCATCGAGCGAAATCCCCACATCTGCCGCTCGGAGCACGTGGTCCTAAAGGGCGTCTCCTCCCCTCTGCTGACCCGCTACTGCGGCCACCTGGATAACACCTGCATCATCAACGGGGCCAGCATCACTCCTCAACGGCTCAACGGGGCCGATTTCGACGGGGATCTGGTGCTGGTGCTGCAGAATGAGACCCTCCTGGAAGGGGTGGACCGGGATGCGGCCATGGTCATCGACATAGAGGATAAAGCCACGGCCCTGGAGCAGGAGGATACTCCCGCCAACCGGGTGGCCCTGATCCTTCGGAGCATGACCTCCCTGATCGGCGAGACCAGCAACTGCGCCACGGCCTACCACAACAAGACGCCGCGCACTCGGGAGCAGCGGCAGAAATACGACTCCTACATCGACCTGCTCTCCGTGATCAACGGGAAGGCCATCGACTTTTCCAAGACCGGAGTCCTCTTTCAGATTCCCCGGCACATCGCCAAATACGCCCGACCCCTGCCCTACTTCATGAAGTACGCCGGAAGCTACTATGCCAAGATGAATACCTTTTCCAAGGCCCCCAGCAACCTGAACCGGCTCTGCTTCGAGCTGGAGCGCTGGGAGAGGCAGCTGCGCTTTTCCCCGCCGGCGGCGGATTTTGACTATTCGGTGATGCTGGATCCCAATCACCCGGTGCCCCAGGAGACCTTCCGGCAGATAGAGGAAATTTATCTGGAATTTAACCGGGAAATGAACCAGCTGGCCAGGGATCAGGCCATGATCCGCAATTATCCCAAGTACCGGGAGGAGCTGGAGGGGTGGATCACTCCCCAGGAGGCCGCCGTCTTCTCCCTGAACTGGGGCTACTACTATAAGAAATACCGGGACCGGTGCCTGGCCCTCTGCGGCGATATCCGGGTGATTGCCAACGCCGCCGTCCGCCTCTGCTATGAGAAATATCCCCGGAGGAGCCGGAGGTTTCTCTGGGCCGTGGCCGGTGAGGGGCTGGTGAAAAACATCCGCCCGGCCAACTGTCCCCTGCCAACCCCGGATCCCCGGGGAAACCTGCTCTATCTGGGCAGAACCTACGCCTATAAAGCCAAGGAGGAAAACAGCCATGATTAACCAGAGACTAGAAGTGGAAGCTTATTTAGAGGGAAAGCCTGCAGATCCCAAGGGCGCCTACCGGATCTGCTGCCTGATAGCCAAATACTACCTGGAGCAGGGCCTCTCTCCCCTGGAGGTGCGGGAAAAGATTTTTGCCTGGGCCTCCGCCCAGGGTCTTCACCTGACCTGCAGCGTGAACAAGGCCATACGCCAGGCAGCCGGCGACCGAAAGCCCCTTCGGGGAAACATCCCCATCCAGATCAGTCTCCAGGACGCGGAGGAAATCCGCCGGAGATTTGATACCAAAAACTGCCGCCTGCTGGCCCTGGCCCTGCTGTGCTGCGCCAAATGCGAAGGGGACGCCCGGGGAGAATTTTCCGTATCCCTCCAGGCCCTGGCCCAGTGGACGGGCATAGCCGCCCAGAATATCAGCCAGCGCCACCTGCCGGAGCTGATCCGCTACGCCTACGTGCTGCGGGTGGGCGGAGGCGGCAGCTTCTCCTGGGACCGCCAGGTAAAATCCCGCTGCCTGCGTCTGCGCCTGCTGGTTCCCCTGGACTCCTTCGGCCCCTGGGCTCTGGAGGATAATGATCTTTTGGCCCTGTACCGCCAGATTTTCTGAGCGCTGTTTATGAATACTGATATTGTCAATCGCCTGAAATAATCATTTGCCAACTCAGTGCACAAAGAGCCGTCCACTCCGCTGAGCGTATGCGCACGCCGCCGGGGAAGGCCCAGGGATACCTTGGCCTTTCTCTTCCCGCCAAAGGGGCCCCTTTGGCGGTGGCTGAAGCTTGCTGCGGCTGTGGAGGCAGGGCCCAGGCCCGGCAGATAATTTTTCAGGAAGCTTGAAAGGAGGTTTTATGGGCACATCGTCTATCAGCATCTGCAAAAAGAAAATTCTCAATACTCTGGAGGCTTCCCCGGCCCTCCTCTCCCTTCTGGGGGCGGAGGAGCCCGGGGAGTCCCTGCTGTACCAGCGGATCTTTCCCTTCTTCTACATCCCGGATGAAACGGCTGACCCCGGCGCCTATCTGATTCTCAAGGTGAATATACCGAAACAGCTGGATACCCTCACCGCCCAGCTGACTCTGACCATCGGCGCGGTGGCCCACCGGGAAAATATGGCCCTAAAGGATCGGGAGGAGACGCGCACAGACGCCATGGGGGAGATCATCGGCCAGCTGTTCACGGGGATGGAGGGCTTCGGCCTGGGGCCCCTTAAGCTCAGATCCGATCTGGAGCAGCCCCTGAACGCCACCCACATCTGCCGGAGTCTCACCTTCGTCACGGAGGACTTCCTCAGCGATGGGCGCAAAGGCTGATCTCTCCATCCCCGCCAGCTTTCTCCAGAGCGGTCGGGCTCTCCCCGTCACCTCTGAAATCTCCTTCCGCCATCCCACCCTCCGGGAAATTTTCGACCTGGATCAGGAGCACGGCGGGCTTTACAGCGAAGAGCTCTACTATGCCATGTGCAGCCTCTTTCTCACCGACCCCTATCTGTATATGGTCTATCTGGACGACCGGGGACTGGATTATGAGGATGTCTCCCCCTTCCAGCTCTTCCTGCTTCTCCTGGCGGATCACCAGGCCGCCCTCCAGGAGCTGGCAAATCAGTGTTCAGCCGGGGAATACCAAAAAGCCCTGGAGCAGGATATCTACCGCAGGGCCTTCCGTTTCTTCTTCGGCATCGACAATTTTTACGTAGCCAAAATCAGCGGCG
>DVHU01000114.1 GCA_018711815.1 Candidatus Egerieimonas intestinavium
CTCCCCTCTCTCATCGGTGAGGACAATGTGCAGCCCCTTAGTCAAGAATGCCATTTCCCGGAATCTTCTCTTAAGGGTATCGTAATCGTAGACAGTATCGTCAAAAATTTCCTTATCCGGAAGGAAACTTACGGTTGTTCCCGTTCTGCCCGGCTCGCACTCTCCGATAACCTTCAGCTTATAGATCACCTGTCCCCGCTCATAGCGCTGCCGGTAGATCTTCCCCTCATGGTAAATGGTAACCTCCAGCCATTCGGACAGAGCGTTTACCACAGAAGCTCCAACCCCGTGGAGACCGCCGGAAACTTTGTATCCCCCTCCGCCAAATTTTCCGCCCGCATGGAGGATAGTAAAGACAACCTCCACCGCCGGTATTCCCGCCTTGTGGTTGATGCCCACAGGAATTCCCCGGCCGTTGTCCTCCACAGTAACGGAATTGCCCGGATGGACGGTCACATGGATTTTATCGCAAACTCCTGCCAGAGCCTCATCCACCGCATTGTCCACGATTTCATATACCAGATGATGAAGCCCCCGGGTGGACGTGCTGCCGATATACATACCGGGACGCTTCCTGACCGCTTCCAGCCCTTCCAAAATCTGAATCTGATCTGCTCCGTATTCTGTACTCATGTTGTTCCTCCTAATTATTCTGAAACACCCTGCCGTCAATAACACGAAAAACCCGGTTGATGTTGAATTGATGACTGACAAAATCATCCAACCCCGTACAGGTAATCAAGGTCTGAATATCCCGGATACTCTGCAGCAGATAATTCTGCCGGCTGCCGTCCAGCTCTGAGAGCACATCGTCCAAGAGCAGTACCGGCGTATCATGGATCAGACGCTTTACCAGATAAATTTCCGAAAGCTTCAGGGAAAGCGCCGCTGTCCTCTGCTGTCCCTGGGAACCGTATTTGCGAATATCAATGCCATTGATCTTCACGCACAGGTCGTCTCTGTGGGGGCCCACCGAGGACAGCTTAAAACGGATATCCTTATCTCTGTTTTTCTTCAGCATCAGGGAAAACTGCTCCCTCTGGACATTTGGCTCATACACCAGCTCCAGACGCTCCTTCTCTCCGGTGAGATTGGCGTGTATGCCCACGCTGATCTCATTTAACTGCTCCACAAATTCCTCCCGGGCTAAGATAAGCTGACCTCCATAGGAAGCAAGCTGTTCATCCCACACCTCCAGGGTGGGCAGCAAATCCGGCATGAAGGCTAAATCCTTCAGAAGCTTATTCCGCTGATTTAAAATTTTATTGTAATTGGTCAGCTGATTCAGATAAACCTTGCTTAACTGGCACAGCTCCAAATCCAGAAAACGCCGCCGCTCACCGGGTCCTTCCTTGATAATCTGCAGATCCTCCGGTGAGAAAAAAACCATATTTACAGCGCCGAAGAGCTCCGAGGCCTTGCGGATAGGAACTCCGTTGATGGCGATCCCCTTGCTCTTATTTTTCTTCAGATGCATATCTATCCGGCAGGAAACTGCTTCCCGCTTCACCTGCATCCGAATGTGGGCCTCATCCTGCCCAAACCGGATCATCTCCCGGTCCTTGCTTCCCCGGTGGGACTTGGTAGTACCGCCAAGATACACCGCCTCCAAAATATTGGTTTTTCCCTGGGCGTTATCCCCAAATAAGATATTGGTTCCCCTGTCAAACTGCAGTGACAGGGTTTTATAATTTCTAAAATTCTGCAGCTCCAGTGATTCTATAAACATACGCTCTCCGCCGCTACCTGCAGATTTTTACTGTCTGCCCCTGAAAGGAAACCTCGTCCCCCTCGTAGAGCTTTCTTCCTCGGCGGGTATCCACCTCTCCGTTTACCTTAACCAGGCCATCCTGGATGGCGTACTTGGCTTCCACGCCGTTATCCACAAGCCCGGCGGCCTTCAGAGCCTGGCCCAGCTTGATAAACTCTTCTCTCAATACTATTTTTTCCATATATCTCCTATCTCACCGCGTTAAAGTTTACCGGAAGAATCAGATAGATGTAGCTTTCCTTCTCATCCCGGATAAAGCAGGGAGCCTTGGGGTTCACCAGATAGATGAAAACCTCCTCGTCATCGATGACCCGCAGGGCATCGATGAGAAACTTGGGATTGAAACCGATGAGGATGTCCTTGCCCTCTTTTTCAATATCAATATCCTCCTTCATGGAACCCAGCTGGGAATCAATCTTCAGGTTCATGGATCCATCCTCAATATTGATGATGATGGGCCGCTTGTCCCCCTCCTTTACAAACAGAGTGGCACGGTCAATACAGTCCAAAAGCTCTCTCTTGTTGATCTTCACCTTAGTTTCATAATCGCTGGAAATCATCTGATCCGTCTTGAAGTACTCTCCCTCGATCAGCCGGGAAACTACTATTGTCTGATCAAATTCAAAGACAATGTGGTTGTCTGTGAAAAAAATATCAACTAAACTCTCCATTTCGCCGGATAAAATCTTGCTGATCTCCCCCAGTGTCTTTCCAGGAACGACAACCTTTTTATCAGAGTAACTCTCCTTCAGCTCGATTTTCCTTATGGCAATCCGATGACCGTCCAGAGATACTACCTTCAGCATGTTATTTTTAATTTCAAATAACTCTCCAGTCATTAATTTGTTGTTTTCATTGGGAGCTATGGAGAAAATTGTCTGACGAATAAGCTCCTTTAACGTAAACTGAGAAATAGTAATGTGGTTGCTTCTCTCTATATAAGGCAGGTAAGAAAAATCCTCGCCGGAGCGTCCCGGGATGGTAAATCTGGCCTTTTCACAGGTAATTGCAGTATTCAGATTTTCGTCGGTGGCGATGGTAATATCGCTGTCCGGCAGTTTCCGCACGATTTCTGAGAAAATCTTTGCATCCAGAGCTACGATGCCTTTTTCCACAATCTGACCTTCGACCTTAGTTTCGATGCCCAGTTCCATATCGTTGGAGGTAAATTTTATCTCTCCAGCGGAAGCGTCGATGAGGATACATTCCAAAATAGGCATAGTGGTTTTTGAGGGAACTGCTTTCATGGCTATGCTGACGCTTTTTACTAAGTTGGCTTTGGAACAGATTAATTTCATAATGTGTATAACTCCCTTCTTGGAAAAATGCCGTGCATATATATAAATCTATAAGAAATCCGTAGTATCCGCCGTAGGGGCTGTGAAAATGTGTAAAACCCCTGGAAACCTTGATTTTATCAACATTAAGTTAAAGGATAAGTGTGTGAAAAACGATAGGATGGATTGTGTAAACTGTGTGTACAACAAAAGGGGTTACAGTTATCCACAAAGTTTACACATTCTGTCCACTCTGCTTATGTGGAAATAGTTCCTTCTATATAAAGCAAAGATTATTTCTGTTTAAGGAGAAGGGTTAATCTTCTTCTTCAAAATAGAAATGATATTCTGGAGACTGTCAGAGGTTTTCAGCTCCTTCTCGATCTTTTCAATACCGTGCATGATGGTGGTGTGATCCCGGTTGCCCAGATATTTTCCGATTCCCTTTAAGGGGACGTTTGTCATCTCACGGCAGAGGAACATGGCGATCTGCCGGGGGAGAACCACCTTGCTGCTGCGCTTGCTGCCGGTGATTTCCTCGGAGCTTATGTCAAAGTGCTCCGCCACGGTGGAGATGATAAATTCCGGGGTTACCACTCTCTGCTGATTGGGGGAAATGATGTCCTTTAGCACCTTTTCCGCCAGCTCCATGTTAATCTCCCGCTTTTCCAGGTTGGCATAAGCGATGATTTTATTTAAAGAGCCCTCCAGCTCACGGATGTTGGATTTCACGTTGGTGGCAATGTATTCAATGATCTTATCGTCAATATTGTAGCCGTCCAGTTCCTCCTTTTTCCGGAGAATAGCCATACGGGTTTCATAATCCGGCGGCTGAATATCCGCCAAAAGTCCCCACTCAAAACGGGAACGGATACGATCCTCCAGGATTTCCATGTCCTTGGGAGGACGGTCGCTGGAGAGAATAATCTGCTTGTTGGAGGCCTGCAGGGTGTTAAAGGTGTGGAAAAACTCCTCCTGAGTGGACTCCTTTCCTATAATAAACTGCACGTCGTCGATGAGAAGAACGTCAATGTTCCGATATTTCTCCCGAAACTTACTCATAGCTGTATTATTTCCATTTCGGATGGCGTCGATCAGCTCGTTGGTAAATTCCTCGCTGGTGGCGTAACGGATGCGGGCGGAAGGATTCTTCTGGAGAATAAAGTGGGCGATGGAATGCATCAGATGGGTTTTCCCCAGTCCCACTCCTCCGTACAAAAACAGCGGATTGTAAATTTCCCCCGGAGATTCCGCCACGGCCAGGGAAGCCGCATGGGCAAAGGTATTATTTTTACCTACCACAAAGGTATCAAAGGTATACTTGGGATTTAAATTTGCCCGCTCGCAGATCTCGTCGAATTCCGTATTTTCCTTGGGCGCTTCCACTGCAGCCATATCTCCCGGGAGCATAAAATCAATCTCATACTCGTTTCCGGTGAGCTCCCCAATAACCACCTTAATCTGCAGGGCGTATTTTTTACTGATAATATTAAGCCCCACGGGACCCGACTCCGAGGGAACTAAAATGTGGACGGTATTATTTTCCACACTGTGTACTTTCAGGGGCAGAAGCCAGGTTTTAAAGGAAATATCAGAAACCTCATATTCTGTTTTCACTTTGTCCAGGATTTCCTGCCATTTTTCCATCACAATATCCATATGTAGACTCCAATTCTGTTATAGAAATAAGATACACACAATATCTCTACTATATCTTATAATAAATTTTACAAATAAGCAATCCATTTTTACGATTTATCCACATTATAAGGAGGCCTGTGGATAACTGTGGATACTGTGGAAACTCAAATTTCGACGAAAAATTTCAAAAATCGCCTGTGGATAAGCTGGATAATCAATTCACATTATCCAAAAAGGGGAGAATCCCAGTAAAATCAAGGCATTGGGAAATTGTGGAAAATAGATTATCCCAACAGGAAAATGAGTTATCCACAATTTATCCACAATTTGTGGATAATATTACGTAAACTGTGGGAACTAAAAAATGAATGTGGATAACTCAGAAACCCTGAAAAATATAGAAAAAAACCGCAAATTCTCTTGACGAACCTGCACTTTCTGTATATACTTGAAATGATGTTTTCAAGCATACAGTGATAACGTTTGACCTGAATCAGGGAGTAAAAATAAAAGGAGGTGCCTGACTTATGAAGATGACATTCCAGCCGAAGAAGCGCTCCAGAGCGAAGGTTCATGGATTTCGCGCGAGAATGAGCACAAAGGGCGGCAGAAAAGTTTTAGCTGCAAGAAGATTAAAAGGAAGAAAGATTTTATCAGCATAAGACCGCAGTTATGTGGTCTTTTCTTCTCTTAAACTTTAATTAGGAGAATTGAATGAAGAATTCGGAAAGTCTGAAGAAGAACAGAGACTTTCAGACGGTTTATAAGCAGGGAACATCATTCGCAAACAAATATCTGGTCATGTATGTGAGGGAAAACCGTCTGGGCAAGAATCGTATCGGTATATCAGTCAGCAAGAAGGTGGGAAACAGCGTGGTGAGACATCGGCTAACCCGGTTAGTCAGAGAAGCCTACCGTCTGCATGAGGAACTGTTTTGTGAAGGATTGGATATGGTAGTGGTGGCAAGAGTCAGCGCAAAGGACTGCGCCTATGATTCGATTCGCAGCGCGTTGCTTCATCTTGGCCGGAAGCACCATATTCTGAAGAAGAAGGAACAAGATGAAATATCTGATGATTAAAGCGATCCGTTGGTATCAGAAATATCTTTCACCGATGAAAAGAACTAGATGTCCGTATATACCGACCTGTTCTCAGTATGGATTGGAAGCGATAGAGAAGTATGGGGCTTTCAAGGGGGGGCTGTTGGCCTTCTGGCGGATACTGAGATGTAATCCGTTTTCAAAAGGCGGGTACGATCCCGTGCCTTAAGGAGGAACAAAAGTGAACGTTATATTGACAAAATCCACAACTCCAATTATCGGTTGGATTTGCGATCTGTTTGGATTTATTATCAATGGAATTTATACAGGACTGGAAGCCATTGGGATTCCCAATATCGGTCTTGCTATTATTTTCTATACGATACTGGTGTGGATGCTGCTTACGCCGCTTCAGATCAAACAGCAGAAGTTTTCTAAGATGAACGCGGTTATGCAGCCGGAGATCCAGAAAATTCAGAAAAAATACAAGAATAAAAGAGATCAGGTTTCCCAGCAGAGAATGCAGGAGGAAACCATGGCAGTTTATGAAAAGTACGGAGTTTCCCCCACGGGAAGCTGCGGCCAGCTGTTGATTCAGTTTCCGCTGATTATTGCCCTGTACCAGATTATTTATCGGATCCCTGCTTATATCAGCAGCGTGCGGGCTATCTTTGACGGACTGGTGGAGAAGATCCTGGGCGTCAATGGGTTCGTAGATGTAGTAAACGAGTTTATCACCACAAATAAGATTTCAACGACACAGCTGACGGAAGGATCCGCGCAGATCAACAATCAGCTGGTGGATTTCTTATATAAGCTGAATCCCTCCCAGTGGGTGAAGCTGGCGGATGTGGACAAGTTTTCATCCTTCACTGACACCATCAGCAGCACAGCTATGAGATCAGCGGAGGTGAATCAGTTCCTGGGCATGGACATTTCCGACACGCCCTGGAATATCATCAGGGACAGCTTTTCCAGCCATTCCTGGCTGCTGCTGATCGCAGCGGTTTTGATACCTGTTCTGGCCTGGTTTACCCAGTGGATTAATACCCAGATGATCCAGAAGGCCACCATGGGCGGCAGCAATAATGAAGAAAATACCATGATGAACTCCATGAAGACGGTGAACACCATCATGCCGCTGATGTCCGCTGTTTTCTGTCTGAGCTTGAGCGTTGGTATCGGTATCTACTGGATCGCCGGAGCGGTGGTGCGCTGCTTCCAGCAGATTATCATTAACAAGCACATGGCCAAGGTGGATGTGGACCAGCTGATCAAGAAGAATCAGGAAAAGGCCGCCAAGAAGAGGGCAAAGAAGGGCACGGCGCCGGAAAGAATTGCCCAGCAGGCAAAGCAGAATGTCCGCAATATTGAGAATAAGAGAGACGGCAGACAGGTGGACGACGCTGCGGTGGAGCGGGCCAATGAGTATTACAAAAATGCGGACTTAAAGGCTGGAAGCCTGGCAGCCAAGGCAAATATGGTGCGCAAGTTTGATGAGAAAAATACAAAGAAGAAGTAAGGGGGCTTGACGGGGTATGGAATTTACAGAAATTTCCGCAAAAACAGTTGACGAAGCAATCACAAAAGCTTGCATCACCCTGGAGACATCCAGTGATAATCTGGAAATTCAGGTAGTAACGGAAGGCAGTTCTGGTTTCCTGGGCTTCGGAAGCAAGCCGGCGGTAATCCGTGTCAGAAGAAAGACTCCCGAGGCTTCCTTCGAGAGCATTATGCAGGAGGAAGAAAAGCCGGCTCCCAAGAAAGAGGAAAAGAGACAGGAGAAGCCCCAGCGGGCGGAGAAGCTTCAGCAGGAAGAAAAGGCTGAGAAGATAGAAAAGCCTGAGCGTCCGGAAAAGGCAGATAAACCTGAAAAGAAGCAGGAGATGGGAGCTAAGGCTTCCAGATCTCCCAGGAAGGATTCCTTCCGGGAAAAGAAGGAGAGGCGTCCCGAGCGCAGAGAGCCAAGGGCAGCTGCAGAGCGTCCGGCCCCGGCGCCAAAGCCGGAGAGAAAGCCGGTAAACCGTTCTCAGGAGGAGATTGATAAGATCCAGCAGGAGGCCAGAGTATTCCTGGAGGGCGTATTTAAGGCCATGGAGCTGGAAGTCGTTATCGATATGAAGTACGACAAGGAGAATGACAACCTGGATGTGGACTTCTCCGGCGACGATATGGGAATTCTCATCGGCAAGAGAGGACAGACACTGGATTCTCTCCAGTATCTGACCAGCCTGGTGGTGAATAAGGACGAAAACAATTATATTCGGGTGAAGCTGGATACAGAGAACTACAGGAGCCGCAGAAAGGATACCCTGGAGAATCTGGCCAAGAATATTGCTTTCAAGGTGAGAAAGACCAGAAAATCTGTTTCCTTAGAGCCTATGAATCCCTATGAGAGAAGAATTATCCATTCTGCTCTCCAGGGCAACAAGTATGTGGAGACCTACAGCGAGGGAAATGAGCCCTACCGCCATGTGGTCGTTGCACTGAAAAAATAAGCTTCGAACTGTCAGGGGGCAGGGGAACCAAAAAGTCCCCAGCTCCCTGATTTTATGTATAAGAAATATCTCGCATATTTGTGCAGTTTGTATGAATTTGCCGAGCACATCCTGGAGACTACAGGCTCCAGGTGAGCGCAGGCTGAGTACAAATGCATAAATATGCGAGAATATCATAGTGCAACAACCCCTGTCTGGGAAAGGAGAGACCATGGAAGATACCATTGCTGCCATTGCCACGGCGTTAAGCCCATCGGGCATCGGGATTGTGAGAATCAGCGGCTCGGAAGCCTTCTCGGTGGCCGGGAGAATTTACCGGTCCCCTAAGGGAGAGAAAAAGCTTGAAGAGGTAAAGAGCCATACCATCCACTATGGATATATCCTGGATGGGGATGAGATGGTGGATGAGGTGCTGGTGATGGCCATGCGGGGGCCCCGCAGTTATACCGGCGAGGATACGGTGGAGATAGACTGCCACGGCGGAGTGCTGGCGGTGAGAAGAGTTCTGGAAACTGTGCTGCGGGCGGGAGCTAGGCCGGCAGAGCCCGGGGAATTTACCAAGAGAGCCTTTTTAAATGGGCGGATAGATCTCTCCCAGGCAGAGGCAGTCATGGATATTATCGGGGCCAAGAGCGAATATGCGCTGAAGAGCTCCTTAAGCCAGCTGAAGGGGTCTGTCCACCGGGTGATTGATAAGATGAGAGAAGCGCTCATCTACGAGATTGCCTTTATCGAGTCGGCTCTTGATGACCCGGAGCACATTTCCATAGACGGATATGGGGAAAAGCTGCAGATAATTGTGGAAAAGCTTTTAGCAGATACAGAGAGACTGTTGAAAACCTCCGGAGATGGCAAGATGATTCAGGAGGGCATACGCACGGTGATTGTAGGCAAGCCCAACGCCGGAAAATCTTCCCTTTTAAATGTGCTTTTGGGGGAGGAGCGGGCTATTGTCACGGAGATAGCCGGAACCACCAGGGATACCCTGGAGGAGACTATCACGCTCCAGGGAATATCCCTGCGGATGGTGGATACGGCGGGAATCCGCAGCACCAGCGACCGGGTGGAGCAGATCGGTGTGGAGAAAGCCAGAGCCTCCGCCGCCCAGGCGGATCTGATTCTCTATGTGGTGGACGCGTCTCTGCCTCTGGATGAGAACGATCAGGAGATTATGGAGCTTCTCCAGGATAAGCGGGCCATTGTGCTGCTGAATAAATCGGATTTGCAGGCCGTGGTCACAGAGGAGATGATCCGGTCCCAGCTGGATAAGCGGGTAATTCCCATTTCCGCCAAGGAGGAACAGGGGCTGGAGCTGCTGGAGGAGAGCATTAAGGAGATGTTTTTCCAGGGAGAGCTCGCCTTTAACGATCAGGTATATATCACCAACGCCCGCCATAAGCGGGAGCTGGAGGAGACCAGGAAGAGTCTGCAGCTGGTGAAGGGCAGTATTGAGATGGGAATGCCGGAGGACTTCTTCTCCATTGATTTGATGAACGCCTATGAGTCCCTGGGCAGAATTATCGGAGCCTCCGTGGGCGAGGATCTGGTCAATGAGATTTTCAGCAAATTCTGTACAGGAAAATAGGGGCTATAGAGGGAGAAAGATAGATGAATACAGTGATTGAACATTACGATGTGGCAGTGGTGGGAGCGGGACACGCCGGCTGTGAGGCGGCCCTGGCTGCCGCCCGGCTGGGAATGGAGACTATTCTCTTTACCGTCAGCGTGGACAGTATCGCTCTGATGCCCTGCAATCCCAATATCGGGGGAACCTCCAAGGGCCATCTGGTTCGGGAAATCGACGCCCTGGGCGGGGAGATGGGAAAAAATATTGACAAGACCTTTATCCAGTCCAAGATGCTCAATAAATCCAAGGGGCCGGCGGTTCACTCCCTGCGGGCCCAGGCGGACAAGCAGAATTATAGCCGTGAAATGCGCAGAGTTCTGGAAAATACCGATCATCTGACCATAAGGCAGGCGGAGGTATCGGAGATTTTGACGGAGGACGGGGCTGCCTCCGGGGTGAAAACCGTGTCGGGGGCTGTCTATCATACCCGGGCTGTGGTCCTTTGCACAGGGACTTATCTGAGGGCCAGATGTATCTATGGGGATGTGAGCGTGAATACGGGGCCCAACGGCCTGCAGGCGGCCAATCACCTGACAGATTCCCTGAAAGCGCTGGGTGTTGAAATGTACCGGTTTAAGACCGGTACTCCGGCCAGGATAGATAAGAGGACTATTGATTTCTCCAAGATGGAAGAGCAGCTGGGGGATGAGCGGGTGATTCCCTTTTCCTTCTCCACGGATCCGGAGAGCGTACAGATTCCGCAGATTTCCTGCTGGCTCACCTACACCAATGAGAAAACCCATGAAATTATCCGGGAAAATCTGGACCGTTCTCCCCTGTATTCAGGGATGATTGAGGGGACGGGTCCCAGATATTGTCCGTCTATAGAGGACAAGGTGGTGCGCTTCGCAGATAAAAACAGGCATCAGGTATTTCTGGAGCCCGAGGGCCTCTACACCAATGAGATGTATGTGGGAGGAATGTCCAGCTCTCTGCCGGAGGATGTTCAGTATGAGATGTACCGGTCGGTGCCGGGCCTGGAGAATGCGAAGATCGTGAGAAATGCCTATGCCATTGAGTATGACTGCATCAATCCCCGGCAGCTTAACGCCACTTTAGAGTTTAAAAACATCCGGGGACTGTTCAGCGGAGGTCAGTTCAACGGCAGTTCCGGCTATGAGGAGGCCGCAGCCCAGGGGCTGGTGGCCGGCATTAATGCGGCTTTAAAGCTTAAAGGCCGGGAAATGATGGTGCTAGACCGGTCTGAGGCGTATATCGGCGTTTTGATTGATGATCTGGTGACTAAGGAAAACCATGAACCCTATCGGATGATGACCAGTCGGGCGGAATACCGGCTGCTGCTGCGCCAAGATAACGCGGATCTTCGGCTGAGGAAGAAGGGCTACGAGATTGGACTGATTACGGAGGAGCAGTACCAGGCCCTGTGCAGGAAGGAGAGCCTGATTCTTCAGGAGATAAAGCGGGTGGAAAGCCAGAATATTGGCGGAACACCGGAGGTTCAGGCACTTCTGGAGAGTTTGGGCAGCACTCCTTTATCCTCGGGAAGCACCATAGGAGAGCTGATTCGCCGGCCGGAATTAACGTATCAGGCTTTGGCGGCCATAGATCCCGGCAGGGAAGAACTCCCTGGGGATGTTCAGGAGCAGGTGAACATTAACATTAAGTACGACGGCTACATTCGCCGGCAGATGAAGCAGGTGGAGCAGTTTAAGAAGCTGGAGGTCAAGCGGATACCGGAGGATATAGACTATGAGCAGATCCAGAGCCTCCGCATAGAGGCGGTGCAGAAGCTGAAGCTGTATAGGCCCATGAATATCGGGCAGGCCTCCCGGATTTCCGGGGTGTCTCCGGCAGATGTATCAGTACTGTTGGTCTACCTGGAGCAGAGAGGAAGAAAAAATGGCCAAGTATAACATGGAAAAATTTGAACAGGGTCTGCGGGAGCTGGGGATCCAGCTGGAGCAAAGGCAGATAGATCAGTTTTTAGCCTACTATGAGCTGCTGGTGGAGTGGAATAAGGTGATGAACCTCACCGGAATAACAGAATTTGACGACGTGGTGGCGAAGCATTTTCTGGACAGCTTAAGCCTGGTGAAGGCGGTGGATGTCCGACAGGCAAATACGCTTTTGGATGTGGGAACAGGAGCTGGATTCCCCGGAATCCCACTGAAAATTGCTTTTCCTCATTTGTCGGTAACTTTGTTGGATTCTTTAAATAAACGATTGAAATTTTTAAACTGTGTGATTGCAGATCTGCAATTAACAGATATTGTCACAATTCATGGTCGAGCAGAGGATTTTGCCAGACAAAAGGAGTACCGGGAGCAGTTTGATTTGGTGGTATCCCGGGCAGTGGCCAATTTAAGCACCCTTTCCGAGTATTGTCTCCCCTACACGGACATATCGGGAAAATTTATTTCATACAAGTCCGGGAAAATCCAGGAGGAGCTGGAGCAGGCAGAAAAGGCCATCGGCCTTCTGGGAGGAAGATTAAAAGAGGATATCCGCTTTGATTTGGTGGGAACTGAGGGGAGAACGCTTCTGGTGATTGAAAAGCAAAGGCGCACGCCTAAGACTTATCCCCGGAAAGCGGGAACGCCGGCTAAGGAACCATTGGGAGTAAAGAAGGCGGAATAAATAGGATAAACAAAAACCTTCCATATTTCAGACTTTTCTGGCAGAGCTTGTGGATACAAGACTGTTCAAAAGTCAGAAATGTGGAAGGTTTTTATTTTCAGCGGGAACTGCGTTCCTGTTGAAGATTAAAAGAAAATATTCATCAGCTCAAGAATCTTCTCGGGATTCTCCAACTGAGGAAGGTGCTTGGATTTATCTACCTTCTCTGATTCGATGGAGGGATTCAGGGAGGTATACAGAGCCATGGTGGCGTCAATGCCCTCTTCCTTGGCGCCGCCCACGATAAAGATACTGTTATTGACCTTCTTCAGGGCGTGGGCAATATTATTGTAGATGTATCGGCCGGAAATGCTGGCCTGGAGATACTTGCCCCGACCCTTTTCGGTGTGAGCAGACTCGTAGTATGTATCGGTAATGGTGCTGTTCACATGGAAGGGATTATAAAAGGCAGTTTCCGTAAAATACAGCTCTGTGGTGGACTTATTAGTGAGAATATTGTAAATCAAAGTTCCGATTAAAGGCGTTTCCAGCAAAAACTTGGCAATCTTGGACTGCTTGGTGGGAATCTGGTTTAACACAGAGAGGTCAGTGGGGTTAATCAGCATCAGTTTCCCGAATACATCCTCATTATTGAGACAAGTCATAATAGCAAAGGAAGCAGAGAGTCCGGTGGCTGCCACATCCGTGCGTTCTTTGATCACTTCTTTGGTGAAATCAGTGAGCAGCTGCACGTACAAGAAGTTGGTATAAGTGATCTGGGGTTTCTGAGAGCGTCCGCAGCCCAGTAAGTCCAGACAGTATACCGTATGTTTTTTTGACAGGCTTTCCACAAGAGTACACCATTCCTGACCGTTGGAGAAGGCTGTTAAATCATGAATCAGTAACAGAGGACTGCCGGTTCCGCGTTTGGTGTAATAAATATCGCCGAATTTCCAATGATAAATATCGCTTTCCACAGCATCCTTGTGGAGCATGTTTTTTATCAAAGCGGAAGTGTTAATACATTTATTAATCACATGAATGGCCGCTACAGTGGAGCTGGCCAGCAGGGACATAGTCAATAATTTATGTTTATGATTTTTCATGGCGTCCTCCTTGAATTATTCTCTTTCTTATTATAAGACATCTGACCGGTTCAGTCAAGGAAGAGGAATGTTTCACGTGAAACATTGTAGAGAATCAA
>DVHU01000115.1 GCA_018711815.1 Candidatus Egerieimonas intestinavium
GCAAAAAAGCGCTATGCGGAGGAACGCTTTCCACGAGAGTTGGACATTGCTTTCTCATACATTTTTTCAAGGGACACGCGCTTATGGCTGTAATAGAGTTCCAGGAACACCATTTTATGATTACATTCGGGACAATATAAAGGGTCATAACCGAAGGAGAGAAGAATAGCAGTTCTCCATTGGTTGAAGCTGCGGTATAGTTTATGTTTTTCCTTTGGGATGATGCGGTGGAGTTTCGCGTCCATCTTACGGTGTCTGGCATACAGGCCGCCATACCGGATCGCTTTAAAGTGTTTTTCCGGAATGTGGCGGATCAGACGCTTGATAAAATCCATAACAGGAAGAGTCTCTTCCACATATGCGTCGTCTTCGTGGCGGTTATAGTGGAACGTAACCGTATCGCCATCATAGCGGTCAATTCTGGATGTGGCGATGACGGGCCTGCCAAGATAGCGGCCAATGTATTTGGCTACTACTTTAGGGTCACAGAGATTGGGTTTGGCATAGACATAGAAGCCGCGTTCATGCAGGCGGTAGCATTTGGCTTTCACTTTTTTGAAAGAAGGTCCAATCTTGTCTTCCAGTTCATCGAGAAGAGCAGTACGGAAAGCATTACGGAGATAGTGTATGGAGAACCATGATATAGCCGGGAGTAAAATTTTTGGCATGATTCAGGTTGAAAAACATACGGGATATCACACGGGAAACAGAGTGAAAGAGGCAGTTTAGCAGGGAACGATCCTGGAGAAAAAAGTCCCGGAGATTTTCATCAATGGTAAAAACGCAATGACGGTGTTGGACGCTGACAAGTTTGAAAGAGATAGTAGTAGTGCGTTCCATGGCATATTTGTTCTTGTCTATCTATAAAAAACATATAGAGACTGTTGATGATTTTTTGATGAAAATTGTAACCCCCCACCGGGCTTCCGAAGAAATAAGACATGTGTTACGATAAATATGCGTTTTGGAGAATCCTGCCGAAACAAGGAGATCAAACAACTGAGGTGATATTTTGGAAGCAATTAAAGAAAAGGTATTTGAATATTGGTCACAGCGGGCGAAGGATTTTGCTATTCAGAGGATAAGGGAGTTTTCCAGTGAGAAGCACGAGCTATGGCTGGAAGAGTTTGAACGGCATATACCTATGGATAAAAAGCTGAAAATTCTTGACGTAGGAACGGGGACAGGCTTTTTTGCCCTGTTGCTGGCTGCTAAAGGACATCAGGTTACAGGGATTGATTTGACAGAAAATATGATAGAAGAGGCCAAAAAAATTTCCAGGGAAACAGGTCTAACAGCTGATTTTTATGTGATGGATGCAGAAAATCCGAACCTTCCTGTGAAAAGCTTTGACGTTATTGTGTCGCGCAATCTTACTTGGACGCTGCCTCACTTAGCGCAGGCTTACCAAAGCTGGCACAGGCTTTTAAAACCCAATGGGATTTTTATTAATTTTGATGGCGACTACTGCCACGAGAAAAAGAACCAGCCGGTTCCGGAAAATCATGCGCACAAGAGCCTGCCGGGAGAGCTGATGCAAAAATATGAAGAAATTAAGGACGAGCTCAGGGAAGGGCAGAGGATACGGCCATATTGGGACAGAGAATTATTACAGCAGGCGGGTTTTCGTGATATAGAAACAGACAAAAGTGTATGGAAAAGGATTTACCACAATTTTGACGAGTTTTACAATCCAACGCCTATTTTTAAGATAGTGGCTTACGCATGAAAAACCAGGAGGTATCAGAGAATGCAGACTTATCAGGAATATAAAAGAGACAATGTGGAATATTGGTCTAATCGGGCGCCGGGGTATTCCCAGGTGAACCGGGACGAGCTGAGCTCCGGACAGCGCCGGGTGTGGAGCCGTGTGTTATCGGAGCGTATTGCCAGACAGTACCCGGGTAGGAAAAACGAAACCATCTCTGTGTTGGATATAGGAACGGGACCGGGATTTTTTGCAATTATCTTGGCAGAGCAGGGCTATCAGGTTACGGCGGTTGACTATACGGCCTCCATGTTAGAGAAAGCCAAGGAAAATGCGGGGGGCTGGGGAAGCAGAATCAACTTTTTGCAGATGAATGCGGAAAAATTAAGCTTTGCTGATCATAGCTTCGATGTGATTGTGTCCAGAAATCTCACCTGGAATCTGTACCATCCGGAAAGGGCGTATGGAGAGTGGAGCCGCGTATTAAAAGAGGGGGGACTTCTCCTGAATTTTGACGCCAACTGGTACAGGTATCTGTATGATGCAGAAGCCCGGGACGGCTATCAGAGGGACCGGGAGAATATAAAAAAAGAAGGGGTCGCCAACGAGACAGACGGCACGGACATTCCGGCCATGGAATCCATCGCCTATCGGGCGCCCCTCTCCATGGCCCACAGGCCGGGGTGGGATAAGAGGATTTTGAACAGGCTGGGAATGGACACAGAGACGGACTCGGAAATCTGGCGAACGGTATGGACCAGGGAAGAGAGGATTAATAACGCATCCACCCCCATGTTTTTAGTGAAAGCGGTAAAATCAGGAATCGCGTGAGGGATAAAATGACAGCCGGGATCCTTTCAGGGAGGGGAAGTGATAAAAAATGAAAAAATATGTGATTAAGCGCCTGCTGCAGCTGATTCCCATTTTATTTGGAATTACATTTTTATCCTTCGCGATGATGCGGATAGCGGGAAGCGATGCGATTCTGCAGAAGGTAGACGTATCGGGAGTGGTGCTCTCCCAGGAGGTAATCAACGCCCAGAGGGCAGAGCTGGGCTTGGACAAGCCCTTTCTGGTGCAGTATGCAAACTGGCTGGGAGGTTTTCTCACCGGAGATTTAGGTGTCAGCTATATTTCCGGAAACGACGTATTCGCAACGTTTATTTCCAAGCTGCCTGCCACTCTGCTCTTGACGGGAACCTCTGTACTTTTGACAATCGTGATCTCTGTCCCCTTGGGTATCCTCTCGGCGGTAAAGCAGAACAAATGGACAGATTATCTGATCCGGGTCTGCAGCTTTATCGGCAACAGTCTGCCGAATTTCTTTGTGGCATTGGTGCTGATGTATCTGTTTGCCATACGTTTTTCCGTGTTTCCCGTGATTTCGGACGGTTTGAGCTTAAGCAGCGCTGCGCTTCCTACATTGACCTTGGCTATTGCTATGTCAGCAAAATATCTGCGCCAGGTGCGGGCGGCTGTTTTGGATGAGCTGAGTAAGGAATATGTAACTGGAGCAAAAGCCAGAGGAATTCGTTTTTCTGTGACGCTGTGGAAGAGCGTGCTACGGGCCTGCCTGGTGACAATTTTAACTCTGCTGGCACTTTCCGTGGGAAGTCTTTTGGGCGGCACAGCTATTGTGGAGTCTATTTTTATGTGGGACGGTGTGGGAAAGCTGGCGGTGGATGCTATTAATATGCGGGATTATCCTATGATTCAGGCCTATGTGGTATGGATGGCGGTGATCTATGTGGCGGTAAACCTTATTACGGATCTCTCTTACCGGCTGCTGGATCCCAGGATACGTCTGGGAGGTGAGAAGGCATGAGCGAGGTGAGGACGGTTACAGAACGAAGAAAGGTGATGAAGAGAGACAGCACGAGGCTGCGGCTGTTTATTTTTTCAGGACTGGTGCTGGTACTGCTGCTGGCGACAATTTTTGCCTCGTACATCTGCCCCTATGATCCGAATCTGCAGGATTTGAAATCAGCGCTGCAGCCCCCCAGCATAGCCCATCCCTTCGGCACGGACCGATATGGGCGCGATATGCTCTCCCGGGTCATTATCGGCGCGCAGACCAGCATTACTTCAACGCTGGCACTGGTAGTCATTATTGCTGTGGCAGGAACCGGAATCGGCGTGGCCTGCGGCTACTTTGGAGGAGCGCTTGATGCTGTGATTATGCGGATCTCAGACATTTGTCTGGCATTTCCGGGCTTGGTATTTGCCATGGCCATTGCGGCAGTGTTAAACGGCGGCGTGCAGAATGCAGTGATCGCATTGGCGGCTGTTAGCTGGCCTAAATATTCGAGAATTGCCAGAAGCCAGACGCTAGCTGTAAAAGACATGGGATATCTGGCGGCAGCCAAGCTGTCCGGCAGTACGCCGGGGAAAATAATTCGGAAGCACGTGCTTCCGAACATTGCAGGACCGATTCTGGTGACGGCGATGCTGGATATCGGGACAATGATGATGGAGATCGCGGCCCTCTCTTTTTTAGGCTTGGGCGCTAAACCGCCCACCGCGGAGTGGGGAAGCATGATGAGCGGCGGGAGAAGTATGCTGCAGACTTATCCTTGGGTGGTGTTGACTCCGGGTCTGGCAATATTTGTATCAGTGGTGTTATTTAATTTGCTTGGGGATACTGTCCGGGATTATTTGGATCCCCAAAATGCGGGCAGAGAAAACTAAATTTAGTAGGAGGACAAAAGCAATGGGGAAAAAGTGGATTTGTACCGTACTGGCAGCAGGACTGATGATTTCTGCACTGGTTGGCTGCGGGAATAAGGCATCCGGCGAGAAGCAGGAGGGGACATCCCAGACAGCTGCGGGAGAGAAGGTTTTTGTATTTGGAGATACTACCTTTAATGCGGAAAACGGAGAGCCGGATATCAACCCTCACAATGATAACAGCGGGTGGGCCTGTATCCGGTACGGGGTGGGGGAAACGCTGTTCCGTTTTTCGGATACCATGGAAATTGAACCCTGGCTTGCGGAGAGCTATGAAAACGTTGATGAATTGACCTGGAAAATTAATCTGAGGGACGATGTGAATTTTACCAGCGGACGCCATATGGACGGGGAAGCGGTAAAGGAATGCCTGGAGGCATTAGTGACAGACCATGCCCGGGCAGCCGAGAACCTGCACATAGCGGAGATTACGGCGGAGGGCCAGACGGTGACCATCAGGACAGAAGAGCCGGTGGCGGCCCTGATAAACTATCTGGCGGATCCCTACGGCTGCATCTTTGATGTGCAGGCCGGAGTGACGGAGGAAGGAATTGTGAGTGCCACAGGCCCCTACAAGGCGGTGTCGTTGGTTACGGATACCCAGCTGGAGCTGGTAAAAAATGAGGACTATTGGAATGGGGAGCCCAAGCTTGATAAAATCACCGTGCGGACGATCTCTGACGGGGATACGCTGACCATGGCTCTGCAGTCGGGAGAGATCAACGCGGCTTACGGGATGCCCTATGCCAGTTATCCGCTTTTTGAAAATGATAAGTATACGTTCACCAGCACGCCTACCAGCCGTGTGTTTTTTGGCGCAATGAATTACGAGAGCAAGATTACCAGTGATCCGGCTGTCCGCAAAGCCATTGCTATGGGAATTGACAAAGAAGGCTTTGTGGAGACCCTTTTGAATGGAAATGGTTATGCGGCGGTAGGCGTATACCCGGACAATTTTTCCTTCGGCGGTGATGTGGTGACCACGGAAAGCTATGATCCGGAAGGGGCAAAGAAGGTGCTGGAGGAAGCAGGATGGGTAGACTCTGATGGTGACGGAATCCGCGAGAAGGATGGGAAGAAGCTGACCCTGCGCTGGCTGACGTATCCCAGCCGCCAGGAACAGCCGCTTTTGGCGGAGGCTGCTCAGGCCACCCTGGGGGATATCGGGTTCGCGGTGGAGGTCAATAATACAGCGGATCACAATAGCATCCGGGTGGACAGCAGCGCCTGGGATATCTATGTCAGCGCCCTGGTGACGGCACCCACCGGGGATCCGGAGTATTTCTTTACCCTGCGGTGTCTGGACAGCTCCAGCAATAACGACGGGCACTACCACAACGATCAGCTGGAGGAGCTGGCGGCGCAGATGAAGCTGACCTTTGATAAGGAGAAGCGGGAAGAGCTGGGCATACAGATGCAGCAGATCATTCTGGATGACAACGCCTTTGTATTCTGCTCCCACCTGCGCATGAGTATGATTGCGCAGTCCACGGTCACTGGCCTGGTAGCCCATCCCTGCGATTATTACGAGATAACCGTGGATTTGGATATGGCCTAAAGGGATCAGGGACAGATAGGGAGAGCTTTTATGGAAAAACTATTAGTCTACGATTCTGTGGAGATCTGTTATGGAGAGAGGAAAGCGGTGGAAAATGTCAGCTTTTCTCTGCAGCCAGGTGAGATTCTGGGAATCGTAGGGGAATCCGGCAGCGGGAAAAGTACGATTGTCAAAGGAGCTTTGGGCATTTTAGGCCATAGCGGTGTCGTGACAAAGGGCGATATCTGGTTCTGGGGGAAAAATCTTCCCGAGCTTTCGGAGAAGGAGATGAGGAAAATTCGGGGAGCCGGAATCGGTATGATTTTTCAGGACTCCGCAGGTTCCCTGTGTCCTATCCGGACCATTGGGAGCCAGGTGTATGAGAGCATGGCCGCTCACGAAAGCCTGACCCGGGAGGAGACAGACGGAAGAGCGCTGGAGCTTCTAAAAAAACTGGGCTTCAGAGACGGGGAGAGGATTTTGAAAAGCTATCCCTTTGAGTTGTCCGGCGGAATGAACCAGCGCATAGGGATTGTTCTTGCGATGCTGATGAATCCGGCTGTCTTGCTGGCGGATGAACCCACCAGCGCCTTGGATGTGGCGGTGCAGCGGCAGGTGGTGGAGGAAATGCTGTTGATGAGAGAGCTGTATAAGACGGCAATTATCCTTGTGACCCATGATATTGGCGTAGTGTCAGTCATGGCGGACAAGGTTCTGGTTCTCCAGGGAGGGAAGACGGTGGAGTATGGGCCTGTCGGCCAGATACTAAAAGAGCCGAAGGAAGAGTATACCAGGAAGCTTTTGGCGGCAGTGCCGAAGCTTAGGAGGAGATAAATGACACAGCCGATTCTGGAAGTAAAAAATCTGACAAAAACCTTTGCGGGACGGGGAAAGAATGATCTGGTGGCTGTGGATCATGTGAGCTTTCAGCTGGGCGCCGGAGAGACCCTGGGGATTGTGGGGGAATCCGGTTCCGGAAAGAGCACGTTGGTCAAGGCCATCCTCCGGCTTTTGGATGTGGATTTCGGAGAAATTTTCTTAAATGGCCAGGAGATCACTCATTTAAAGGGAAGGAAGCTTCGGGAGGCCTACCGACAGTTTCAGATGGTCTTCCAGTCCCCGGTCAGCTCCTTTGATCCTCGCCGTACCCTGGGGGACGGTATCGGAGAAAGCCTAAGAAATAGCGGGAAATCAAAGGAGGAGACGAAGAGGCAGGTGGGGGAGCTGCTGACCCGGTGCGGCTTGCCGGCGGAATACGCAAAGCGATATCCCCACCAGGTGAGCGGCGGCCAGTGTCAGAGGGCGGCCATCGCCCGGGCGCTGGCTATTTCCCCAAAACTTTTGATCTGTGATGAGGCCACCAGTGCCCTGGATGTGACGGTGCAGCAGCAGATCATAGAGCTGCTGGGACAGCTCAGGGAAGGAAAGGGAATTGCCTATCTTTTTATTTGCCACAATTTAGCATTGGTACAGCAGTTTTGCCATCGGGTATTGGTGATGAAGGATGGCAGGATTGTGGAGGAGGGGATTCCGGACGAAGTTATCTTTCATCCTAAACATAGATACACAAAAGAATTAGTAGAAGCTATTTTATAAACGAAAAGCTATCCTTCATCAAAGAGACGGGGGATAGCTTTTTTGTATGCTCGGCATATCTTTTTAGTTTATTTTTTCCAGATCTTTTCCAGATATTCCATCCGGGCGCCCATGCCCGTGAGCAGGGCGTCCGCCAGCACCAGTGCGGTCATGGCCTCCACCACCACCACAGCCCGGGGAACGATCACCGGATCATGGCGGCCCTTGATGGAGAGCATCTTCTCCTGGCCGTCGCTGGTGACTGTGGGCTGATCCGCAGCCACCGAGGGGGTGGGCTTCACTGCCGCCCTGAGAATCAGAGTGCTGCCGTCGCTGATGCCCCCCAGGATGCCTCCGGCGTGGTTGGAGCATTTTTCCACCTGGCCTTTTAAGTTCACGCGGAAATCGTCGTTGTTGGCGGTGCCGCAGGAGAGGGCGGCGCCGAAGCCGTCCCCGATCTCCACCCCTTTCACCGCCCCTATGGAGAAGATGGCCTGTCCCAGCCGGGCGTCCAGCTTGTCAAAGACCGGATCGCCCAGGCCTGCGGGAAGTCCCTGGGCCCGGCATTCGATGACGCCCCCGGCGGAGTCGCAGCGGCTCATGCAGCCCTGGAGCAATTCCTGAGCCCGGCGGGCGGCATCCGCATCCGGCATGTATAAAGGATTGCGGAAAATCTCATCCTGATCATAGGAGGAGCAGGTCACGGCGCCGATGGACCAGGTATAGGCATTGAGGGTGATCCCCAGCTGGGAGAGCAGCCGGCAGGCGATAGCTCCCGCCGCCACCCGGCCGATGGTCTCCCGGCCGGAGGAACGGCCGCCGCCCCGATAATCCCGAAAACCGTATTTCTGATCGTAGGTATAGTCCGCGTGCCCCGGTCGGTAGCAGGCGGCCAGATCCCCGTAATCCCGGGAACGCTGATCCTGGTTGGGTACCAGCAGGGAGATGGGGGTGCCGGTGGTGCGTCCCTGGAAGACGCCCGAGAGAATCTGCACCTGATCCGCCTCGCTGCGGGCGGTGGTAAACCGGCTCTGCCCGGGCTTCCGGCGGTTTAGGTAAAGCTGAATATCCTCCTCGCAGAGGGCAAGGCCTGCAGGACAGCCGTCCACCACTACGCCGATGGCCTTGCCGTGGGACTCTCCCCAGGTAGTAATCTTAAAAAGTGTGCCAAATGTTGAACCAGCCATAATATATCCTCGCAAATCGTAAATGATAGTAACATTATAGCGGAAGGGTCAGCTTTTGTAAACTGTCCGTAAATTGTTTGACAAACCGCAGGGCAGGTTTTATAATGAGATAGACTTTTGAAAATGGGTAGAATTGCCTTAAAAACTAGAGAACAGGAGGTGGGTATTATGGTAAGGATTTTCCGGACCAACGACGGAAACGTGCATCAGATCAGCGAGGCCCAGGAGGGAAGCTGGATTGCGTTGACCGACCCCACGGCCACAGAAATATCCGAGATTGCGGAGCAGTTTCAGATAGATGTGGATCATCTGAGGGCGCCGCTGGATGAGGAGGAGCGCTCCCGTATCGAGGTGGAGGACAATTACACCCTGATTCTTGTGGACATCCCCATGATCGAGGAGAGAAATGATAAGGATTGGTATGGCACCATCCCCATGGGCATCATTATCACTGACGAGCTGATCTTTACCGTGTGCCTGGAGGATACGCCGGTGCTCAGGACCTTCATGGACGGGCGGGTCAGGGACTTTTTCACCTACAAGAGAACCCGTTTCATCCTGCAGATTCTGTATAAAAACGCCTCCATTTACCTGCACTATCTGCGGCAGATTGACAAGAAGAGCGAGCAGGTGGAGAGAAATCTTCACAAATCCCAGAGAAATCAGGAGCTGATTGAGCTGCTGGAGCTGGAGAAATCCCTGGTGTACTTCACCACATCTCTGCGCTCCAACGAGGTGGTGCTGGAGAAGCTTCTGAAGGTGGAGAGCATCAAGCAGTATCCGGAGGATACGGAGCTTCTGGAGGATGTTATTATTGAGAATAAGCAGGCCATCGAGATGGCCAATATTTACAGCGGCATCCTGAGCGGCACCATGGACGCCTTTGCCTCGGTAATCTCCAATAACCTGAACATTGTCATGAAGTTTTTGGCCACGGTCACCATCGTCATGTCCATACCCACGATGATTTTCAGCGCCTACGGCATGAACTTAAACAGCAAGGGGATGCCCTTTTCCGGGAGTCCCTGGGGGTTTGTCTTTGTGATCTTCTTCTCCCTGCTGCTGTCGGGCATTGTGGCCTTGATTTTCCGGAAGAAGGATTTGTTCTGATACCTGAAGGCAGAGGGGGACAACCGTTTGAAAAGGAGATGCTATGAGCTTTCTTAACAAGATGCAGCGAAAATTCGGGAGACACGCCATCTCTCATCTGACCCAGTACATCATCATCACCTATGTGGTCGGCTATCTGCTGGCGTATCTGGCGCCCCAGGCCCTGTCCTACCTGACTCTGGAGCCCTATTACATTCTAAAGGGGCAGGTGTGGAGGCTGGTGAGCTGGGTGCTGGTACCGCCGGGAAGGGCCGATATCTGGACCCTGATCATGCTGTTTTTCTATTACTCCATCGGCGGCACTTTAGAGAGAACCTGGGGAGATTTCCTCTACAATCTGTATATTTTCTTCGGAATGTTCATGACGGCGGTGGGGGCCTTCATCCTCTACGGCGTGTTCTACGCCATCTACGGACTTCCGGCGCTGGTGGGAAGCGCTTTTTCCACCTATTACGTCAGCCTGTCCCTTCTGCTGGGCTTTGCCCTAACCTACGCGGAGACCCAGGTGCTCTTGATGTTTATCATTCCCATCAAGATGAAGTGGCTGGCGGTGATTCAGCTGGTGTATGTGGCTGTGGATCTGGTAAAAGGCAACTGGGCCACCCGGGTGGTAATCATCTGCTCCCTGGCCAACGTGCTGGTGTTCTTCCTGCTGGGAAGAAACTGGCGCCGCTATAACCCCAAGGAGGTGCGCAGGAGAAAGACCTACGCCCGGGCGGTTCAGCAGAGCCAGGCGAAGCCGGGGCAGGCCAGACACAAGTGCGCCGTCTGCGGCCGCACGGAGCTGGACGATCCCACATTGGAATTTCGTTTCTGTTCCAAGTGCAACGGAAATTACGAGTACTGTCAGGATCATTTATTTACTCACGAACATGTGAAGTAGAAAGGAATAGAGAGCTATGAAAAAAACAAAAATCGTCTGTACCATGGGACCAAACACTGACAATCGGGAGATCATGACCGCGCTGGTGAAAAACGGCATGGATGTGGCCCGGTTCAACTTCTCCCATGGAACCCATGAGGAGCAGAAGGCCAGAATGGACCTCTTAAAAGCGGTGCGCAAGGAGCAGAAGCGCCCGGTGGCTATCCTGCTGGATACCAAGGGGCCGGAGATCCGCACCGGACTTCTGGAGGGAGGAAAGAAGGTTACCCTCACCGAGGGAGAGACCTTTACCCTGACCACCAGAGATATGGTGGGAAATAACAAGATCTGCAGCCAGACCTATGAGGACATGCCCAAGGATGTGGTTCCGGGAAATACCATCCTCATCGACGACGGTTTGATTGCCCTGGAGGTGGTGGAGGTTCAGGAGACTGACGTGATCTGCCGGGTGGTAAACGGCGGAGAGCTGGGTCAGCAGAAGGGAATCAACATGCCCAACGTGAAGGTGAATCTTCCGGCCATCACCGAGAAGGACCGGGAGGATATCCTCTTCGGCATCAGTCAGGGTATTGATTTTATCGCGGCCTCCTTCGTGCGCACCAGCGCTGCCATCGATGAGATCAAGGCTATCCTCCGGGAGAACGGCGGCGAGAAGATCGGCGTCATCGCCAAGATTGAGAACGCCGAGGGCGTGGACAATATTGATGAGATCATCAAGGCTTCCGACGGCGTGATGGTGGCCAGAGGAGACCTGGGCGTGGAGATCCCGCCCCAGGAGGTGCCCCATGTGCAGAAGACCATCATCCAGAAGTGCAACCGCCAGTATAAGCCGGTAATCACCGCCACCCAGATGCTGGATTCCATGATCAGAAATCCCCGTCCCACCCGGGCGGAGGTGACGGACGTGGCCAACGCCATCTACGACGGAACAGATGCCATCATGCTCTCCGGAGAGACTGCCATGGGCAAGTATCCGGTGGAGGCGCTGAAAATGATGGTTTCCATCGCCGAGTCCTCGGAGCCCTACCTGGATTACCAGTGGTTTATCGAGGGCTACAAGTCCCTGATGGGAACCGCCAACGTGGCGGGAGCTGTGGGAAAGGCTGCGGTGGAGACAGCCATCAACATCAAGGCCGCCTGCATCATCACGCCCACGGTATCCGGACAGACGGCCCGGCTAATTTCCAATTTCCGGCCCAAGGTGCCCATCTACGCGGTGTCCCCCAACGACTGGGCCCTGCGGAAGATGCAGCTCTACTGGGGCGTGCGGCCTTTAGTGGGCTACGAGGAGGATACTACGGAAAATATCATTTCCCACGCCATGTATATCGCCAAGCGGGATAAGCTGGTGAAGAAGGGCGATATGGTAGTATTTACCGCCGGTGATCCGGCCACCAACGTGGTTACCGGAGAGGGAGCCATCACCAACATGATGCACGTAATTGAGGCAAAATAAGACAGAACAGATATAGATAAAGTACGAGGAGAACATTATGGAAAAGAAACCCTTTGTAACTCTTGAGAAGCTCAGAGAGATTGAAAAAGAAATTCCCACCCCCTTCCACCTCTACGATGAGAAGGGAATCCGGGAAAACGCCAAGGCTCTGCAGGAGGCCTTCGCCTGGAATCCGGGTTTTCGGGAATACTTCGCTGTGAAGGCCTGCCCCAATCCTTATCTGATCCAGATTCTGCAGGAGTACGGCTGCGGTTGCGACTGTTCCTCCCTGACGGAGCTGATGCTGGCTCAGGCCTTGGACTGCACCGGGGAACAGATTATGTTTTCCTCCAACGCCACCCCGGCGGAGGATTACCGGTATGCAAAGAAGGTGGGGGCCATCATCAACCTGGACGACATCACCCACATTGATTTTCTGGAACAGGTCATCGGGGAAATCCCGGAGACCATCAGCTGCCGGTACAATCCCGGGGGAGTCTTCAAGATCAGCAACGGGATCATGGATAATCCCGGGGATGCCAAGTACGGCATGACCACGGAGCAGATCTTCGAGGCCTTCCGGATTTTAAAGGGCAAGGGTGTGAAGAATTTCGGCATCCACGCCTTCCTGGCCAGCAATACGGTGACCAACGAGTACTATCCCATGCTGGCCAAGCAGCTCTTTGAGCTGGCCGTGAAGCTGAAGCAGGAGACCGGAGCCCACATTTCCTTCATCAATCTCTCCGGGGGAATCGGAATCCCCTACAAGCCCGATCAGGAACCCAATGACATCCGGGTCATCGGCGAAGGTGTGAGAAAGGTTTACGAACAGGTGCTGACTCCCGCAGGTATGGGGGATGTGGCCATCTACACGGAGCTGGGCCGTTTCATGACCGGACCCTACGGCTGCCTGGTGACTAAGGCCATCCACGAGAAGCACACCCACAAGGAGTATATCGGCTGCGATGCCTGTGCGGTGAACCTCATGCGCCCGGCCATGTACGGGGCCTACCATCACATTACGGTGATGGGCAAGGAGGACGCCCCCTGCGATCACAAGTATGATGTGACGGGATCCCTCTGTGAGAACAATGATAAGTTTGCCATCGACCGGATGCTGCCGAAGATTGACCGGGGCGATCTGTTGGTGATCCACGACACGGGAGCCCACGGATTTGCCATGGGATACAACTATAACGGAAAACTGAAATCTGCGGAGGTGCTGCTGAAGGAGGATGGAAGCTATCAGATCATCCGCCGGGCGGAGACACCCAGGGATTATTTCGCCACCTTCGACTGCTTCCCCATCTATGAGAAGCTTTTCAGATAATTGACAAAGGACCGCTGTCTTAGGGCAGCGGTCCTTTGTATTGGCTGACCACGGGCTTTCGGTAGGCCACGGTGATGGCCCTTTTGGGGCAGAGATTTACGCAGCGGTAGCAGAACATGCAGCTGTCCTGGGGCAGGATGAAGTCCCCCTCCTTCTTCAGGTTTCCCACGGGGCAGCTGCGGACGCAGGCGCCGCAGCCGGTGCAGTCGCTGTTGACCATGACCCCGGAGGAGGCCCGGCTCTCGGCGGCGGGCAGGTAATTTCTCTGCCATTGGCCCAGCCTTCGGGAGAGCGGGTGAAAGCCCCGCAGGGGCGGATGGCCCGAGAGGAGACCGTCGCAGGTGCGCACCAGTTTTTTCCACAGCCGCCGCCGCTCCCAGCGCTGCAGCAGAGGGCCGTAGGTCCACCGGGGGAGCACGTTGCACAGATTCCCCGGAAGGAAGAAGTGCTCCCCGCAGATGGGGGTGAACCAGCTGTCGGGGAACAGGTCGGTGAAGGCCCGGGCCCCGTCGCCGGAGAAGAGCATCTGGGTACAGAAGATGATCACCTGCTTGCCCAGAAACTGCTGCCGGTGGGCGGCGGCGAACTGCCGCATGAGCCGGGGAATGCCGGAACAGTAGATGGGGTAGCAGACAGCGATGGGATTGTGCTCCTCCAGAAGGCGGCGGAAGTTCAGGGGCTCCTCGATGGAGTGGCAGGGGGCCTGCATCTGCCGGGCGAAGGCCTCGGCCAGATAGCGGGTGTTGCCGGTGCCGGAAAAATAGAGTACCAGCATAAGGGAATACTCCTTCTTGACGATCATCCCAGTATATGCAGGGATGGGAAAAATTATGACGGAGAGAGGAAAAGAATGAAAAAAAAGCTGTACAAGAGTATAAAAAAAAGTTATACTAGCCATGTATGTCCGGAATATATACAGAAGAAAAAAGGAGAAAATATGGAAAAGGAATATGCAAAAGGAGCGGAATATGATTTTTACGGAAAGCTCCCACTGAAAAAGGCAATTCCTCTGGGACTGCAGCATGTGCTGGCCATGTTTGTGGGAAATCTTACCCCCATTCTGGTGATTACCGGGGCCTGCGGCTTGGGTGCGGGAACAGAGTTTGCAGATTTGCAGGTAACCCTGCTGCAGAATGCTATGCTGATTGCCGGCATTGTAACCTTGGTACAGCTTTTTGCCATCGGACCGGTGGGCGGAAAGGTGCCCATCATCATGGGAACCAGCTCAGGCTTCATCGGTGTGTTCAACAGCGTGGTGGCCACCATGGGAGGCGGGATTGTCGCCTACGGCGCCATTATGTGCGCCTCGATCCTGGGAGGAATCTTTGAGGGTATCCTGGGACTCTGCCTGAAGCCCCTGCGGAGATTTTTCCCGGCGGTGGTCACCGGAACGGTGGTGCTTTCCATCGGTCTGTCCCTGATCGCCGTGGGCGTCAACTCCTTCGGGGGAGGCAACACTGCCCAGGATTTCGGCTCCGCGGAAAATCTGCTGCTGGGCCTGGTGGTGATGGTGGTGATCATCGTGTTAAAGCACGGCACTAAGGGGATGACCAGCATATCCTCAATTTTAATTGGGATCATTGTTGGCTACATCCTTTCTACAGTTATGGCTATGGTGCTGCCCACCACCGCTGTGGGAGCCGACGGAACCGAGTACACCAAGGCCTGGGTGTTAAACTGGGACAAGGTGGCGGAGGCCAGTTGGTTCGCAGTGCCTAAACTGATGCCGGTGAAGCTGGTCTTTGACTGGCGGGCCATCATCCCGGTGATGATCATGTTCATCGTCACCGCCGTGGAGACGGTGGGAGATATCTCAGGCGTTACTGAGGGAGGTATGGGTCGGGAGGCTACTGACAAGGAGCTCTCCGGCGGCGTCATCTGCGACGGACTGGGCTCCAGCCTGGCGGCGGTGTTCGGCGTGCTGCCCAACACTTCCTTCAGCCAGAACGTAGGTCTGGTGGCCATGACTAAGGTGGTAAACCGGTTCGCCCTGGCCACGGGAGCCATCTTCCTGGTGCTCTGCGGCCTCTTTCCCAAGCTGGCGGCGCTGATTTCCATCATGCCCCAGAGCGTGCTGGGAGGAGCTGCGGTGATGATGTTTTCTTCCATCGTAGTCAGCGGTATTCAGCTGATTACCAGGGAGCCCCTGACCGGAAGAAATATTACCATCGTTTCCGTGGCCCTGGGACTGGGCTACGGCATCGGAGCCACCACAGGCATTCTGGCCAAGCTTCCGGAGGCAGTGCAGCTGATCTTCGGCGGCTCCGGCATCGTACCTGCAGCCTTTATGGCGATTGTGTTAAACATTGTATTACCAAAAGAAAAGGAGAGAGAAAACAACTAAGATGAAAACAAAGTTCTGGAAGAAACAGGTTAGCCTGCTTTTGGCAGGGGTCCTGTTTGTGTCTGCATTCGCAGGCTGCGGCAGCAAGGAGACGGATAAGAGCGGCGAGGCCACCCCGGCGCCCACAGCCACAGAGGCCCCCACGGCCACGGAGGCTCCGGTTCAGGAGGAGAGCTCAGAGATCACCGTGACGGACCAGGCGGGACGCACAGTGACCCTGGAGGCCCCGGCCCAGAAGATCGTATCCACCTATTATATCAGCACCGCTACGCTGATTGCCCTGGGCTGTGAGGACAGTCTGGTGGGCATCGAGATGAAGGCAGACACCCGAGAGCTTTACAAGCTGGCAGCGCCCCAGCTTCTGGAGCTTCCCGCAGTGGGAAGCGGCAAGGGGATCAACGTGGAGGAGACGGCAGCTCTTGAGCCGGATCTGGTCATCATTCCCCTGAAGCTTCAGGAGAGCGCGGCGTCCTTCGAGGCTCTGGACATCCCGGTTTTCGTGGTGAATCCCGAGACTCAGGAGGACTTTGAGAGCTGCGTTGAGCTTCTGGCCCAGCTCTGCGGTCAGGAGGAGAAGGGAGAGGCCCTTCTTTCCTACTACAGAGATTCCATGGAGCAGATGCAGGCGCTGACGGTTGACCTGGAGGACAAGCCCCTGGTTTATCTCCCCAGCGGGTCCTCCTACCTTTCCACCTGTACCTCCAAGATGTACCAGAATGACCTGATTGAGATGGCCGGCGGCGTAAATGTGTCCGCGGATCTTCAGGAGGGCTACTGGCAGGACATCTCGGCGGAGCAGCTGCTGGAGTGGAATCCAGAGTATATGTTCCCGGTGAGCTACGCGGAGTATACCCTGGATGATATTCGCCAGGACAGCGCCCTGGCTGAAATGACAGCCGTAAAAGAAGACAAGATCTACACCTTCCCCTCTGAGATTGAGCCCTGGGATTATCCCACACCGTCCTCTGTGCTGGGCGTGCTGTGGCTGACCCAGAAGCTGCATCCGGACCTTTACTCGGAGGAGGAGTATGTGGAGGAGGCAAAATCCTTCTACCAGACCTTCTTTGACATCGACGTGACTGAGGAGCAGCTGGGTCTGTAGACAGGGTCGGAGGATTTTACATGAAGAAAAAAAAGTTCTGGATTATGATGGTGATTTTTATAGCCTGCGTGCTGCTGTCCTGCTGCGTGGGCCGGTATCCCCTCTCCCTGAGGGATCTCTGGGAGATGTTGACCGGCGCCATGGAGGATGGGATGAAGGTCAGCGTATTCTGGCAAATCCGTCTGCCCAGAACTTTTTTTGCTGCTCTGGCAGGGATGGCCCTGTCCCTGTCCGGGATGGTTTACCAGAACCTCTTTCAGAATCCCCTGGTGGCCCCTGATGTGCTGGGGGTCAGCGGAGGGGCCTCCGCCGGGGCGGTGGCGGCTATCCTTCTGGGGGGCGGAGCGGCGCGCATTCAGCTCTTTGCCCTGGGGGGAGGCCTGCTGGCGGTGGGTCTGACCCTGGGTCTGGCCAGCCTGGTGGGCAGCAGGAGAAATATCGGCCTGCTGCTCTCGGGCATTGTGGTGGGTTCCCTGGCGGAATCCATGATTATGCTGATGAAGTACAGCGCCGATCCCACCAGCCAGCTGCCCTCCATGGACTACTGGCTGATGGGAAGCTTCCACACCATTCACTGGGAGGACGTGCGGACGGGCCTGCCCCTGCTGCTTTTGCCCATGGCAGCCCTGTACCTGCTGCGGTTTCAGCTGCGGATCCTCTCCCTGGGGGAGGAGGAAGCCAGAAGTTTGGGGATGAGGGCCGGGCGAATGAAGCTTTTTAGTATTCTCTGCGCCACCCTGCTGACGGCGGCGGTGGTCTCCGTCACCGGGGTGATCTCCTGGATCGGCCTCATTGTGCCCCACATGGTTCAGCTGTTTTTCGGCCAGGATATGAAGGAGAATTTCAGCATCTGCCTGCTGGGGGGCGGCGCTCTGCTGCTGGGGGCGGATCTGCTGGCCCGGTCCTTAAGCCAGGCGGAGATTCCCATCAGTATCTTAACCTCTGTGATCGGGGCCGCCTGTCTGGTGGCAGCCCTCTATTTCCGCAAGAGAAAGGGGGAGGAGCTGCTGTGAGGCTTTGTGTAAAGGATCTGCAGGTGGAGCTGGGGGGAAAGGCCATCCTGCAGGAGGTAACCTTTTCCTGCCCCCCGGGGCTGGTGATGCTGCTGGGGGAAAACGGGGCCGGAAAGACTACTCTGCTGAAAACCCTGCTGGGGTTTGTCCGGCCCCGGGCCGGGGAGATCTGGGTGGAAGAGAGCTCTTCGGAAGGGGCGCAGGAAGAGGGCCAGGGGGGAGGGGCCGAAAGGGAGTCAGCCCGGCCCAGAAGGCTGGAGGAAATGAACAGCCGCCAGCGGGCCAGAATCCTGGCCTACGTGCCCCAGGAGACAGGAGGAAATCTCCAGTGCCCGGCGGAGGAGTTTGTGGTCATGGGCCGCAATCCCTACCTGGGAATTCTGCGGCAGCCCGGGAAGGGCGACTATGATAAGGCCCGGCAGGCCCTGGAGGAGCTGGAGATCTCCCATTTGGCCCGAAAGCGGCTGGAGGAGCTGAGCGGCGGAGAGAGGCGGCTGGTCTATCTGGCCCGAGCCCGGGCCCAGGAGGCGGCCTGGATGCTTCTGGATGAACCCACCGCCAGCCTGGATTACCGGCGCCAGCACCAGTTTTTGGAGCGCCTGCGGGATTATACAGCCCGGACGGGCACCGGGGCCCTGATCAGTATTCACGACCCCACTCTGGCCTACCGGTACGGGGATCAGCTTCTGCTGCTTTCCGGACACCGGCTTTTGGACTCCCTGGATTCCCGCCGGGAGGATTTTGACCGGAGAATGGAGAGGGATTTAAAGGAGCTTTATGGGGAACAGATTACTCTGGCCGAGACGCCGGAGGGAAACACATTGATTTGGAGGGAAAAGCATTGCTGACCATAAAAAATTACGTGAGGGCGGAGAGCCTTGAGGAAGCCTATGAGCTGAATCAGAAGAAGAGCAGCCGCGTCATCGGAGGCATGCTCTGGATGCGCCTTAGCAATTTTAACATCCAGACGGCCATTGATCTGAGCGGTTTGGGACTTGACACCATAGAGGAGAGTCCGGAGGAATTTTCCATCGGCGCCATGGTGACTCTGCGGCAGCTGGAGGAGCACCAGGGACTGGGGGCGTACACCCAGGGGGCTCTGGGGGAGAGCCTGCGCCATATTGTGGGGGTTCAGTTCCGGAACCTGGCCACGGTGGGGGGCAGCATCTGGGGACGCTTTGGCTTTTCGGATGTGCTGACCATGTTTTTGGCCCTGGACACCTGGGTGGAGCTTTACCAGGGAGGGCTCATGCCCCTGGAGGAGTTCGCCCGGCGCCGGGCAGACCGAGATATTCTGGTGCGGCTGATCCTGAAGAAGAGGCCGGCGCGCTGCTGCTATGTAAGCCACAGGAACACCAGGACGGATTTCCCGGTGCTGGCGGTGAGCGCGGTCTGTCTGGAGGGACAGTATCAGGTGGCCGTGGGAGCCAGACCCGGACGGGCAGTGCTCTTAAGAGATCAGGAGAAAATTCTGGAGGGCGGCGCCGCTCAGGGAGCGGAGGATTTCGGCAGGTATGCCGCCGACAGGATACCCGTGGGTTCCAATATGAGAGCTCAGGCGGAATACAGAAGGCACCTGTGCCGGGTGCTGACAGAAAGGGCGGTGAGGGAGCTTTGAAGCTGACAGTGACCTTAAACGGAAAGAAAATCCAGGAGGAGATCAGTCCTGACCTGGTGCTGCTGGACTTTGTTCGGGCCCACGGCTGCCACAGCGTGAAGCGGGGCTGCGACACCAGCAACTGCGGGCTTTGCACGGTATTTTTGGACGGAAAGCCGGTGCTTTCCTGTTCTGTGCTGGCGGCTCGGGCGGAGGGCCGCCGGGTGGATACCCTGGAGGGACTCCAGGAGGAGGCCGCCGAATTTGCCGCCTTTATCGCAGATCAGGGGGCGGAGCAGTGCGGATTCTGTAACCCCGGCTTTGTGATGAATGCCCTGGCCTTGTTCCGGGAAAATCCCCGGCCCACAGACCAGGAAATCTTAACGTATCTGGCGGGAAATCTCTGCCGCTGCTCCGGCTACGAGGGACAGCTGCGGGGAATCCGGGCCTTTCTGGAGTGGAAGGAAGGAGGCGGGAGAGCATGAAATACGTAAATCATCCGGTGCGGAAGAAGGACGCCATGTCCCTGCTTCTGGGCAAACCGGTTTTCATGGATGATCTGGCGCGGCCAGACTGTCTGATTGTGAAGGTCTTAAGAAGCCCTCACGCCAACGCCCTGGTGGAAGAAATTAAGACAGAGGCGGCAAAAAAGGTTCCCGGCATAGAGGCCATCTACACCTGGGAGGACGTGCCCCAGAACCGCTTCACCATGGCCGGACAGACCTATCCGGAGGCCAGCCCCTATGACCGGCTGATCCTGGACCGCCATGTGCGCTACGTGGGAGACCCGGTGGCCATTGTGGCCGGGGAAAATGAGAAAGCTGTGGACCGGGCCCTGAAGATTATCAAGGTCCGCTACCAGGTGCTGGAGCCGGTGCTGGATTTCCGGGCGGCCAAGGACAATGCCATTTTGGTTCACCCGGAGGATAACTGGAAAGCCCTCTGTCAGGTGGGGGCCGACAATAAACGAAATCTCTGCGCCAGCGATGTATCCGGCGAGGGGGACGTGGAGGCGGTGCTGGCGGACTGTGATGTGGTCATCGATGAGACTTATCACACCCTGGCCAACCAGCAGGCCATGATGGAGACCTTCAGGACGGAGTGCTATCTGGACACCTATGGAAGGCTGAATATTTTCTCCTCCACCCAGATCGTTTTCCATGTGCGCCGGATCATCTCCAACGCCCTGGGGATTCCCAAGTCCAAGATCCGGGTCAGCAAGCCCAGGATCGGCGGCGGCTTCGGAGCCAAGCAGACGGTGGTGGCCGAGGTCTTTCCCGCCTTCGTCACCTGGAAAACGGGAAAACCCTCCAAGATGATTTTCAGCCGGGAAGAGTCCCAGATTGCCTCCAGCCCCCGGCACGAGATGGAGATGCATGTGCGGCTGGGAGCGAACCGGGATGGAAAAATCCGGGCCATCGACCTGTATACCCTGTCCAACACGGGAGCTTACGGGGAGCACGGGCCCACCACAGTGGGGCTCTCCGGCCACAAGTCCATTCCTCTGTACGGATCCCTGGAGGCCCATCGCTTCGCCTACGACGTGGTGTACACCAACGTAATGTCCGCCGGGGCCTACCGGGGTTACGGCGCCACCCAGGGAATCTTCGCTGTGGAGTCGGCGGTGAATCAGCTGGCCATGAAGCTGGCCATGGATCCGGTGGAGCTGCGGGAGAAAAATATGGTCCGGGAGGGGCAGATTATGCCCGCCTACTATAACGAGCCGGCCAACAGCTGCGCCCTGGACCGCTGCATGGCCCGATGCAGCCAGCTGATGAACTGGAAGGAGAAATATCCCTGCAGGGATATGGGCAACGGCAAGGTGAGGAGTGTGGGCGTGGCCATGGCCATGCAGGGCTCCGGTATCTCCGGGGTGGATGTGGGCTCCGCCACCATCCGCCTGTCCGAGGACGGCCTCTACAATCTTACCGTGGGCTCCGGGGATATGGGGACCGGCTCCGACACGATTCTGGCTCAGATGGCCGCGGACTGCCTGGACTGTGATGTGGAGGACATCATGGTGTTCAGCGCGGACACGGATATTTCCCCCTATGACTCCGGATCCTACGCCTCCAGCACCACCTATATCACCGGGAAAGCGGTGGAGAAGGCCTGCGGGAAATTGAAGGAGCAGATCCTTATGAAAGCGGCGGAGGCCCTGGCCCTGCCGGCGGAGGAGCTGGAGTTTAGCGGAAAGGCGGTGACCCATCCGGCCAGCGGGCGGCAGATTTCTCTGGCAGAGCTGGCTACAAAATTTATGTGCGGAAATAACAGCAGCTTCCAGGTGACGGAGAGCAACAGCTCCCCGGTGTCTCCGCCTCCCTTTATGGTGGGCATGGTGGAGATTGAGCTGGACAAGGCTACCGGTCAGGTGGACATCATCGACTACAAGGCGGTGGTGGACTGCGGTACCCCGGTGAATCCCAATTTGGCCCGGGTGCAGACCGAGGGCGGCATCGTTCAGGGCATCGGCATGGCCCTGTATGAGAATATCCAGTACACGGAAAAGGGAAGGCTGAAGAACAATTCCTTCATGCAGTATAAGCTGCCCACCCGGCTGGATATGGGCAGGCTGCAGGTGGAATTTGAGAGCAGCTACGAGCCCACCGGCCCCTTCGGAGCCAAGTCCATCGGCGAGATCGTCATCAATACGCCCTCCCCGGCCATTGCCCACGCCATAGCCAACGCCACGGGCATCTGGTTCAGGGAGCTCCCCATCACCAGCGAGAAGATCGCCATGGCTCTTCTGGAGAAGGAGCAATGAAACTTCCCGTAATTTATATGGCGGCCGGAAACGGCCGCCGTTTTGCCAGCAGGGCCCGGGAGCTGGGGGAGGGGCAGGAGAATAAGCTCCTCTTTTCCTACCGGGGGAAACCTCTCTACCGCCATGTGCTGGAGCGGCTGGCGCAGCTGAAGAGTCTGGGGGAGGACATAGAAATCTATCTGGTGAGCCAGTACCCGGGGCTTCTGGAAGAATCCCGGGAGCTGCCGGTGATTCCCGTGTACAGTCCTGAAAGTCCCAGGGGAGCCTCCTACAGTGTCCGGGCCGGGCTTACGGCAGCGGGATTTTCCCCGGAGAGGGAGATCTTGCGCTCCCCGGAACCCGGATGCGCCTTCTTCGCGGCGGATCAGCCGGAGCTTTCCCTTGCCACCATCCGCCGCTTTTTCGCCAGTATCCGGGAGAATCCCGGAGGACTGATTGCGGTGGGATGGGGGGAGGAGATGGGAAATCCCTGCTACTTTGGAGCCAGGTACCTGCCGGAGCTTTTTGCCCTCACCGGAGACCGGGGAGGCAAGGCTGTATTGAGAAGGTACCGGGAGGAATGTAGGATCCTCCAGGCCCAGGGGGAGTGGGAGCTTAAGGACGTGGACGTGCCCCCGGAGGAGAAATGAATAGAAAAAGATTTGGTACAGCGGCTGCAGCCAGAAAATAGCATCTATACGAGATATTTTCTCGCTGCATACAAAAAAATCCCTGAAGCCATATACATGGTCTCAGGGGTCTTTTTGTATGCAGGAGATGGGACTTGAACCCACACGATCTTGCAACCACCAGATCCTTAGTCTGGCCTGTCTGCCAATTCCAGCACTCCTGCTTATGAAGTTATGCGCTTGTTTTCCCAAGCGACAAGTAGTATTATAGCATTAACTTAGTGACCCGTCAACTAATTTTCCAAAATTTTTCTGATTTGTGCGGTGCAAGGGAGAAGAAAAGGAAAAATACCTGCCCCGGTTCCCGGCGTTGACTTTCCCGGGTATTTATGGTAGAGTAGACTCGCTCACGCGGAGGTAAGCTGTTCAGAAGAAACGGTAAGCCGGATAAGGTGACAGGCTGAGATGCCTGGCATATTATCCGGCTTTTTCTATCAGTGGGAGGAACGAAAGATGGATTTATTGCAAAACAAAATCAAACCTTTATATTTCCGGTATCTGGCTGCCGCCTTCGGCAGCGCGCTGATCAGCTCCATCTATGGGCTGGTAGATATGGCCATGGTGGGCCAGTATCAGGGGCCGGAGGGAACTGCGGCCCTGGCGGTGGTGGCGCCGGTCTGGAATCTGATCTACAGTCTGGGACTGCTGACGGGGATCGGCGGCTCCGTGCTCTTTGGCACTGTCCGGGGCAAGGGCCGGGGCCAGGGGGAGAACCAGTATTTCACCGGGGCTCTTTTGGGTACGGCTCTTTTGGCCCTTGTGAGCTGGGGACTGATTGTCTTCGGGGAGAGACCGCTCCTGGAGCTTTTCGGCGCCGATGAGGCCCTGCTGCCTCTGGCGGGAGAATACTTAAGGCCCATTAAATTCGTGATTCCGGCCTTTTTATTTAACCAGATGCTGGCTGCCTTTCTGCGCAATGACGGAGCGCCGGGCCTGGCCACCGCGGGAGTGCTGGCCGGGGGGATTTTTAATGTATTTGGGGACTATTTTTTTGTCTTTACCATGAATATGGGGATGGAGGGGGCAGGATTGGCCACAGCCCTGGGAGCCTGCATCACTCTGGCGGTGATGCTCAGCCATTTCTTTTCCCCAAAGAACAGCCTTCGCCTGGAGCTGTCCCGGGGATTTGGCAGAAAGCTGGGGGAGATATGCGGCACAGGATTTCCCACCTTTTTCATCGACGCGGCCATGGGGATTTTGACCATGCTCTTTAACCGGCAGATTATGAAATATCTGGGGACAGACGCCCTGGCGGTGTACGGCATTATCGTCAATATCAGCACCTTTGTCCAGTGCTGCGCCTACAGCGTGGGTCAGGCTTCCCAGCCCATTATCTCCATCAACTTCGGGGCCCGCCAGTGGAAACGGATTCGGCTGGTGCTGCGCTATGCCCTGATTTCGGTGGGGGCCTTTGGGATTCTCTGGACAGCTCTGGCTATGCTGTTTCCCAACGGGTTTGTATACATTTTCATGAATCCCACGAAGCAGGTGCTGAGTATAGCCCCGGCTATCATCCGCACCTACGGGATTTCCTTCCTGCTGCTGCCCCTGAACATTTTTTCTACGTATTACTTTCAGGCCCTGATGAAAAGGCAGGCCTCCTTTTTGGTGTCGGTGCTGCGGGGAGCGGTCATAAGCGGCCTCCTCATCTGCCTGCTGCCCGGGATGCTGGGAGCGGATGCCGTATGGCTGGCCATGCCCCTCACGGAGGCGGCGGTGGCGGTGCTGGTCATCTGTCTGATCAGGAGGTACACCGGCCAGCTGGACAGGCAGGAGACCGGGGCTTAGGAGGCCGAAAAAATTACGAGAGACTCCGAAAGCCCTCCCCAAATACTTCATTGGTCTCCAGCACCATGACAAAGGCGCTGCCGTCCGCCCGGACGGCGGCGCTTTTTACCTTGTAGGCCTCCCGCCGGGAGCAGGCGCACAGGAGAATCTGCCGGTCCCGGCCGGTGTAGGTGCCCCGGGCCAGCAGGGCGGTGGAGCCCCGGCCGCAGTCGGCGCTGATCTGTTCTGCCACGGAGCTTTCCGGGGAGGTAATGATGAGAACCAGCTTGCCGGAGCCGCTGCGGTACATGAGCTTGTCGATGACCGTGGAGGTGACGAAGGTGGCCGTGGCTCCGTAGAGAACGGCGTCCACATTTCCGAACACCGGCCAGCCCAGCAGCAGGATAAAGAGATCCACCAGGAGCATCAGAGTCCCGATGGAGAGATGGGGCCGCAGGGTTTTCAGGGAAAGGGTGAGAAAGTCGATGCCTCCGGAGGAAGAGCCCCGCATGTAAAAGAGGGCCAGGGCGCTGCCGGTAAAGAGGCCGGAATACAGAGCCGCCAGGAAGGAGGAGCCCCGGTAAGGGGGAAGCAGAGGGAAGACAAGATCCAGGAAAAAAGTGCAGAAAAGCATGGAGCGCAGGCTTCGCAGCAGGAAAGCCTTGCCCAGGATTTTTAGGCTGAAAAGGATGAGAGGGATGTTTAAGAGCAGGGTGACAGCGCCGATGGGAACTCCCCAGAGGTGCCTGGCCATCAGGGCCAGCCCGGAGACGCCCCCCGGGGCGAAGCCCGCGCTGCTGGCGAAGGTATAGATTCCCAGGGCGTAGAGCGCGCCTCCGGCCAAGTCATAGAAGAGATCCGCAGCTGTTTTTTTTACCATGAGTAGCTCCTTTCCTGGGCGGCTGGGCCCGATACTGTCTGATTAGTCTGGCACAGCTGCCGGGAGCTGTCAAGGCGGCCCAGGGAAAAAATTGTGTGGGAGAAAAATTTCTGCGGGGAAAAACAATTTTTTATAGGGGAATACTGTGGATTTTATCGGAGAGATAGAGTATACTGAAAGCCGAGTGTGAACGGTGCAAGAGAAAGGATGGCAACATGAAATACCTGATTCAAATGTGTATCATCACCGGCATAACCTTTGCGGGGGAGCTTTTGCGGGCCTTTCTGCCCCTGCCTGTCCCCGGCAGTGTGTACGGGATGCTGCTTCTATTCCTGTGTCTGTGCACAGGCGTAATTAAGGTGAAGCATATCGAGGAGACGGCGGAATTCCTTCTGGCCATCATGCCGGTGCTCTTTGTGGGGCCGGGGGTGGGAATCCTGGAGAATTATACCCATGTGACGGGAAATCTGCCCATCTTCCTGCTGACGGTGCTGGTGTCCACGGCGTTGGTGATGGCGGCCACCGGGGCGGCGGTCCAGGCGGTGATGGCCCTTAAGAGAAAGGCGGGGAGAAAAAAATGAACGAGGTGCTGCAGAATTCTGCTTATTTTGGCTTTTTCCTGTCGCTGCTGGCCTACTGGGCGGGCGTCAGGATCAAAAGCAAATGGAAACTGGCGGTCTTAAATCCGCTGCTGATCGCCATCATTCTGGTGATCGGCTTTTTGGTGGCTTTTCGGATTGACTATGCGACCTTTAACCAGGGGGCCCAGTATCTGAATTATCTGCTGACTCCCGCCACCGTCTGCCTGGCTCTGCCCCTGTACCGGCAGATACGGGTGCTGAAAGAGCACTGGGCGGCGGTGCTCTGCGGTCTGGCGGCGGGCTGCGCCACTTCCCTGGCCTTGGTGGTGGCCTTCGCCTGGGTGCTGCGGGTGGATCCGGTGGTGGCCAGGTCCCTGCTGCCGAAATCCATCACCACGGCCATAGCCATGGGCGTGACCGAGGAGCTGGGAGGAATTTCCGCCATCACCGTGGCGGTGGTGATTCTCACCGGTGTGGCCGGAGCCGTCATGGCCACGGGGATCTTCAAGCTGTTTCGGATCAAGGATCCGGTGGCCCAGGGGCTGGCCCTGGGAGCTTCCGCCCACGCGGTGGGCACCTCCAAGGCCCTGGAGCTGGGAGAGCTGCAGGGAGCCATGAGCAGCCTGGCCATTGTGGCCACGGGTATACTGACGGTGATCGCGGCGCCCATTGTGGCCAACGGGGTATTTTGACCCTTCAGAAAAACAGCGGAATCGGGAGAATTTTTCCGGCTCCGCTGTTTTTTGTCCTCAGAACCATAATTTTTTGAAAAAGAAAAAAGGAAATAGGAAAGCGGCGCAGTATAATATAATTAAGAGGCCCTTCGCGACAAGGGTCCGGCTCGACAGACAGAGCAAAGAAAGGGGGGCCTGCCCGTGAACATCCGTGAAGCTTATGAGGAGAAGGAGTATCAGTTCTTAAGCCCCTACGCCGCCCACAGCCGGGAATCCCGGGGGAGGGACAGGCTGGAGGAGCACTGCGATATCCGCACGGTCTACCAGAGAGACCGGGACCGGATTCTGCATTCTAAGGCCTTTCGGCGGCTGAAGGACAAGACCCAGGTTTTTCTGGCGCCCCAGGGGGATCATTACCGGAACCGGCTGACCCACACCCTGGAGGTGTCTCAGATCGCCCGAACCATAGCCAAGGCCCTGTCCCTGAATGAGGACCTGGTGGAGGCCATCGCCCTGGGCCATGATCTGGGCCATACTCCCTTCGGACATGCGGGGGAGGACGCCTTGAACAGCATCTGCCCGGAGGGCTTTGCCCACTACCTGCAGAGTGTCCGGGTGGTGGAACGGCTGGAGAAAAACGGGGAGGGCTTAAACCTCACCTGGGAGGTGCGGGATGGGATCCGCAACCACAGAACCAGCGGCAGCCCCGCCACCCTGGAGGGGCAGGTGGTGCGCCTGTCGGACAAGATTGCCTATATCCACCACGATATGGACGACGCCCAGAGGGCAGGGCTCATCAGCGAGGATGACATTCCCATCACCCTGCGGATGCAGCTGGGGGGCTCCACCCGGGAGCGCCTGAATACGTTTATTCACGATATTGTCAGCACCAGCGAGGGGCGGGACCACGTGACCATGTCCCTGGAGGTGGGCGAAGCCATGGCCCAGCTGCGGCAGCTGATGTTTGACAATGTATACCGAAATCCCAAGGCCAAGACAGAGGAGAGTAAAGCCAAGGAGATGCTCAAGAAGCTTTACACCTACTACACGGACCGCCCGGACAAGATGTCCGGAGAATACCAGAATCTGATCCGCCAGGGGGAGCCCCTGGAGCGGGTGGTCTGCGATTACATATCCGGTATGACAGATCAGTATTCCATGAATACATTCCGGGAACTGTTCATACCTAAGTCCTGGGAGATTTATTAGGAGGGCAAATGCGGTACTCCGAAGATTTAATTGAAGAAATACGAATGAAAAATGACATTGTGGATGTGATCTCCGGCTATGTGAAGCTCCAGAGAAAGGGAAGCTCCTACTTTGGCCTGTGTCCCTTCCACAATGAGAAGTCTCCCTCCTTTTCCGTGAGCCCGGGAAAGCAGATGTATTACTGCTTCGGCTGCGGAGCGGGGGGAAACGTGCTTTCCTTTATCATGGAATACGAAAATTTCAGCTTTCCGGAGGCCTTGAAATTTCTGGCCGACCGGGCGGGCGTGGAGCTGCCGAAGCTTGAGTATTCCAGGGAGGCCAAGGAGCAGGCGGACAGAAAGGCCCTGCTTCTGACCATCAACAAGGAGGCGGCCAAATATTTTTACTATCAGCTCTACACCGAGAAGGGGCAGCGGGCCCTGGAATACCTGAAGGGGCGGCAGCTCTCCCCGGAGACCATGAAAAAATTCGGGCTGGGCTACTCGGATAAGTTTTCCAACGATCTGTACCGGTATCTGAAGAATAAGGGCTACGGGGACGAGGTGCTGATGGAATCCGGCCTCTTCAATGCCGACGAGAAGCACGGCATGTACGATAAGTTCTGGAACCGGGTGATCTTTCCCATTATGGATGTGAACAACCGGGTCATCGGCTTCGGCGGCCGGGTCATGGGAGACGGAAAGCCCAAGTATTTGAATTCCCCGGAGACGAAGATTTTCGATAAGAGCCGGAACCTCTACGGGTTGAATCTGGCCAGAACCTCCCGGGCCAAGAACCTGATTATCTGCGAGGGCTACATGGACGTGATCTCCATGCACCAGGCAGGATTTACCAACGCGGTGGCATCCCTGGGCACGGCCCTCACCTCCCAGCAGGCCAGCCTCATGAAGCGCTACACAAGCCAGGTGCTGATCATGTATGACAGCGATGAGGCGGGCACCAAGGCGGCCCTGCGGGCCATTCCCCTGCTGAAGGCCGCCGGGCTTTCCACGAAGGTGATCGACCTGCACCCCTGCAAGGACCCGGATGAATTTATCAAAACCTACGGGGCGGAGAAGTTTGCGGAGCGGTTGGAGAAGGGCATGAACAGCTTTCTCTTTGAGGCCAAAAGTCTGGAGATGAATTACGATCTGTCTGATCCCCAGGGGAGGACGGACTTTTTCCACCAGCTGGCGGGGCGGCTGGCCTCCTTCGAGGATGAGATTGAGCGGGCCAACTACATTGATGCCATTGCCCGCAGATACCAGACGGACCCTGCGGCCTTAAAGAAGCTGGTGGGACGGCTGGCCCTCAAGGGAGCGGGAGTCCGGGAGACGGCAAAGCCTAAGTCCGGGGTCAACCGGGAGAAGCAAAACGGTTACGACATTTCCCAGAAGCTGATGCTCACCTGGCTGGTGAACGAGCCGGGGATTTTTGCGGGCATAGAGGGACTGATCAGCCCCCAGGATTTCACCACCCCCCTGTACCATCAGGTGGCGGAGATGCTCTTCGCCCAGCACCGGGAGGGGGAGGTAAACCCGGCCCGAATCCTCAACTATTTCCAGGACGGGGAGGAGCAGAAGCAGGTGGCCGCGGTCTTTCACACGATGCTGCCCCTGCAGACGGCGGAGGAGAAGGCCCAGGCCTTCCGGGACGTGGTGTGCCGGTTAAAGGAGAGCAGCATCGGCTGGCAGTCGGATCACCTGGCCCCCACGGATATGGCGGGGCTGATGAAGCTGATGGAGGATAAGAAGGCATTGGAAAGCTTGCAGAGGGGGGATACGCCCCTGCATATTTCCTTTGAATAAGGATAGAATATAAACAAGCGATGGAAGGATGGAGAACGAATGGAACAGCTGGATAAGGCGAAATTCACAGAAAAACTCACGGAACTGCTGGAGATGGGCAAGAAGAAGAAAAATGTCCTGGAGTATCAGGAGATCAACGACTTTTTTCAGGACATGCCCCTGACAGTAGAGCAGCTGGAAAAGGTATTTGACTATCTGGAGGCGCACAACATAGATGTGCTGCGGATCACAGAAAACGACGCGGACACCCTGCTTCTTCCGGAGGATGAGGACATTGATCTGGAAAACGAGGAAGAGGTAGACATGGAAAACCTGGATCTCTCTGTGCCCGAGGGTATCAGCATTGAGGATCCGGTCCGCATGTATCTAAAAGAAATCGGAAAGGTTCCCCTTCTTTCTGCGGAGGAAGAGATTGACCTGGCCATGCGCATGGAGGAGGGCGACGAGGAGGCCAAGAAGCGGCTGGCGGAGGCCAACCTGCGTCTGGTGGTCAGCATCGCCAAGCGGTATGTGGGCCGGGGCATGCTCTTTTTGGATTTGATCCAGGAGGGAAATCTGGGACTGATTAAGGCGGTGGAGAAATTTGACTACCGCAAGGGCTACAAGTTCAGCACCTACGCCACCTGGTGGATCCGCCAGGCCATCACCAGAGCCATCGCGGACCAGGCCCGAACCATCCGTATCCCGGTGCACATGGTGGAGACCATCAACAAGCTGATCCGGGTTTCCCGGCAGCTTTTGCAGGAGCTGGGCCGGGAGCCTCAGCCGGAGGAGATCGCCGAGGAGATGAACATGTCCGTGGAGCGGGTGCGGGAGATTTTGAAGATTTCCCAGGAGCCGGTATCCCTGGAGACCCCCATCGGCGAGGAGGAGGATTCCCATCTGGGAGACTTTATCCAGGACGACAACGTGCCGGTGCCGGCGGACGCGGCGGCCTTCACCCTCTTAAAGGAGCAGCTGGTGGAGGTGCTGGGAACCCTCACCGAGCGGGAGCAGAAGGTGCTTCGCCTGCGCTTCGGGCTGGATGACGGCCGGGCCAGAACCCTGGAGGAAGTGGGCAAGGAGTTTAACGTAACCCGTGAGCGGATCCGTCAGATCGAGGCCAAGGCCTTAAGGAAGCTGCGCCATCCCAGCCGGAGCCGGAAGCTGAAGGATTATCTGGATTAAAGCTATGATAGAATTATCGAGAAGACTGCAGGCGGTGGCTGACCTGGTGACTCCGGGCAGCCGGCTGGCGGATGTGGGCTGCGACCACGGTTATCTGTCCATCTATCTGGTACAGTCCGGGAAGGTGCCCCGCTCCATAGCCATGGATGTGAATCGGGGGCCTCTTTTGCGGGCTCAGGAGCATATTCGCCAGTATGGATTGGAGGAATACATAGAGACGCGGCTGTCTGACGGATTGACCCGGCTTAAGGCCGGGGAGGCGGACACCCTGGTGCTGGCAGGCATGGGCGGACCGCTGATGGAGAAAATTTTGGAGGAAGGCAGGGAGGCCCTGGCTGGGATGGGGGAGATGATTCTCCAGCCCCAGTCGGAGATTCCGGCCTTCCGCCGTTATCTGCAGGAGCAGGGCTACTGTATCGCCGGGGAGGATATGGTCTGGGAAGAGGGGAAATATTATCCCATCATGCGGGCGGTTCCCGGGAAGATGCACTGGGAGCGGGCCATAGATTTCCGCTACGGGAGACATCTGCTGGAGGCAGGACATCCGGTGCTTATGCAGTACCTTCAGGAGGAAGAGCAGGGACTTAGATCCCTGGAGGAGCATCTGCAGCGGGCGGCGGACGCTCAGGGGGGAAGTCCCCGGGCCCGGGAGCGGCTAAAGCAGATAAGGGAAGAGCTGGCAGAAGTGGAGGAGGCGAAGGCGTATGAGAAACGCGGAGGAAATCATAAGAGCCCTGGAGCAGCGCTGGCCCAAGAGTCAGGCCTGTGAGTGGGATAATGTGGGACTTTTGGCAGGCCGACGGGACCGGCAGGTGGACACGGTTTTTGTGGCCCTGGATGTGACGGAGGAAACCCTTCAGGGGGCGGTGGATGCGGGGGCCCAGATGATGGTTACCCATCACCCGCTGCTGTTTTCCCCGGTGAAGCAGATCAACGACGGGGATTTTATGGGACGCCGCCTGCTGGGGCTCATTGAACATCAGGTTACCTACTACGCCATGCACACCAATTTCGACGTGACGGGCATGGGTGAGCTGAACAGACAGGCTCTGGGAATAGAGGAATCCCTGCCCCTGGAGGCGGAGGATCCCCAGAATCCCCATATCGGCATAGGCCGGGTGGGAGATTTGCGGGAGCCGGTGACCCTGGAGGAGTTTGCCCGGCGGGTGAAGGAGGGAATGAAGGTGCCCAGCCTGCGGGTCTACGGGGATCCGGGGATGATGATTAGCCGGGCAGCGGTCTGCGGCGGCTCGGGAAAGAGTGTCATCGGTCAGGCCCTGGAGGCGGGAGCGCAGGCGCTGGTGACCGGGGATGTGGACTACCACACGGCCATCGACACTCTGGCCAGGGGTATGGCGGTGATTGATCCCGGCCACTATGGCAGCGAGTATGTGTTTATTTCTTATATGGCGGAACAGTTAAGACAGATGTTTCCCGATCTGAAGGTGGAGGAGGCGGCCATCAGCCATCCCTACCGGGTGGTTTAGGAGGGAAAACAGGGTTTCTGAGAGGTGATGATTATGGACAAAATGTATCGAGTAACCGTTTTAGGCGAGACCAAAGAATACCCGGAGGGAACCCCCTACGGGGAGATTGCTTCAGAATACGCGGATCGGATGATTCACGATGTGGTGCTGGTGACGGTAAACGGCCGCCTGAGAGAGCTGCACAAGAGGCTTTCCGGGGACTGTTCTCTGGGGCTGATCACCACCGCGGAGCCCATCGGCCACAACGCCTATCGGCGCAGCATGACCATGCTGCTGTTAAAAGCCATTTACCATGTGGCGGGTCATGAGCAGATCCGCAAGGTGGTGCTTCACTTCTCTGTGGGCTCGGGCTTTTATTTCACCATAGAGGGAAATGTGTCGATCACCCGGGAGTTTTTAGACCGGGTGAAGGCATATATGCTGGAGCAGGTGGAGAAGAAGGTGCCTTTTATGAAGCGCAGCGTCTCCACCCAGGAGGCCATCGCCCGCTTTGCCCAGCACAAGATGGAAGATAAGGAGCGGCTTTTCCGCTATCGCCGGGTGTCCCGGGTGAATCTGTACAGTCTGGGGGATTTTGAGGATTATTTCTACGGCTTTATGGTGTGGCACACGGGCTATCTGAAATATTTTGAGCTTTATCCCTACGACGATGGGCTGGTGCTGCAGATGCCCACCAGGAGAGAGCCCGAGAAGGTGCCAAAGTTCTGGTCCTACCCGAAGATCTTCCAGGTGCAGAAGGAATCGGAACAGTGGAGCCGGATGCTGGGCGTGGATTCCGTGGGCGAGCTTAACGAGTGCATCAGCCGCGGCGGTATCCAGCAGCTTCTGCTGGTGGCGGAGGCCCTGCAGGAGGGGAAAATTTCCAAGATAGCGGAGCAGATCATTGAGGAGGGCGGCAAGAAATTTGTGATGATTGCCGGTCCTTCCTCCTCCGGGAAAACTACCTTCTCCCACCGGCTGTCGATCCAGCTGATGGCCCACGGCATGAAGCCCCATCCCATCGCCGTGGACAATTATTTCGTGAACCGGGAGGATACGCCCCTGGATGAGGAGGGCAAGCCCAACTATGAGTGCCTGGAGGCCATCGACATCCAAAAGTTTAACGAGGATATGTGCCGGCTCCTGGCAGGGGAGCGGGTAGAGCTGCCCTACTTTAACTTCAAGACCGGCAAGCGGGAGTACCGGGGAGATTATCTGCAGCTGGGAGCGGAGGATATTCTGGTGATCGAGGGAATCCACGGGCTCAACGACGCCTTGAGCTACGCTCTGCCCCGGGAGAGTAAGTTTAAGATTTATATCAGCGCCCTGACCCAGGTGAACGTGGACGAACACAATCGGATTCCCACCACCGACGGCCGGCTGATCCGCAGGATGGTACGGGATAACCGAACCCGGGGTACCTCGGCCCGGCAGACCATCGCCATGTGGCCCTCGGTGCGCCGGGGAGAGCAGGAAAATATTTTCCCCTACCAGGAGGAGGCGGATGTGATGTTCAATTCCGCCCTGGTCTATGAGCTGGCAGTGCTGAAGCAGTACGCGGAGCCCATCCTGTTCCAGATCACCGAGGACTGCCCGGAATATCAGGAGGCCAAGCGGCTGCTGAAGTTTTTGGATTATTTCCTGGGAGTTCCCAGCGACAGCATCCCCAAGAACTCTATCCTGAGAGAATTTGTGGGGGGCGGCTGCTTCGATGTGTAGAGGGCGGTAAGGAGCTGCCGTATTGATTGATATTCCCCGTATAGGTATGGGCCTGTGCTCAGCCTGCGCTCACTTCGAGCCTGGGTCTCGAAGCTGTGCTCGGCAAATTCGCACAGGTCCCATACCTATACGGGGTTTCTATGCCGCCGGCAGTTTCTTACCAGGGGGAAGAAGAGCGTTCGCCGGGAGTTATTGGCAGGGGGGGACTGTTGGAAGAAGCTTTCGACGGGAGGTAGTGGCTGGGGAGCTGTTGAAAAGAGCGTTGGTCGGGGGTTATTGGCTGGGGGCCGCCGGAAAGAGCGTTCGCCGGGAGTTATTGGCTGGGGGCCGCCAGAAGGAGCTTTCGCCGGGAGGTGAAAAGTTTCGTGGACAAATGAGGACAGATGTGCTAGAATGGCACGGTAAGTAGAATATGTAATCGCGGCTGGCAATGCCGAAAGGCGCCAGGTGAGGAAAGTCCGGGCTTCACAGGGCAGGATGCCGGATAACGTCCGGCGGAGGCGACTCCAGGGACAGTGCAACAGAAATGAACCGCCGTCTGAGGACGGTAAGGGTGGAAGGGCAGTGTAAGAGACTACCGCCCCGCTGGCAACAGCGGGGGCACATGTAAACCCCATCCGAAGCAAGACCGGAGCGAAAACAATGTGGCGGCCCGTCACGTTTTCAGGTAGGTCGCTTGAGGCTGCCGGCAACGGCAGTCCTGGATAGATGATTACACACGACATAACCCGGCTTATCGTTCTGCTTACCGTAAGAGAAGAGGGCGTTCTAGTTGTTTTAGGAGCGCTCTTTTTGTATTTGGGAAAAATACCCTCTCTTTACAAGGACACACACGCCTCAATCCATGATATTTTCGCGATTTGCGGCGTTATCCTCAATCGGCGTACGTCCAGTACGCCTCAATCGTCTGCCTTGCAAATCACGAAAATCTTCATGGT
>DVHU01000116.1 GCA_018711815.1 Candidatus Egerieimonas intestinavium
CACCTTTTCCTTGTGATTTTCCTCTAATCTATTGAAACTGAAAAAGTCAACAAAGTGCGTAAATTCAAGGATTTCTAGGTATGTTTCCTTTGTAGTCTTACCACAGTCTCCACATGCACCGTCTGGCAAAATTGATCTACGCAGCACGCCCGCTCCACCCGGTAGCCGCCCTTTAAGAACATCTCCAAATCCCGGGCCAGGCTGGTGGGCTTGCAGGAGATGTATACCAGCTTGTCCACGCCGTAGGCGATGATCTTGGGCAGGGCCTTGGCGTGGACGCCGTCCCGGGGAGGATCCAGGATGATGAAATCCGGCTTGTCCCGGATTTCATCCAGGGTCTGCAGCACGTCCCCGGCCAGGAATTCGCAGTTGGTGATGCCGTTGAGGGCGGCGTTCTCGGCCGCCGCCCGGACTGCCTCTTCCACGATCTCCACACCCACCACCTTCTTGGCCACAGCGGAGACGATCTGGCCGATGGTTCCCGTGCCGCTGTAGAGGTCAAAGACCGTCTGGTCCCGGGTGTCGCCCACGTAGGAGCGGACTGTCTCGTAGAGCACTTCGGCTCCGTAGGAGTTAGGCTGGAAGAAGGAAAAGGGCGTCACCTTAAACCTTAATCCCAGAAGCTCCTCATAAAAATAATCCTGGCCGTAGAGGATCCGGGTCTCGTCGCTTTGCACCACATCCGAGAGGGAGTCATTGAAGATATGCAGGATACCCACAATCCTTCCCTCCAGGGGAAGGGCCAAAAGCCGCTGCACCAGCGGCTCCAGATCCCATTCCTCCTGGGTGGTGGTCACCAGGTTCACCAGAATCTCCCCGGTGGTATTTCCCCGGCGCAGCAGCAGGTGACGCAGGTATCCCGTGTGCTGCATCTTGTGGTAGTAGCTGGCCTTCCGCTGGCGGAAATAATCGCCCACCGCCTGCACAATCTCATTCATGTCCCGGTGCACCAGCCTGCAGTCGGGGGTGTCCAACACATCGTAGGTGCTGCCCTTTTTGTGCAGCCCCAGGGTCAGGGGTCCTCCCTTGGAGGCGTCCCCGAAGGAGAACTCCATCTTATTTCTGTAGGCGAATTCCCGGGGGCTTCCCTTGATGCCCTCGAAAACGTAGTCCGCCTCCCCCCGGCTGTCCACCTGGCCTCCGGCCTTCACCGCCGCGTCCAGGAGCTCCTTCACCTGGCGGGCCTTCATCTTCAGCTGCTCCTGGTAGGGCATGGTCTGATACATGCAGCCGCCGCAGGCGGGAAATTCCCCGCAGACCGGCTCCCGGGTCTCCAGGGGCGATTTCTCCAGCACCTCCAGCAGGCGGCCCTCCACCCGGTCTTTCCGCTTCTTGTTGATCAGGAAGCGGACCTTCTGGCCGGGGATGCCATTTTTTACCGTCACCTGCTGGCCGTCAACCTGAATTCGTCCCTTGTTGGGAAAATCTATTTTCTCTATGATACCCTCGTAAATTTCACCTTTTTTCACCTATACTACTCCTTCACTTATCTGCTGTCTGCGGGCGGCCCTGCAAAATTTCTTCCTGGGCGCGTCTGACGAACTTTTTCTTTGAGATAAGAAAAGCTCCGGTACATCTCTGCACCGAAGCTCTCCGCTTCGCAGCTATTACTCTGCGTCCTTGTCATCCTCGTTTTCTTCCTCATCCTCGAAGTAATCGTCGAAGTCGTCGTCGAAATCATCTTCAAAGTCCTCCAGATAGTCCGGAGTAAAGAAACGATACACTGCATATGCAATTCCTGCCACTGCTGCCACAGCGCCGACAATGGCCAGTACCCAGATCAGGACGTTTTTCCCCTTCTCCTCATCCCGCTCCTTTTTCTGCAGCATGGACACCAATTCGTCAATTTTGTTCATTTTGGTCACCGCCTCTCCATTCGTTAGGGTTATTATACCACCATCTGTGGAATTTTACCACAAAAATTTTGTTCTTTAAACTTTCTTAAGTTTCGCAAATCCGGCGAACATCTTTTTCACGCCCGCCCGGTCAAAGTCCACCGTCACCTCGTAGTCCTTGCCGCCCTCCACGATATTTAAAACCACGCCGGTGCCAAACTTAATGTGGCGCACGGTGTCTCCCACCGTGTAATCCAGCTTCTCCGCCTTGGTCACCTGGAACTGCTGGGGGACAAAGGCCGGCTTCTTCAGGATATCCCGCATCTTGGCGTAGGTGTTCTGCCGGGGCTTGAGGGCTTCCTTTTTCTTCTCCTGCTCCGCCACCTGCTCTCTTCCCAGCTCGATCAGCTCCCGGGGGATCTCCCGCACAAAACGGGAAATCTTATTATACTGGGTCTCCCCCCGGATCATCCGCTGCTGGGCGCTGGTGAGGGTCAGCTCCTTCATGGCCCGGGTGATGCCCACGTAGCAGAGCCGGCGCTCCTCCTCCAGCTCCGAGGGATCGTCGGCGCTGATGGTCATATAGCTGGGGAAAATACCGTCCTCCATGCCGGCCAGGTACACATAGGGGAACTCCAGTCCCTTGGCGCTGTGGAGGGTCATCAAGAGCACCCGGTCGTCATTCTCATCCACCGAGTCGATGTCCGCCACCAGGGCAATCTCCTCCAGAAATCCGCTCAGGGTTGGCTCCTCGGCGCTCTCCTCATAGGTTACCACCTTGGTGATCAGCTCGTCGATATTTTCGATGCGGGCCTGGGCTTCCTCCGTGTCCTCCTTCTGCAGCTCCTCCACGTAGCCGGTGTCGTCGATGATCTGCTGCAGCAGCTCCTTCACCGAGTAGAACTCCGCCTGGCTTCTGAGCCTGCGGATGAAGCTGACGAAGGGCTCCAGCTTGGCGCCCCCCCGGCCCAGGGCAGGGATCTGATCCGCCTGCTCCAGGGCCTCATAGAAACTCAGGCCGCTGTCGGTGGCGTAATCCTGTACCCGGGATATGGTGGTGGCCCCGATGCCCCGTTTGGGCACGTTGATGATCCGGCGCACCGCCAGATCGTCCCGGGCATTATCCACGGTCTTTAAGTAAGCCAGAAGATCCTTGATTTCCTTTCTGGCGTAGAAATTTACGCCGCCCACCAGCCGGTAGGGAATGTTGGCCAGCAGAAATTTTTCCTCAAACATACGGGACTGGGCGTTGGTCCGGTACAAAATGGCACAGTCCTTATACGCGCAGAGCCCCTCCCGCACCTTCTGGCGGATTTCCCCGGCAATATACTCAGCCTCCTCGTAGGCATTCTGGAAATTGCGGAAGTGTACCAACTGGCCTTCCTCATTGTCCGTCCAGAGGCTCTTGGGCTTTCTCTCGGTGTTGTTGGCGATCACCCGGTTGGCCGCGTTAAGAATGTTCTGGGTAGAGCGGTAATTCTGCTCCAGTTTGATCACATGGGCCTGGGGGAACACCTTTTCAAACTCCAGGATATTGCGGATATTGGCCCCCCGGAACTTGTAGATGGACTGATCGTCGTCCCCCACCACGCAGAGGTTCTTGTATTTCTCTGCCAGCAGGCTCACAAATTTAAACTGGGCGGTGTTGGTATCCTGATACTCGTCCACCATGATATAGCGGAACCGCTCCTGATAGTAATCCAGCACATCCGGGCAGCTGCGAAAGAGCTCCACGGTCTTTACGATCAGATCGTCAAAGTCCAGGGCATTGCTGCTCCTCAGCCGTTTCTGGTACTCCTCGTAGACCTGGGCCACCTTCTTCTGTCCCCAGTCCCCGCCAGCGTTGGCCAGAAATTCCTCCGGGGATACCAGCTCGTCCTTGGCGCTGGAGATGGCTGCCAGCAGGGAACGCTCCCGGTACAGCTTGGTGTCGATCTGCAGGTATTTGCAGACCTCCTTCATGACTGTTTTCTGGTCATCCGCATCATAGATGGTAAAATTTTTGTCGTAGCCCAGCCGGTCGATATAGCGGCGCAGAATCCGCACGCAGCTGGAGTGGAAGGTAGACACCCAGATATTTTCCGAGCCATAGCCCACAATCTTGTCCACCCGCTCCCGCATCTCCCCGGCGGCCTTGTTGGTAAAGGTGATGGCCAGGATGTTCCAGGGATTTACTCCCTTTTCTTCAATTAAATAGGCAATCCTGTGGGTCAGCACCCGGGTCTTCCCGCTGCCGGCTCCGGCCAGCAGCAGCAGAGGTCCTTCCGTGTGGCAGACCGCCTCCTGCTGCTGGGGATTTAATCCTTCGTAAATACTCATTCGGTACTCTCCATTTTCTATTCATACTAAGCTGAGCGGCCTCCGACGCGTATATGCCGTAACCTCCGGGCAGCCGCCCCATGCCAAAAATACCTATTTATTATAATATGTCCTCCCGCCAAAAGTCAACGGATGCCCGCTGACCCGAGAAAAAATGGTATCCGTTCAGCCAAAAGGCCAAACTGCTACAAAAAATCCCCATCCCCGGGGAGAAATTTTCGCTCTAGTCTGTCAAAAAATGCTTGCCATCTAGTTTTTAAAACTATATACTATACCTGAGAGGTGATAAGATGAAAATTGACACAAAAGATATTTTAAACAGCATTCTGGACAGTCTGTCCCGCATCGACTATATTAAGCCGGAGAATGTTCCGGATATTGATTTATATATGGATCAGGTGACTACCTTCATGAACGCGGAGCTCTCCTCCTCCAAACGGTACCAGGAGGACAAGATTCTCACCAAGACCATGATCAACAATTACGCCAAGAATCATCTGCTGCCCCCGCCGGTGAAGAAAAAATACTCCCGGGAACACATGCTGCTCCTGATCTTTATCTACTATTTTAAAAATATTCTTTCCATCGGGGATATCCAGGCGCTGCTGGAGCCCATCACGGAAAAGTATTTCAAAAGCCAGGAGGGCTTTGACCTGACCAACCTCTACAACGAGGTGTTCCGGCTGGAGAAGGGGCAGATTGAGGTTTTAAAGGAAAATATTCGCCAGAACTGGGAGACCGCCCAGGGCACCTTCGCCGACGCCCCCCAGGAGGACCAGGAGTTTCTAAAGCAATTCTCCTTCATCTGCCTGCTAAGCTTCGACGTTTATCTGAAAAAGCAGGTGATTGAGAAGCTCATTGATGAGCTGCCCAAAAAAGGTAAATAACAAACGAACAGAGGCTGCCGCATGTTTTATTTTCCGATACCCATACCCTTGCAGTTAGCCTGTGCCCCCTTCGCACAGCCGCATGGAAATACGGAAATACTCGTTAAATGCGGCGGCCCTGTTAGTTTTAACCGGAGGAATACCCATGAATCATACCATTGAACTTGAAGATTTGACAAAGGATTACGGCCAGGGCCGGGGAGTTTTCCACCTTACCTTCTCCGTCAGGGAGGGACAGGCCGTGGGCTTTCTGGGCGTCAACGGCGCCGGGAAGACCACAACCATCCGTCACCTGATGGGCTTTCTCAGACCCGAGACTGGTCATGCCCGGATCCTGGGCATGGATTGCTTCCGCCAGGCAGCCTCCGTTCAGGATAGTATCGGCTACCTGCCCGGCGAGATTGCTTTCATGGAACAGCTGACCGGTCTGGCCTTTATCCAGTTCATGGCCCAGATGAAGCAGATAAATGACCTGAGTCTCGCCCGCAGGCTCATGGACTATCTGGAATTGGACACGGGGGTTAAGCTCAAAAAGATGTCCAAGGGCATGAAGCAAAAGGTAGGCTTGGTTTTGGCCTTCATGCAGGACGCGCCGATTCTGATCCTGGACGAACCCACCAGCGGCCTGGATCCGCTGATGCAAAATAAGTTTGTGGAGCTCATTAACCGGGAGAAAAGCCGGGGAAAAACCATCCTCATGTCCTCGCATATCTTTGAGGAGGTGGAGCATACCTGCGACAGGATCGTAATGATCAAGGACGGACGGCTGGTGGCGGATGAGAGCATGAGCAAAATCAAGACCAGCCAGAGCAAGCACTACCAGATCACCTTTTCCACAGAGGAACAGGCCGCTCTCTTCCAAAGGGCTTATCCCCAGAGCACCAGGACCGAAGCCACGGTGAGTTTTCTGCAAAAGGGCAGCCCGCAAAAGCTCCTTCAGGATTTAAGCAGTTATCCGGTGGAGGACATCAATGCCCGCTATCAGACCCTGGAGGAAGTATTTCTCCAGTATTACGGAGGGAAAAAATCATGAGCGCGCCATTATTGAAAATAGAGATAAAATTGGGGTACAAGCTGCTTCTCCTGTTTATGGGAATCCTCACCCTCTACGCCAGCATTATCACCGCCATGTATGATCCCCAGCTGGGGGCCGGCATCAATGCCCTGGCAGAGAGTATGCCGGAATTTTTTGCCGTTTTCGGCATGCAAAATCCCGGCGTCACTCTGCTGGACTTCCTGATTAATTATCTCTACGGATTTATTCTGATTCTCATCCCCCTGATCTACGGGATAATCATGTGTCACCGGCTGGCGGCAAGGTATGTGGACAGAGGTTCCATGGCTTACCTGCTGAACAGCCATTACAGCCGCGGACAGATCCTGGGTACCCAGATTTTTGTCCTGCTGAGCGGCCTTCTGATCCTGGTGGCCTACGGGGTGGTTTTGCTCCTGCTCTGCAGCCATTTTCTGTTTCCGGGAGAATTGGCTGTTCCGGAATTTCTGGTGCTGAACCTGGGGCTTTTGTCTCTGGAAATTTTCCTGGCTTCCTTCTGCTTTCTTTTCGCCAGTCTGTTTAACGAGATTAAGTATTCCATAGGCCTGGGGGCCGGCATCAGCGCCCTGTTCTTTCTCATCCAAATGCTGTCCCAGGTCAGTGAGGATGCCCGCTTTCTTAAATATTTTACGCCTCTGACGCTGTTTTCTCCAGAGCAGCTCATTCAGTATGAAGCTCCGGCTCTGCTGCGCGTAATCTTGCTTCTGGCCCTGGCTGCAATTTTCTTTACCGCCGCCTGGGCGGGATTTAAAAAGAGAGATCTGCCCCTCTAGGCAAATCTCTCTTTCTATATGGCCGGCACAATCCGCCTCCCGGCAAAATTGTCCACTATCCATTCTCTGTTCCGCTTATCTGCAGACGCCGCTCTTCTGAAGTCTCTCCAGGGCCTCCTCCAGGACGCTTCTGGGGCAGGCGATGTTCAGTCTCCCAAAGCCCTCGCCGCCTTTTCCAAAATTTGTTCCCCAGTCCAAGATCCACTGGGCTTTCTCCACCAGAACCTTAGATAACTCCTTCGGCGCTAAGCCCAGCTGCCGGAAATCCAGCCACTGCAGGTAGGTTCCCTCCAGGCGGCTGACGGTGATCTGCGGCATCTCTGCCTTCAGGAAATCCTCCACCAGCCTGCGGTTTTTATCCAGATAAGCCAGGAGCTCCAAAAGCCACTGTTCTCCCTTACTGTAGGCCAGACGACAGGCCTGATAGCCCAGGGCGTTCAGAGAGTAGTAACCTCTCCTTTTCTGCACCGCCTCCATCCGTTCCCGGTTGGGGATAAAATTGTTGGACACCTTCAGGGCCGCCAGGTTAAAGGTCTTGGTGGGAGCTGTGCAGACGGCACAGTTCTCCAGATATTTCTCCTCCAGAGTCCCCGCGGACACAAAGGAGTAGCCCGGCATAATCAGATCGTGATGGATCTCGTCCACAATCAGAAATACCCCCTGCTCCAGGCAGATCTCAGCTACCCGCTGCAGCTCCTCTTGCCTCCAAACCCTTCCCACCGGATTGTGGGGGCTGCAAAGGATACACAGCGTCACCCGGGGATCCGCCGCCTTCTCCTGGAAATCCGCCCAGTCGATCTCGTAGGTATCCCCCCTCTTGATCAGCTCTGACTCCGCCAGGAAACAGTCTGCGTGGGCCGCGCAGACCCGGAAGGGATTGTACACCGGGGTGAAAATCAGCACGCCTTCCCCGGGCTTGGTAAAGGCCGCCAACATCTCCTCTATGGCGGGGATCACGCCGCTGCACTCCAGGAACCACTCCCTTTTGGGCAGGAAGCCGTGGCGCCGCTGCATCCATCCCTGCACCGCTTCATAGTAGTCCTCCGTGGCTCCCGTGTAGCCCAGTATTGCCTCCGAGAGATACTCCTTTAGCCCCTCAGTGATCTCCGGGGCATTGGCAAACTCCATATCCGCCATGGTGAAGGGCACAATCTCCGGCCCCGCCTGGGGCGCCAGGAAACGCTTTACCTTCCATTTGGTGGAGCCTGTCCCCTGCCTGTCAATCCTCCGATCAAAATCATACCCCATATTGCTCTACTTCCTATTCTCTGCTTCTCCGATTCGTTCAAACACCAGCTCATAGCCGTCATTTCCGTAGATCAAAGACCGGTTCACACGGCTGATGGTGGCGGTGGAAGCCCCGGTTTTCTCCGAGATCTCCAGATACGTTTTCTTCTGCCGCAGCATCTTGGCCACCTCCAGCCGCTGGGACAGCGACAGCAGCTCGTTGATGGTGCACACATCCTCGAAAAAGATATAACATTCTTCCTTAGTTTTTAAGCTTAACACTGCTTCAAAGAGCTGATCTACAGCCTCTGTATGAATCTTTTTGCTCATGTCACACTCCTTTGCCGGAAACTATTTTTCTCCTAATTGTTAGATTAGCACACTAAAGCTTCACAGTCAAGAAGTCTCTGGGGCCTGCCTGGAAAATCTCCGGAGCCGCTCCCCGTAAAATTTTACGGCTCCGGGCTGCCAAAAAAGCCCTCATCTTCAATCAAAGGTCACGTTCCGCAGGCCCCGGCGGTTTAAATGATTTCGAAGGGCCTCCCAGGAGCGGTTCAGCACCAGCTCCTCCGGGAAATTGATCTGCTGCAGGAGCTGGTAGGCATAGTCGTGGCGTCCCACATCAAACTCGATGTGGGCGTCGCTGCCCACCGCCACAGGCACCCGGTATTCCCGGCAGTAAGCCAGAAGCTCCCGGTAATTCTCCGCCGCCCCTTTCCGGGGAGAATCCGGCCTGAGGGAGCTGTTATTTACCTCCAAGGCCGCCCCGGTCTCCGCCGCCTTCTGGGCCACCGCCCGATAGTCCAGGGGATAGCGGTTATCGTCGGGATGCCCCAGGATATCCACATAGGGATTTTCCAGTACTCCCAGGGCTGCCGCCGTGTTTTCTTCCCGGCTTCCTCTCTTCAGGCAGGGGATGTGCATACTGGCAATGACCAGATCCATCTTTTTCAGCAGCCTCTCGGGCATGTCTACCTTTCCCTGAAAGTCCATGATATTCAGCTCCACGCCGCAGAGGAGCCGCAGGCCCTCCCACTGGCGGGGAACCACCTTGTAGTTGCTGAAGTGGAACTCGTGACAGGCCCCGGGCATGGCCATGGCGTGCTCCGTCAGCGCCAGGGCCTCCAGGCCCTTCCCAGCTGCCGCCTGAACCATTTCCTTCAGGGTGGAGTAGGCGTGACCGCTGGACACGGTATGACTGTGCGTATCTAGCACATAATTCATATTATCCCTCCTATTCATGTATGTATTATACCGCGAAGTCTCCGGGAAAAAAAGTCGAAATTCCATTTCCCCGCCCTTGACTCCTCCTCCTCCGTGTAGTATAGTTAGGTTTGTAAAAAGTAAAGAGAGACAGGGGAGCTTGTAGCGGCAGGCTGAGAGGAAGTCCTCCAACTTCGACCCTTAGACCTGATTTGGGTAATGCCAACGTAGGAATCTTTATCATTTCCATGGGAATTGCCATTTTAGGTGATTCTCTTTTTCTTTGTCCAAATTATTTTTACCAGGAGGATAACGGTTATGAACGCAAGCGTAGCTATTCAGTCTCTGCCCGCCGCCAAGGACGACGAGGAATTAATCCGCATTGTGGACGAGGTGATCGCCTACATCAAGAGCACCGGTTACAACTATTACGTGGGGCCCTTTGAGACCACCATCGAGGGCGACTACGACGCCCTGATGGACATTGTAAAGGAGTGCCAGCATATTGCCATCCGGGCGGGCGCCCCCTCGGTGGCCGCCTACATCAAGGTTTCCTACAAGCCTGAAGGAGATGTGCTTACCATTGAAAAGAAAGTTACCAAGCATCACCAATAAAGTATACCCGGCAGCAGCCATCTGTCTGCTGCTGGCCCTCTGGGAGGCGGTGTGCGCCTGGGAGCTGGTGCCGGCCTTCATGCTGCCGGCCCCCAGCGCCGTGGCCCGGGCCTTTGTCCAGGATTTTCCGGCGCTGATGCTCCACTCCAGGACCACGCTCCTGGAAGCCTTTCTGGGCCTGGCCCTGGGCGTTATCACCGGCTTTCTGGCAGCCCTGCTGATGGATACCTTTTCCTGGGTCCACAAGGCTCTCTACCCGCTGCTGGTGATTACCCAGACCATCCCCACGGTGGCCATCGCCCCCCTGCTGGTGCTCTGGCTGGGCTACGAGATGGCCCCCAAGGTGGTGCTGATCGTCATCGTCACCTTTTTCCCCATCGCGGTGGGCCTCTTCGACGGCTTCCAGTCCGCCGACCCGGATACCATCCGGCTGCTGCGCTCCATGGGCGCCAGCCGCTTCCAGATTTTCCGCCACATCAAGCTGCCCGGTTCCATGAACCGGTTTTTCAGCAGCCTGCGGATCTCCGTCTCCTACTCTGTGGTGGGGGCGGTAATCTCCGAATGGCTGGGCGGCTTTGAGGGCCTGGGGGTCTACATGACCCGGGTAAAAAAATCCTTTGCCTTTGACAAAATGTTTGCTGTGATCTTTCTGATTTCAGCCATCAGCCTGCTGTTAATGGGCGCAGTACGGCTGCTGCAGAAAAAATGTATGCCCTGGGAGGAACGATCATGAAAAAGAAACTACTGGCACTTTTTTTGGCTGCCGCCACTGCCTTTTCCCTGACCGCCTGCGGTTCTGCCCCCGCTAAATCTGATGAGCAGGACCAGGCGGAGACTTCAAAGGGGGAGGCTTCCGATACGAAGAAAATCACCTTTGTGCTGGACTGGACACCTAACACTAACCACACCGGCCTCTATGTGGCCCAGGAGAAGGGCTACTTCACTGAGGCGGGCCTGGAGGTGGAGATCGTGCAGCCCCCGGAGGATGGGGCTGAGGCCCTGGTGGCCTCCGGCAAGGCTCAGTTTGGCGTATCCTTCCAGGATACCATGGCTCCGGCCCTGGTGGGCGACGCAGCTCTGCCCATCACGGCGGTGGCTGCCCTGGTGCAGCACAACACCTCCGGCATCATCTCCCGCCAGGGGGAAGGCATGGACCGGCCCAAGGGACTGGAGGGCAAAAAATATGCCACCTGGGATGCCCCGGTGGAGAAGGCCATGCTGAAAAACGTGGTGGAGACTGACGGGGGAGATTTCTCCCAAGTGGAGCTGATTCCCAGCACCGTTACCGACGAGGTATCCGCCCTGGAGAGCAAGTCCGTGGACGCCATCTGGATTTTCTACGGCTGGGCCGGAGTGGCCACTGAGGTGGCCGGCCTTGAGACCGATTACTTCGCCTTCAAGGATATCAACCCGGTATTTGACTACTACACCCCGGTGGTGATCGCCAACAACAGCTTCCTGGAGGAGGATCCGGATACCGCCAAGGCCTTTCTGACAGCCCTGAAAAAAGGCTACGAGGATGCCATCGACGATCCCGACGCCGCGGCGGATATTTTGCTTGAGGCGGCCCCGGAGCTGGATCCCGAACTGACCCGGGCCAGCCAGCAGTGGCTCTCTCAGGAGTACAAATCCGATGTGGAGCAGTGGGGGTATATGGATCCGGAGCGCTGGAACGCTTTCTACAGTTGGCTCAACGAAAATGATCTGGTAGAGGGCGGAGAGCTGGCCGAGAACGCCGGTTTCTCCAACGACTACCTGTCCTGAGGAAGCTTCCCATGGCACAGTTAGAGGCCCGTCACATTTCCAAAAGTTTCGGGGAGCATCAGGTATTAAAGGACATTTCCCTGGCGGTTCATGACCATGAGCTGGTGAGCCTGCTGGGGGTATCCGGCTCCGGGAAAACCACCCTGTTTAACATTATTTCCGGCCTGCTTCTGCCGGAGGAGGGCCAGATTTTTCTGGACGGCCAGGATATCACCGGAAAGCCGGGGCAGATCAGCTACATGCTGCAGAAGGATCTGCTCCTGCCTTACCGGACCATTGAGGACAACGTGGCCCTCCCCCTGATTATCCGGGGGGAGAAAAAGCAGGCGGCCCGGGAGAAGGTCCGACCCCATTTCGCCGGGTTTGGCCTTGCGGGCACGGAGAAAAAATATCCCCATCAGCTCTCCGGCGGCATGCGCCAGCGGGCGGCCCTGCTGCGGACCTACATGTTTTCCCAGGGTCTCGCCCTGCTGGATGAGCCCTTCTCGGCCCTGGATACCATCACCAAGGGCAGCATGCACCGGTGGTATCTTGAGGTGATGGAGGAGATTCAGCTCTCCACCATCTTCATCACCCACGACATCGACGAGGCCATTCTCCTCTCCGACCGGATCTATCTGCTGACGGGAAATCCCGGAACCATCACCGGGGAGCTGGTGATTCAGGAGCCCAAGCCCCGGAGGCAGGATTTTAACCTGACCCCGGAATTTCTCCAATATAAGCGGCAGATTCTGGAACAGCTGCACGTAGAATAAGCAAGGTTGCTAAAAGGACGCTCATGATTCCATCACTGAGAATCATGAGCGTTCTTCTTATTTTCCCGGCCGTGCTTCTCTCGTTCCTGCAGCTGCGGCTGCCACGCTGGCTATTATATGACTGACCAGCACTGCGGACCAAATTCCCTTTAACCCCCAGCCTAAAGAAGAAAACAGATAGGCAGCCGCGTTTTCTCGGACTTGAAGAAATTTTCCCCGGATGGTATGATAGAAGGCAGAAAGGACGGCTTGCCATGGCAGAGGAAAAACCCTACTATTCCCTGGACCGTATGCTCAGGGAACGGTTTCACGAAAAAGTGTATAAGCTCTCCCTGGACGCCGGGTGCAGCTGCCCCAACCGGGACGGCACCCGGGGAACGGGAGGCTGCATCTTCTGCAGCGCCGGGGGCAGCGGAGATTTCGCCGGAGATCGGAGGCTCTCCATCCCGGAGCAGCTGGAAGCCCAGAAGGCCCTGGTCTGCCGCAAGCGCCCCGTCCGCAAATTTATCGCCTATTTTCAGGCCTACTCCAACACCTACGCCCCCCTTGACCATCTTCGGCAGGTCTACGGCCAGGCCCTTAAGGATTCGCAGGTGGCAGCCCTGTCCATTGCCACCCGGCCGGACTGCCTGCCGCCGGAGGTGCTGGATCTCTTATCTGAATGCAACCGGGTAAAGCCTGTCTGGGTGGAGCTGGGACTTCAGACTATCCATGAGGACACGGCCCGGTATATCCGAAGAGGCTACCCCTACTCCTGTTTTCTGGAGGCGGTGGAGCAGCTTCACCGACGGGATCTGGAGATCATTGTCCACACCATTCTGGGGCTCCCGGGGGAATCCCGGGAGGATATGCTGGCAACCATGGAAGCCCTAAATCCCCTGCCCATCCAGGGCGTTAAGCTGCAGCTGCTGCATGTGCTTAAGGGGACGGAACTGGCCTCAGACTATGAGGCGGGGAAATTTCAAGTGCTGGATCGGGAGACCTACCTGAATCTGGTGATCGACTGTCTGGAGCGTCTCCGCCCGGATCTGGTGATCCATCGGGTGACCGGGGACGGCCCCCGGGATCTGCTTGTGGCTCCCCTGTGGAGCTGTGCCAAGCGCAGCGTCCTCAACGACCTCCACAGGCTCATGCGGGAGCGGGGCGCCCGCCAGGGCCGTTTGTACTAAAAAAGAATCCTGCTTTGCAGGATCCGCCGCCTGCGGCTGGTTGGTTGCGTAAGCAACATTTTCTTATCCGCCGCAGTGCGATTCTCGCGGAGGGCGGCTCCTGGGAAGCTGACACCCAGCCAGGCTGCCGCCAGTAATGTCAACCACGCCATAGAAGGAGAATGTTTATGCTGGAATCATCTCTGACTCTCTATAAATTAATCGTACTGTATCTGCTGAAGAAGGTGAATTTTCCCCTGACCAACGCACAAATTTCAGAGTTTATTCTGGAACAGGGCTATACCACCTACTTCCACCTGCAGGAGGCCTTCCACGAGCTGGTGGATTCCCACCTGATTTCCACGGAAACCCGGCGGAACACCACCTATTATAATCTGACCGTGGACGGGGAAAACACCCTGAACTACTTCTCCAACCTGATCCCCGACGTTATCCGCCAGGAGGCTGACAGCTATCTGAAGGAAAATAAGTACGAGCTGCGCAATGAATTTGCCACCCGCTCCGACTACTATCAGAACGGGGAGGACTATCTGGTGCGCTGCGAGGTGCTGGAAAACAACGCCCACCTGATCGATCTGTCCCTGACTGTCCCCACGGAGGAGGCTGCCCGGGCCATCGCCAGCCACTGGAAGAAAAAAAGTCAGGACATTTACGCCTACCTGATGAAGGAGCTGCTGTAATTCTCTGATTATTTTAGGATATAAATAGGCAGCCTGCACCCATTAGTAAAAGCTAGCTCAAAATCATTCGCTTCCCGGACAGGTATGCACTTGTACTCAGCCTGCGCTCACTTCGAGCCTGTAGTCTCGAAGCTGTGCTCGGCAATTCGCACAAGCCGCATACCTGCCCGGGAAGCTTTTACTTTGGGAAGCTTTCTACTTGGTGCAGGCTGCTTATTTATACAGTAAAATGGATCAGAACTGCTATTCTGAGCCTCACAGTTTTTTCCTTAAATAAATCATATCTCGCAGCACCACTCCCGCCTCCAGGATGGGGTGGTCGTAGTGCTCGGTGAAGAAGTCAGGGAGCCGGTGGGAGACGGTAAAGCCGCACTTCTCGTAAAAGGGCAGCGTCAGAGGGCTCTCCCCGGTTCCCACCTGGAAAATCTCATATTTTCCTCTGTAGGTATCCTCCAGAAAGCGGATCATTTTTCTTCCAAGCCCCTTTCTCTGGGCCTGGGGGGATACCGCCAGATTTTTTAGTTCCAATACCCCCTCCCCCTGATCCGTCACCACGCAGACTGCCAGGGGCTGCGGCTCTTTTGAGCCTCCGTCCTGGCTTGGGGCTGGGGCGGAGGAAGGCGGAAACTCCTTCTCCAGCACGTACATCTCCCCCCTCTCCAGGTACTCATCGATCATGGATTCCTGCTCGTCCGCCAGCAGAAGGAGCGCTAAATATTGCTTTTTGTTTTCTGTAATTTGTCGTATCATAGGCACCTCGCGGATTAGGCTGTTTGTCCTATTTTACCACAGCCACCTTCCAGATCAATAGCCCTTTTTCTGCAGGTTATGAATAATCTGCTTCAGCATCCGCCTTAATGATCCCCTCCTGCCGGTTTAGCAGTTCAATGACCCCCAGCTGTTTTGGGTGAACTTCGTCAGCTTTTAGCTCCGAGAACATGCTCCTGTAATATAAATGGGTGATTTTCAGGAGCATATCCTGGATACTTTCCGTATTTTCCGCTCTTTTCATAGGACTCCTCTAGGCCTGCATGGCGGCCAGAAATATCTCCGCGCAGAGCTCCGGGGGAAGCTCTGCCGTATTCAGCTCCATGTCGTAGTTTCTTCTGTCCTCCCACTTTTTCCGGGTCCAGAATTTAAAGTAAGCGCTCCTCTGCCGATCCTTTTTCGCCATCAATTTCCTGGCCTCCTCCTCTGTCACCCGCTCCGTGCGGACAATCCGCTGTATCTTTTTCTCCTCCTCCGAGGAGTAGATATACGCCCGCAGTACATCCGGGGTCCCCCGCAAAATTTCCGTGGAGCATCTGCCGATAAAGACCGCCGGTCCCTGCATCTCCAGGTCTCTGATGGTATCCTGGATGCCGCAGCAGACCTCGTAGATCTTGCTCTGATTCATATCCTGGTTGTAGTTGGCAAAAAGCGCAATATTATAGAGAATGCTTCCGGTTTTCTGCTCATCGTACTCCTCCAGAAGATCTAAGGGGACGCCCTTGGCCTCCGCCTCCTTAATCAGCATTTGCCCGTCGTAATAGGGAATCCCCGCCAGCTGAGCCACCCGCTTTCCGATGTCCCGGCCGCCGCTGCCAAATTCCCGCTCAATGGCCAATGATTTCATTTCCCACGCTCTCCTTTCTCACTCTCTTTATGAGGCCTTCTGGAACTGACTGTTGTACAGCTCCATATAAAAACCGCCCTTTTCCATGAGCTCCTGATGGTTTCCGCTCTCAATGATATCCCCATCCTTAAGCACCAGGATCAGATCCGCATTCTTGATGGTGGACAGCCGGTGGGCGATCACAAAGGAGGTTCTTCCCTTCATCAGCATATCCATGGCATTCTGAATAATAATTTCCGTCCTGGTATCGATGGAGCTGGTGGCCTCGTCGAGAATCAGCATAGGCGCGTCCTCCACCATGGCCCGGGCGATGGTCAGCTGCTGCTTCTGACCCGCGGAGAGACTCATCTCATCCCCCAGAACCGTGTCATAGCCCTTGGGAAGGGTCTTGATAAAGTGATGCAGGCCCACCGCCTTGCAGGCCTCTGTGATCTTCTCGTCGCTGACGCCCTCCTTGCAGTAAACAATATTCTCCTTGATGGTTCCCTCAAACAGCCAGGTATCCTGCAGCACCATGCAGAAAAGCTCATGGACGTTCTCCCGGGTCAGCTGGCTGATGGGAACGCCGTCGATCAGGATAGAACCCCCGTTGATCTCAAAGAAACGCATCAGCAGATTGACGATGGTGGACTTTCCGGCCCCGGTGGGACCCACAATGGCGATCTTCTGTCCGGCCTTGACCTGGGCGGAAAAATCATGGATAATATCTCCCTTTTCCTGGTCGTAGGCAAATCGCACATGCTGAAATTCCACATTCCCCTTTACCTGATCCAAACGCTTGGTCTTTTTGCTCTCATCCGCCATCTCTTCCTCCTCCAGGAACTCGAAGACCCGCTCGCTGGCGGCGGCGGCGGACTGGAGATTTGTGGTTCCCTGGGCAAATTGCTGGAGGGGCTGGGTAAACTGGCGGACATACATCATAAATGCCACAATGACGCCGAAGGAAATCTTTCCGTTCATGGCCAGGGCCGCCCCCACTACGCAGACTGCCACATAGCCCAGATTTCCGATGGAAGCCATGATCGGGCGCATCAGCCCTGAGAACATCTGGGAGCGAAAGGCGCTCTCTCCCAGGCTTTCGTTGATCTGGTTGAACTTTTCCCTGGCGTTCTTCTCGCCGTTGTAGACCTTCACCACATTGTGTCCGGAGTAAATCTCCTCCACATGGCCGTTCATGGCGCCCAGATTTTTCTGCTGCTGCATAAAGTATTTCTGGGATCTCTGGACGATGAGAATCATCACGACGAAGCCCAGCAGGGCCGCCGCCACCGCCGCCAGGGTCATCCAGACGTTAGTCAGCAGCATCATGAGCAGCGCCCCCAGGAACATAGTGGCGGAGGATACCAGGGAAGCTACGCTCTGGTTTAATGTCTGGCCGATGGTATCCACGTCGTTGGTCACCCGGCTTAAGACATCCCCGTAGGAAATCTTGTTAAAAAATCCCATGGGAACCTTATTTATCTTTTGATCCACATCCTTTCTCATCCTCTTGGAGAGCCCCTGGGTCACTGTGGCCATCAGAAAGCTCTGCAGGTAGGTGAGAAGGAAGCCCCCGGCATAGATAGCGATCAGCGCCGCGAACATCCCTGCCAGTTTTTCCGTATCCACCCCTGTCTGAAGACCCTCGGTTATGGTATCCGTGATATCGCTTAGCCTTCCCGGACCCTGAAGATTCAGGATGGAGCCGCCCACAGCGCAGCAGACGGCGATAATTAAGAGAATGCGCTCCGGCTTACAGTATTGGAACAGTTTTTTAAATGTGCCCTTGAAGTTTTCCGGCTTATTGCCGCTGTATTGATTTCTTCCCATTATGCAAGCTCCTCCTTTGAAAGCTGTGACAGCGCGATTTCCTGGTATTCTTTGCAGGTCTTCAGCAGCTCCCTGTGGGTTCCCATGCCGACCATCCTGCCATCATGGAGTACGATAATCTTATCCGCGTCCATGATGGTTCCGATTCTCTGGGCCACAATCAGCGTGGTGGTATCCCCGGTCTCTTTTTTCAGCACCGATCTGAGAACCCGGTCTGTCTTGTAGTCCAGGGCGGAGAAGGAATCATCAAATATGTATATTTCCGGCTTCCGGCACACGGCTCGGGCGATGGAAAGTCTCTGCTTCTGCCCTCCGGAAAGGTTGCTTCCGCCCTGGGCGATCCTGCCCTGGTAGGTTCCCGGCAGCTTTTCCACAAACTCCTTGGCCTGGGCAATGTCCACCGCTTTCTCCACGTCCTGTTCACTGTAGCTGCCCCTCCCGTTGTCCCCGTAGGCTACGTTGGAGTCGACCGTTCCGGAGAACATTACTGCAGTCTGAGGCACATAGCCGAATTTGTCGTGGAGAGCTTCCAGGGTATACTCTTTGACATTGACGCCGTCCACCAGGACTTCCCCCTCTGTGGCATCGTAGAACCGGGGAACCAGATTGATCAGCGTGCTCTTGCCGCTTCCGGTGGAGCCGATGAATGCCACCGTCTCCCCTTTCTTGGCTGTGAAACTGATATTTTCCAGCACGCTCTCCGAGGCATCAGGATAGCGGAAGCTGACGTTTTTAAATTCTACCGTTCCCTCCATGCCCTCCGGGGAGCTGGTGCGCTTGCCGTCCTTTACGGAGGATTCCGTCTCAATGACCTCCAAAACCCGGTTGGCGGATACAGTTACCCTGGGCAGCATCATCAAAATCATGGACAAAGAGATAAAGGCCATAACCACCTGCACGGCGTAGTTGATAAATACCACCATGTTGGAGAATACGGCAATCTTATCCGCTCCCACAGACTCATTGATCAAAAAGGCCCCGATCCAGTAAATGGCCAGCGTCAGACCGTTCATAATGGCCTGCATCCCCGGCATCATAATGGCCATGATGCGAAAGGCGGACAGGTTATTTCCGGTCAGTTCCTCATTGGCTTTCCCAAATTTCTGTTCCTGGTAATTTTCCGCATTGTACGCCCGAACCACCTTAAGTCCCGTCAGATGCTCCCGGGTAATGCGGTTAATGTTGTCGGTCAGCCCCTGGATTCTCCTGAATTTGGGAACCGCAAAGATAATAACAATGCCGATGATCACCAGCAGCACGATCACCGCCGCCCCGGTGGCCAGAGACCATTCCGTCCCTTTTCCCGCAATCTTTGTCACGGCCCAGATTCCGGTGACGGGCGCCTTTACCATAACCTCCAGGCCCATGGCCACAAACATCTGAATCTGTGTGATGTCGTTGGTGGACCGGGTAATGAGGCTTGCTGTGGAAAACCGATTGATCTCTCCCATGGAGAAGGACTCTACCTGGTCATACTGGCGAGCCCTCAGCTGTTTTCCAAAATTTGCAGCCATTCTGGAGGCGAAGAACATCACCGCAATGGAAGCTACCATGCTTCCCAGGGAACTGAGGAGCATCCAGCCGCCCGCTGCAAATACCTCACCCATGCTGCTCCCTTCCGTCTCCACAAGAGTCGTTATCTCTGACATATAGTCCGGGAGCTTCAGGTCAAGCCACACCTGAAACACGATAAACACGAGGCTGGCCAGAAATAACATCCATTCCTTCTTCTGCATGTACTTTAGTAGTTTAAACATATTTCTGAACATTTCCTTTCTATTTTAGTTTCTACTAAAAGCTTTTATCAGAAATAAAAATAGCAGACTTTTCCTCCTTTGTCAAGGCGTCTGCTATTCTTTAGAAATTCTTTAGATTTTGGGGAAGAAGAAAAGAATCCTGCATTTCCTGGAGAATAAAAAAACCGGGCCAAAAGCTCCCTGCCTGCTGGCACGGTTGCTCCTGTCCCGGCTCCTCCCCGCCCTCCTTTAAGGATTCAGCTTTTCCAGTTTATCCAGATCCACTTCCTCGCTCATGATGGCAGAAAATTTTTTGATCAGCCGTATATATTCCAGGGAATCTCTTTCCCCCAGCCTGCGAAAGGCCTTCTCGTAAGCTTCCACAACCTCCTGATACTTTTCCTCGATAAACGTCCGTCCCGTATCCGTCAGGGAGATGAACACCCTGCGCCTATCCTCCTGATCCGCCCGCCTTCTGATCAAAGCTTTCTTCTCCAGGCTGTTCAGGATATTCGTCACCCGGCTGACCGACAGACCAGAAATCCTTGACAGCTGCCCCGCCGGCATCTCGCTCCCGGCCTGGGCCAAAAAACGGAGAATATGGCCTTCCCCTCGGGCAGATAATGATTTTTCCATCTTCTCCATTCTCCGGGCATTCACCGCCCATATCTGGCAGAATTCCTCCGCTATTTCCCTGTAATCCATGCGCTCCTGTGTCCTTTTCCTTATCTTTTCTGTAAAAATCATATCTCTCACAGGAGCCTTTGTCAATGGCAGAAAATCCACTGAGGGCCGTTTTCTTTGGCTTTAACTTCAGCTTATACGCGCCTGCGCTCGGTGCTCACCTGGGCGTAGCTCTCCTCCCCGCTGCTTTTTGTCTTGGCAATCAGGAAGGCCACCGCCCCCAGGGCCGCCGCAAAGGCCGCCATGATGCCCAGATATCCGAAAATGGGCCATAGGTGGGACTGCTCAAAGGATGTGAGGGCAAAGATTTCCTCCACCCCCCGGGCGTACCAGTAGGTGGGCGTCACCTGGGCCGCCGTCCGTATCCCCTCCCCCAAAAGCTCCAGGGGGACGAAGATACCGCTCAAAAATCCCATCCCCAGGGAGATGAAGTTCGCCGCCATATCCAGGGTGTCCCCGGATCTGTTTTTCGTCAGGGCAGCCACCAGCTCCGCCACCGCCAGGCTCACCAGCATCAGGCAGAAGCCCGCCGCCGCCAGCAAAAGCACCGCCCGGGGATCCAGCCCTTGTATCTGTCCATGGAAGATCACCAAGCCCATCAGGGTCAGAAGGGCCCACACGCCCAGGCTCATCACTGCCCCGTGCAGCATCAGCCTGCCAGTAAAACCTGCGGAGGGCAGAGGGCTCATCTGGTTTCTCATGCGGATTTCCGGCCGCTGGAAGGTCAGCTGCACCTGGCAGACCAGGAGAATCACCAGCACCATCATCGTGTACCCCTCCAGCCGCACATAGGCCTCATATGTCTCAGATACCTGGGGCCCGCTGTCCTTGACCGTCTCCACCAAAGTCTCCTGGGACAAGATTTCCAGAGTCTTCCCGGCGATCTCCTCCTGGGAGCTTTCCGGGGCCAGGGCCCTCAGGGCCGCCGCCTGACTCCAATACTGCTCCGCCGCCCCCTCCAGGTACGCGGCCGCCGCCACATCCTGGGAGCGGGCCGTCTCCAGGGGAATCTGCTCACCCCGCTCCCAGCTGTCGGAAAATCCTTCCGGAATCAGAAGGATACAGGCGGCCTCCTGATAAAACAGGGCGTCCTCCAGCTCCTTTTCCTGACCGGAGAGCTTTAGCAAGGTTCCCTTCTCGTCCAGATAAGTTTCAAACCCTCTGACCAGAGGCGTCTCCCGATCCCTGTTCACCACTGCGAAGGCGGGGCGCTCCTGTTCAAAATCCGTTTCCGCGGGATTCTTGGTGAGGAAGGCCATTCCCGTGCAGAGGCTCAAAAACAGCAGCAGGTAGACCAGAAAATTAATCCTGTGGCATTTCACGATTTTCATACAAGTCTTAAATACGCCCATAACCTCTCCTCCTTTCCACTGCCAGCAGAATTCCCAGCAGAACCGCGATCATCACGCCCAGAACCCCCATATTTCCCCAGAAGGCCGAGGTGTCGCTGTAGTAGTACAGGCAGCGGAAGGAGTCGGCGATCCTGGCCGCCGGATTCAGCAAATCCAAAAGCGGCGCCCTCTGCTTGATCTCATAGTTCAGGCCGTAAACCATCATTCCTGCCAGGAAACAGCAGACCATGGAGACAGAGATGGTAATCCCTATTTTCATCCCCTCTTTCCAGCGGGCTGGCAGGGAAATCAGCGTTCCCATCAGCACGCCCAGCAGGCTTCCCACCAGGCAGGTCAGGGCTCCCAGAAGCATCCGGCCGCCCACGCCGACCTGCAAAACCAGAGTCATGTAGGCAAACACCACCAGGATACCCGCCGCCTGCACCGTATATCCGCCCAGAAGATCCGCCATCAGGGCGGTAAAGGGCTTCACCGGGGCGATACTCCTGCGCATGCCCAGGGGCGACATGTTGGCCTGCAGGTAGGAGACGGTGACTACCCCCTGCAGCCCGCCGTACAGACAGCTCATGGCCAGCAGCGCGTAGAAGTAGGTCACCTGCTCGCTGGGGGGCTCCTCCGTCAGCGTCACCTCCCGCACCCAGGTTCCACGAGCGTTTCCTCCAGCAATCTCACCGACAGTTCCCCCGGCAGTTTCTCCGGCAGCCGCACCAGCGGTTCCCTCCTGCAGCAGCATCCTTTGCTGCTGGTATTGATCCAAGATACTTTTGAGGGCGGTCTGCTCCATACCGCTCTCCTTCACCGTCAGCACCGGGGAACCCTCCCGCAGGGAAATGATCCCATGAACCTCACCCTCCCGCAGCAGCTCTTGGGCTTCCTGCATGGTATCGGTGTAGGCTGCCGTAAGCGAAATTTCTTCCCCCTCCTGCAGGGAATTCAGCATTTCCCCCAAAAAAGGTTCCTCCTCAAAGGCCTCATCCGCCACCACCGCCGCGGAGACGGAAAACCCAGAAGTATTCTTGTGATCCAGATCCCCGAAGGCCAGATAAAACAGCGTGGCCAGCCCCAGGGGAAAGACCAGCGTCCAGATCATCAGGGAAGGGGTTTTCAGGCTGCAGCGAATCCGCTTTCTGTAAATTATTCCAAACATACGCGTCCCTCCTAATCCCGCAGCTCTTTTCCTGTAATTTCCAAAAATACATCGTTCAGGGTGGGGGGCTCCAGGAAAACTCTCCCCACGCTGATTCCCTCCCGGCGCAGCAGATCCAGGATTTCCATAAAGGCTCGGCTACCCACGGCGCAGCGGGCCTTCAGCAGGGAGTTCTCATAGGCGGCGTCCAGCACTTCCTCCGCCTCCTGTATCCGCATAAGCAGCTGATGAGAAATCCCCGCCGCCTCCACCGTCAGCCGCTCTCCGGCCCGGATCATGGCCTTTAGCTCCTCCTTGGTACCGCAGGCCACAGCTTTGCCCCGGTCCATGATCATGATCCTGGTGCAGATCTGCTCTGCCTCCTCCATGTAGTGGGTGGTGTAGACGATGGTGGCTCCCTCCTGGGCCAGCTGCCGGATCCCCTCTAAGATCCGGTTCCTGCTCTGGGGATCCACCGCCGCCGTGGGCTCATCCATGAAGATCAGGCTGGGCTTGTGGGCAATGCCGCAGGCGATGTTTAAGCGCCGCAGCAATCCCCCGGAGAGTTTGCCCGGAAGAAACTTCCGGTAATCCTCCAGGCCCGCGAAGCTTAAAGCCTCCTCCACAAGTCCCCGCCGTTTCTCCTTATCCTTCACATAGAGGGCGCAGAAATAGTCGATATTTTCCTGCACCGTCAGCTCGGAAAATACGGCCACCTCCTGGGGTACCACCCCGATTTTCCTCTTGCTGTCGTAGCTGGAGGGCTTCATGGGACGCCCAAAGAGCTCCACCTCCCCCTTATCGTATTTCAGTAGCGCCAGCATACAATTGATGGCTGTGGTTTTTCCGCTGCCGTTGGGCCCTAAAAGGCCGAAAATCTCTTTATCTCTGACCTCCAGGGAAAAATCATCCAGGGCCAAAACCTCCCCGTATCGTTTCACTAAATTTTTCACGGTAATCATCGCTATCCCTCGCTTTCTGCCCCTACTTTACCAATTTTCTCCCTGTACCGCCAGTGAGCAGCGTCACCAAGAGCCATGACAAATGTCATCTTTTTTCCCGGCCGCTTTTCTGTTATACTGTTTTCATCAATCTCACGGGAGGACTTGGGACATGCGCAAGAAAATGCTGCTGGATAAAGGGATCTTATTTCTGCTGTGCTCCTGGCTGCTCTTTTACGAGAGACTAACCCCGGAGACTCTGCTGGCGGCCCTGGCGGCCTTGTTTTTCTCCTCCCTGGCCGGCTGTGCCCCCGGGAGGCTCTCCGGACTGTGCGCCGGCGCCCTGGCCCTCTGCTGTACCCTGTGGCCCCCGGCTCTGGCCTTCACCCCTCTGCTGGCCTACGACGCCCAGAGCTGTCTCCCTATGTTTTCCGGCTTCGGGAAATTTTTCCGAGAGCTTATCTCCCTGGTGTGGCTGATTCCTCTAGCCGCCGGAGCCATCCGCCTGGAATTCCCCGGCGCCCTGACGGCTCTGCTGCTCTCCCTGACCGCCCTGCTGCTGCGAGGCCGCTCCCGGGACGCGGAGGAACTGCGGCTCACCTGGCACGAAACCCAGGATTCCATGCGGGAGGCTTCCCGCAGGCTGGAGCGCAAAAATCGGGAACTCATGGAAAAGCAGGATTACGAGGTGCAATTAGCCACCTTGGATGAGCGAAACCGCATCGCCCGGGAAATCCACGATAACGTGGGCCACCTGCTGACTCGCTCTATCCTGCAGGTGGGCGCCCTGCAGGTGATTCTCCGACAGCAGCCGGAGGCCGCCGATCAGCTGGAATCCGTCAAGTCCACCCTGTCCGAGGCCATGGACCGGATCCGCTCCAGCGTCCACGACCTCCACGAGGAATCCATCGACCTGCGGATGCAGCTGCTCTCCCTGGCCGCCGACTTTACCTTCTGCCCGGTTCAGGTGCGCTATGAGATGAAATCTCCTCCCCGAGAAGTCAAGTACTGCTTTCTGGCCATCGTTCGGGAGGCCCTGAACAATATCGCCCGCCACAGCAACGCCACCGGCGCGGCTGTGACGGTTCTGGAGCACCCGGGACTGTACCAGCTGACCGTGTCGGACAACGGAACCCAGCCACCCAAAAATCCCCCGGCTCTCTCCTCCTCCCGCGAAAGGTCTTCCATTTCCCCAGGGCTGGGGCTTTTGAATATGCAGGAGCGGGTGGAGGCCCTCCAGGGTGTGTTCCGGGCCGAGTATCACTCCGGTTTCCGGCTGTTTATTTCCATTCCGAAAGAGAGGAATTCCCATGAAGATCATCGTGATTGACGACGACAGTTTTATCTGCCTTTCCCTGAAAACCATCCTTCAGGCGGACCCGGAGATTACCGTATCCGCCACCGGCACCAGCGGCCAGGAAGCGATAGCGCTGTACCGCCGTCTGCACCCGGATATCCTTCTGATGGATATCCAGATGCCCGGCATGTCCGGGCTGGAGGCCGGGGAGCTGATTCTGCAGGAGGATCCCCGGGCAAAGCTCTTATTTCTCACCACCTTCTCCGACAATGATTACATCATCCAGGCTCTGCGGATAGGGGCCAAGGGTTATCTGATCAAGCAGAATATCGATTCCATCGCCCCGGCTTTAAAGGCCGTTCTGGCAGGCCAGAGCGTCTTCGGCACAGAGATCAGCGCCAAGCTGCCGGATCTGATGTCCGCCCCCGCCGGTCCGAGTTTATCCTCCCTGGGCTTAAGCCAGCGGGAATTTTCCATCCTTGAGCAGGTGGCCCAGGGGCTTAATAACAGAGAAATTGCGGACGCCCTCTTCCTAAGCGAAGGGACTGTCCGCAATTACTTAAGCGTGATCTTAGACAAGCTGCAGCTCCGGGATCGGACGCAGCTGGCCATTTACTATTACAAAAATTTCCCCCAGGGGCCCAAAAATCCGGCTCCTTGAACGACTTCGGCAGCGCTGCTGTCAGTCGGCGGGATATTCCTTTCCCTTAATCCGGCGGAAATACTGCCGGATTTCTTTTTCGTAGCCGTTTTCCGTGGGCCTGTAGAAAACCTCCCCCTGAATTTCCGTGGGGAGATACTGCTGCTCCACGTAATGATTGGGATAATCGTGGGCATACTTGTAACCGATGCCGTGCCCCAGCTTTCCCGCACCCTTGTAGTGGGAATCCTGCAGGTGGGGAGGCACCGTGGTTTTCTTGCTGCGCACGCTGGCCATGGCCTCATAGACGGCGTTGCAGGCGGCGTTGCTCTTGGGGGCGCTGGCCACGTAGGTCACCGCCTGGGAGAGGATGATCTGAGCCTCCGGCATCCCCACCCGCTCCACTGCCTGGGCCGCAGCCACCGCCACCTGGAGGGCCTGGGGATCCGCATTTCCCACATCCTCCGAGGCGCAGATCATGATTCGCCTGGCAATAAACTTGATGTCCTCCCCGGCGTAGAGCATTTTGGCCAGATAGTACACCGCCGCATCCGGGTCGGACCCCCGCATACTCTTGATAAAAGCGGAGATGGTGTCATAGTGCTGGTCTCCGGTCTTGTCATAGCGCACCACCCGCTTCTGAATACACTCGGAGGCTGTGGCCAGATCAATGTGAATCTTCCCATCTTCCCCGGGAGGCGTGGTCAAAATTCCCAGCTCAATGGCATTCAGGGCCGCCCGGGCGTCTCCCCCGGAAATGTCTGCCAAAAATTCCCGAGCCTCCGGCTCCAGCACCGCGTGGTAGCTCCCCAGCCCCTTCTTCTCATCGGTCACCGCCCGGTCCAGGAGTTTCCCGATCTCCTCCGGTGTCAGGCTTTTTAGCTCAAAAATAATGGAGCGGGAAATCAGAGCGCCGTTTACCTCGAAGTAGGGGTTCTCCGTGGTGGCCCCGATGAGAATCACCGTGCCGTCCTCCACAAAGGGCAGCAGGTAATCCTGCTGTCCCTTGTTGAAACGGTGAATCTCATCCACAAAGAGGATGGTCTTTTTTCCGTACATGCCCAGGGCGTCCTGGGCCTCCTTTACCACCTCTTCCATATCCTTCTTCCCGGCGGTGGTGGCGTTCAGCTGGGTGAACCGGGCGCTGGTGGTGTTGGCGATCACCTTGGCTAAGGTGGTTTTTCCGGTGCCCGGAGGGCCGTAGAAAATGATGGAGCTCAATTTATCCGCCTTGATGGCCCGGTACAGCAATTTCCCCGGGCCCAGGATATGCTCCTGGCCCACCACTTCCTCCAGGGTGACCGGGCGCATCCGCGAGGCCAGCGGAGACTCATTTTCCATGGTCTTTTCCTTCATATAATCAAACAAATCCATTTTTCTTCCCTCTCTTTTGTCTCTCCTCATTCTAACACAGGAGTTCCCCAAACTCAATGCGTTTCCCGGCGATCAATCACTCTAAGATTTCCCGGCGATCAATCACTCTAAGACCAGCTGATCCACGGTCACAAAGGTATACCCCTCCTTCTGCAGCTGATCCACAATGTCCAGGGCTGCCTCCACAGACGCCGCGTAGTCGTCGTGCATGAGAATAATATCCCCATCCTGCACCTGGGACACCACCCGCCGTACCACGGCCTGAGGCTCCTGGAGACTCCAGTCCCGGGAATCCACCGTCCACAGCACCGGAATCACGGAGAGCTCCTGGCCAAGGCCGTCCTTCCACTCCCCGTAGGGCGGCCGCACATACAGGCAGTCCTCCCCGGTGATATCCTGGATGAGGGCTGAGGTTTTCTCCAGCTCCTCCCGGGCCTCCTGCTCTGACAGGCTGCCCAGCCGCCGGTGATCATAGGTGTGATTGCCCAGCAGATGTCCCGCCTCATACATGTCCCGCACCAGATCTCTCTGAACCTCTACCCGCTGCCCCAGAAGAAAAAAGCTGCAGACCACTCCCCGCTCCTTCAACCCTTCCAGCAGCTGGGGGGTGTACTTCCAGTTGGGCCCGTCGTCAAAGGTAAGCGCCACCCGCTTGCTTTCCGCCTGTCCGCCCACGGCCAGAGCGCGGCTCTGCCATGCCGTCCCTGCCGCCAGAGCCAAAAGAAAAAATCCCACACAGGAATTCAAAAGATTCTGTTTCCAGTTCATGGCGTTTCCCCCATGCCTTCTCTTCCTCATCCTATGTGGAATTTTATTCTGTTATTCCCAAATGGTTCCCGTAAACATCCCCTCCACATCTATCTCCGGGGGAATCGCCAGAGAGCCGTAAGACTGCAGACTTTCACACTCGTAAAACATACTTTTCATCCTGGTAACCTGGGAGGTATCAAAGCCGCTGAGGTCCACAGAAACCAACTGCGTGCAGCCGGAGAACATCCCCGCCATATCCGTCACCTGGGAGGTGTCGAAATTCGTCACATCCAGGCTGGTGAGGCTCTTGCAGTACGAAAAGAGTTCCGCCATATCCGTCACCTGGGAGGTGTCAAAATGCGTCACGTCCAGGCTGGTAAGGCTTTTACAGCCAAAAAACATGCCGTCCATCCGCTGTACCTGGGAGGTGTCAAAGCTGCTCACATCCAGCTGGGTCAGCTTCTCGCAGCTGCCGAACATGCTGTCCGCCCGCTGAAGGTTTTCGGTGCGAAAATCCGTCACATCCAGGCTCGCCAGGTTCCTGCAGCCCCAAAATAAATCCCTCATGGAAACCGCAGCATCCGTGTAAAAGCATCCGTTGAAACGGATCTCCGCCACATTGGCATACTGGGCGAAGAGCCCGGCGCTGTTTTCATTGGCGGTGACGCCGCCCTCTCCCCCGATATACAGGTGTCCGCCGGCGGGCTCCTGGGTCACCCAGGCCATCACCGATCCGTCCTGGGCCGCGGAAACATCCCAAGCTCCCTCGCCCTGGCCCTCCAGGGTATCCACGAAGTCCACGAGCACGATGGACTCCCGGTTCACCGCGGAATTTCCCAATACGAAATTATCCCTGATCAGAGAATAATCTTCCTCCACCCGGAGCACATTCTCCGGAATCTCCCTGTCGGAGGTCTCCGGAGCCTCTGTGGCCGCCGGTTCCTCCTCAGCCTCCGGCTCTTCTGTGGTATCCGGGGTCTCTGTAGCCTCCGGTGTCTCCCCGGGTTCCTCCTGTTCAGCGGTCCCCTTTGCTTCCTGCGGTTTTTCCTCTTTACTGCCGCATCCGCCCAACAGCATGGCTGCCGCCAGCAGGACTGCGGCGCTCTTTCCCCAACATTTCTTTCTCATTTTTCCTCTCCTTCCCCAATAATAATAATATAGAAAGGGGCCGTTACACTCTGAGAATATCCCGCATAGTGCAACGACCTCTTTCATCCCTCATTTATCGAACCGCTTAGGCTAATTTGCTCTTTGCCAGCTCTGCCAGTGTTGCAAAGCCCTCTGCATCGTTGATTGCCATGTCAGCCAGAACCTTTCTGTTCAGCTCAACGCCAGCAGCCTTCAGACCATACATAAACTTGCTGTAGGACAGGCCGTTGATTCTTGCAGCTGCGTTGATACGAGCGATCCACAGCTGACGGAACTGACGCTTCTTCTGCTTTCTTCCGGCGTATGCGGAAGTCAGCGCGCGCATTACGGACTGCTTTGCAATTCTATACTGTTTGGAACGAGCTCCTCTGTAGCCCTTTGCCAGTTTCAGAACTCTGTTATGTTTCTTCTTAGCGTTTAATCCGCCCTTAATTCTTGCCATTGTTCTCTTCCTCCTTCAGCCGATTATAAATACGGTAAAATCTTCTTCATGTTCTTAACATTGGTTGCATCGGTAACTGCAGGCTTTCTCAGATTTCTCTTTCTCTTCTGAGACTTCTTGGTCAGAATATGGCTCTTGTAAGCTTTATTTCTCAGTAATTTACCAGTACCAGTCTTTTTGAAACGCTTTGCAGCTGCTCTGCTTGTCTTAATTTTCGGCATTTTCGTGTTTCCTCCTTAATATATGAAATCTATTTTTAACGCTTAGTTAAAAACATAGTCATGGTGCGGCCCTCCACCTTGGGAGCCTTCTCCACATTGGCGATGTCCGCCAGGCTCTCGGCAAAATCATCCAGGATGTACCGGCTGTTCTGCATGTGAGCCATCTCACGGCCCCGGAACCTCAGCGTAATCTTCACTTTATTTCCTTTGGATATGAATTTTCTGGCGGCGCTAACCTTCGTGTTCAAATCATTGGTATCGATATTGGGAGAAAGGCGGATCTCCTTGATCTCGATGATCTTCTGCTTCTTCTTCGCCTCTTTCTCCTTGCGGGACAGCTCGTATTTATACTTGCTGTAATCAATAATCTTGCACACCGGCGGCTTCGCGGTGGGTGCAATCTTGACCAAATCCAGCCCTGCCTCCTGCGCATGCTTCATCGCATCCCTGGAAGACATAATGCCCAGCTGGTCTCCGTTCTCGCCAATCAACCGTACCTCACGGTCCCTGATTTGTTCGTTGATCATTAAATCGCTAATAGTAGTACACCTCCATCATATCCAAATTTGCTTCCTTGGCTTCCTGTACGAAAAAAAATGCAGACGGTCAGACCATCCACATCACAAAAGCCACAGAACTACTCTGCGGAAATCGTATTAACCGCCAGTCGCCCGGTGCGCTGGGGTGAGAGTGGACACTCTGCTTTGTTTTTCATACCTGTTTAGGTTAGCACACCGGGGGCTGGCTGTCAAGAGATTTTTTCGATTTTTTGAATAACGAATTTTCCTCGCAGGAATAGGCGGAAAATCCTCTGTCAAACCGCAAATCCATCCAACTCATAATAGGACACATTCTCCCGCCGGTCCAGCCTTCCCAGCACTGCCACGATAGGCACGCTGCTCTCCAGCAGCAGGGCGTACTGGCCGTAGGGAATCTGATAAGCGGGTTCTCCCACCGGGCCGTCCAGACGAAAGCAGATCACCCGGTTCCCGGGAACCCGCAGGAGGAAGTGCGCCGGTTCCCGCTCAGAGAAAAGCACCTTCACCTGGATCTCGGCGTCCTCCTTCCCACAGTTTACAATGGACAGGGCCTCGTGGCCGTAGGGCTCCTCATTCCCTCTGGGGGGCAAGTCTCCGTCGGCAAAAATCCAAGTCCGCTTTCCGTATTCCATAGGTTTCTCCTCCTTTTGTCTTTCTCCTGAACTTTCTCTCCCCTCCGGATCGATCCGACGCAAAACCCGGCAGGGATTGCCCGCTGCCACACAGTTGTCCGGTATGTCCCGGGTTACCACGCTTCCGGCTCCGATGACCACGTTGCTTCCCACGGTAACGCCGGGAAGCACCCGGCAGCCTCCCCCAAACCAAACGTTATCCCCCACGGCGATGGGCCGGGCCCACTCCAGCAGCTGATTTCTCAGCTGGTAGCCGATGGGGTGACAGGCGGTGTAAAAGCCGCAGTCTGGCCCTACAAATACATGGTTCCCAAAGGTGATCTTCCCCGGATCCACGAAATTGCAGCCGTTGTTGGCGTAGAAATCATCCCCCACCTGCACGTTAAAACCAAAACCGCAGAAAATATTCGGCTGCACGTCCGGATTCTTCCCCACTTTTCCAAAAAGTCTTCGGAGCAGCTCCTCACGGCGCTCCTTATCCCTGGCCGGAGTCCTGTTATATTCCTGGCACAGCTCCAGAGCCCGGGTCACCAGCTGCTCACGGCCCTCAAAATCAGCCCGGTACACCTCTCCCCGGGCGCATTTTTCAAATTCCTCCCGATCATAGGCTATGCCCTCGTACGCAAGCTCTTTTCGCATAATCCCTCCAAGCTTTTGGGGCCGGCCCGGGACGCAGATCCCTGGGCCAGCCCCTGATATTAGGAAATTTAAATGGTCAAAATAAAAGTTAAAGTGTAACCCGGTGCCGCCTCAGCACGTCCTTGATGACCTCCATCTCCTCATCGGTGACACTGGCTGTGGGCCGCTTCATCCAGCGCCGGCAGGCGCCGGAGAGCTCCATGACCGCTTTGGTGATGGCGATCACATCCTTATCCACACAGAAGAATAATTCATCGTAGAAGTCCGCAAATTTCATATACTTTTCCCGGCTTTCAGCAAAGCGGCCCTCCTGGTAATCCTTAAGCATTTCCAGGCAGAGCCCCGGAGTGATATTTCCGGGAGCCCCCATGATAAAGCCCTCTACCCCCAGGCACAGAGCCGGGAAGAACTCAAACTCATCGCCGGAGACCATGATAAAATCCAGATCCTTATCCAGCTTATTCATGATCCGCTGGATCTTGTCCGTGGTGGTGGACTGCTTTAAGGCGCAGATCTTATCCAGCTTGGCCAGACGGTTCAGCATCTCCCCGCTGCAGTGGTGGGGATTCTCCGGGCAGTTGTAGATCATAATGGGCAGGGCCGTCCGGGCGTTCAACTCCTCAAAAAAGCTCTCCAGCTCATCATCCCGCAGGCTGAAAAACTCCGGGGGAGTCACCAGGGCCATGTCCGCTCCGGCCTCCTTGGCGTCCTCGATGTACATGAGAATTTCGTCGATATTGGCCCCCACACACCCTGCCACGATCAGGCCCTTCGGCGCCTCATCCCGGGTGACGGCGGTGATTTTCTTTCGCTCCTCCCTGGGAATATATTTCACCTCCCCGGTGTAACCTAAGATAAACAAGGACTCCATCCCCGCCTCCAGACAGCGGCGCACCAAAGCCCTGTAGGATTTCTCGTCAAAACTCCCGTCCTCATTCCAGGCGGAGAGCACCGCCGGGGTTACCGTCTTTAATCGCTCAAGCATCGCATTCATCGCATTTCCTCCCTTTCGCTCTTTTTCCAGCTCTTTTACAGCTCTTTTTCCAGTCTTGCGTCCATCTCCGGGGACAGGGGCTCGCAGCCGGTCTCCGTGATCACATAGCCGGTCTCCACCCGCACGCCGTTAAACTTCGGATGCCCGAAAATGCTGATGTCGATGGACACGATGGAGCCGGGCTGCAGAATATCCGTGCCGTTAGGGCCGAAGAAGGGGCGTTCCGCCTCCATCAGGCCCAGGCCGTGTACGAAGGGGCATACAATGTACTGAGTCCAGTCGTGCTGGGCGAAAATCTTTGCGCCGATGGGATCCAAAGTCTTGCCGCACTCGCCGGGCTTTAAGGCGTCTCTGGTCTTGCGGAACACTTCACGGATCACGTTTAAGCAGTCTTTCTGTTCCTGAGTATACTCTCCGGATACGGGAAGGGTATCTCCCATCACGCCCGCATAGCCGTTGTATCTGGGAGCGATGCCTAAAAGCACCATGTCTCCCGCCTGCATGGGGGTGTTAGAGGCCACGGGGGCCACAGCGTTGCTCATTACCCCGGAGCCTACCATAGTCTGGAAGGCAAAGCCGTTGGCATTTCTGGAGCGGCACACATACTCGCCGGCCGCCGCCACCTCAATCTCCGTGGCCCCGGGCCTTACCTTTTTCTCCATGGCCAGCAGCGCCTCGTAGGTCATGCCGAAGGCCGTGCGGATATTTTCCACCTCCCAGGGGCTCTTAAAGTAGCGCAGGTAATCGTACTCGTCGGTGATGTCCACGAACTCGGCCCCCGCAAAGCCCTCCTTTAGCAGCATATAGATGGAATGGGGAAAATAGAAGGAGCCCACAATGCCGATCCGCTTAATCTCAATGCCCCTCTCCTTGAGAAGCTTGTTTAAGTCGTCAAAGCCCAGAATGGTGGCGTTGGGATATTCCTCCTCGGGAACCATAAAGGGGGTGAAGCAGTAGGTCTCCGTGATGGCGCTGGCGTATTTGGCAAAGGGCGCCGACTCCGGCCCGCCCAGGAGAATGGGATCCGCCTCATTGGCAAATACCATCACTGCCTCCTTCTCAAACTGGGGGCACCAGCCGGTGAGATACCAGCCGTCCGCCACATTCAGCTCGTCATAATACACGATGGCGCAGTCTAAATTTTTCTCCCGAAGGATCCCTCTCACTTTCGCGATTCTGTTTTTTGTCTCTTCCAGATTGTAGTAAGCCATGACTATTTCCTCCTATAATAATTCATTTTTAAATCTGTATAAATCGTATCTGTCCATCTTGATATCCGTGGGCTCGCCCAAAATCATCTGGGTGATCAGCTTCCCCGACAGGGGCCCGTAGGCAATACCGCTGCCGCAGTGGCCGGAGCAGACATAAAACCCAGGAACCTTCGTGGCGGAAATGATTGGCTCATGGTCCGGCGTCCAGGGACGGAGCCCCGCGTAAGTTCGGATAATATTTACATTGGCAATCATCGGGTAAAAACGAATAGCCCTTCGGGCCATGGCCCGGGTCACCTCAAAGTTGGTGCTCGTGTCCGTCCCCGGATATTTGCTGAAGCCGATCAGCGCGTTGTTGGCCCCCGTAGGCTCCGTCAAAAATCCAATCCCGTATTTCTGGCGGATATTATCCTCCCCGCTTAAGGCCATATCGTTTCTCAGGAAGTTGTAGCCGATCTCGCAGACGTAGCGGTTCGACACCCGCACATCCGATTCCGCCACCAAAATATCCCCCTTCATACCGGTGACTGGAATCTCCACCCCCGCCATCCGTCCGATGGCCGGGGACGCTACCCCAGCGGCATCGATCACGTGTTTCGTGAGAATGTCGCCCTTATCCGTGAGCACCTTCCCCACGGAACCGTCAGGATTTTTCTCGATGCCCGTAACCCGGGTAAAGCGCCACAGCTCTCCGCCTAAGCTCTCGATCTTTCTTCCCAGGGCAAAGCCCAGCAGGATGGGGCTTAAGGAGCCGCCCTCGGTAAATTCAATGGCTCCGTAAATATCCGGGGCCAAGTTGGGCTCCGCCTCGTGAAGCTCCTTCTTGTCCACCAGCCGGCATTTCACCTGATCCGCCTGCTTCTGGACACACTGCTTTTTCGCCTGCTCAAACTGCTCCTCATCTTCCGCCAGGGTGAACATTCCGTTTTCTATCCAGTCCACGTCCTCATCAAGCTCGCGCTTCACCAGATTTTCCATCTCCCTCACTGCCAGCCGCATGGCCTGGGTCACTTCCCCGGGAGCCGTATCGCAGATATAATTATTTCCGTCGCACCGGGCGGAGGTTCCGGCCACCAGATCACCGGCCTCCACAAGAATGACGCTCAATCCCCGCCTGGCAAGCCAGTACGCATTGGAGAGCCCCACAATTCCTCCGCCTATCACAACGGCGTCAACACTTTTGCTCATCGCTCACTCCTTATATACGTTAAATGCTACAGGTTTGATGGGCATCCGGGCGGTGTCCGGCTTAACCTCCTCCGGCCTTATCCCCGTCTCGCTGCTCAGGATCCTGGAGACCAGCTTGGAGCAGGTCCGGCCCTGGCAGAGTCCCATGCCCGCCCGGGTGCGCTTCTTGATGCCCTCCACGGTGACAGCTCCCTCCGCAATGGCCCTGCGGATCTCCCCCACAGTTACCTCCTCACAGCGGCACACAATCAGGTCATCCGGCGCCTCCTTCCAATCGTCAATGGCTAAAAGCTTCGCCTTCTCCTGATCCTCCGTCAGATTCAGCCGGCGAATACTGCGGATATCGTCGCTGAACTCCTTAGGCACCTCTATGGTCACAATGGGAGTACAATCATTGGCCTTGGCATTATTCACCCGCAGTACCCGGGCCTCGCAGACATACTGTCCGGCCCGGTCCACCGCCTTTACGGTATCCCCCTTTTGGGGAAGGGGCAGATACTCAAAGGGGAAGCTCACCGCCGCCATCTCCTTTGATTTGTCCACCACGAAGATGGCAAGCCCCGGGCACTTGGTAATACAGGCCCCGCAGCCGATACATTTGCTCTCGTCCAGCACCGGAAGGTTGGTGATGGGATCTCCCACGGTGATTGCCCCAAATTTACAGGCGGTCTCACAGGGATTGCAGGGAATGTTCTGGCAGCACTCGATCACCGCCACGGGCCCTTTCGCCAGCCGCTCCTGAGAAGGGTATCTCCCCGCCTCCTTTAACTCAGCGGAATTTAGATAACCTACCTTTGCAATATCACTCATGTCTCTTTCCCTCCGCCACAATTCTGTCCTTGGCCTTCTGCCGCCGCTCCCCGAAGGGCCCCAGCCGCAGGGCCTGCAGCCTTTTTATAATCTCCTGCTTCTTCTGGGCGCCCTCCCAACAGGTCAGGTATCCCAGCTCCTGAGCCATGGCCACGCCGGCCAGCCGGCCCTCATCCATGGCAGTGCTGGCCTCCTCCACCCCCGCGGTGTCCCCGGCCACGTAAACGCCCTTCACATTTGTCTCCATGTTCTCGTCGTGCAGGGGCATCCAGCCGCCCAACTCCGGGATAAATCCATTTCTCACCCCCAGCAGGGCGCAAAGCTTCACCTGGGGCCTGAGTCCCGTGGCAATACAGATGGTATCGCAGTCAATTTTCTTTTCTGTTCCCGGAATCGGATTGAACTGGCCGTCCAGTTCCACAATCACCGCCGAGGCCACCTCCTGGCCTCCCGGCGCCGCGTCCGCGTGGAGCACCGTGTGGGAGAGGTAGACGGGAACCCCCGCCCGGCGAATTTTCCCCGCATGGACGCAGTAGCCGCCGATCCTTGGCGCCGCCTCCACGATTCCCACCACGTCAGCCCCCGCCTGCATCAGCTGGTAACTGACGATCAGGCCCACGTTTCCTGAGCCCACCATCAGGATTTTTCTGCCCGGCAGAACTCTTCTCACATTTACCATAGTCTGAGCCGCTCCGGCGCCCATGACCCCCGGAAGGGTCCAACCGTCAAAGTTGACGGCGTTTTCCGCCCCGCCGCAGGCCACCAGGATTTTTTCCGCTTCCACCACAAGTGTCTCTTCCGTTCCGTCCTCCTGCTTTTTCACCAGGGCCACCTGTTTGCCCTCCACCACGCCGATGGCCGTGGTGGACAGCCACAGTTCCACGCCGGCCTCCCGAGTCTGTTTCAGAAGCTCTCTCCCGATGTTGATTCCCCGGGTTCCGGCCTTGTGCTTGGCTGAGCCAAAAAATTTGTGAATCTGCTTGAAGAGCTGACCGCCCGGGGAATCATTCTCATCCACCAGGAGTACCTGGGCGCCGGTCTTGGCGGCCTCGATGGAGGCCGCCAGGCCCGCAGGCCCCGCGCCGATAATTAATATCTCTCTTTTCTCTATCATTCTGGCTCCTCCCTGCGGTTTTGTGTCTCGATCACCATGCCCTCCTCCACGGGCGTGATGCAGGTGCGCACGTTTCTCTGGCCGTTCACCACCATCACGCAGTCCGTGCATTGGCCGATGCCGCAGAAAATCCCCCGGGCCGCGTGATTCTTGCGGGTGTACCTGTTCACCCGGATTCCCTTTTCCAGAAGCGCCGCCGCAATCATCTGCCCCTTCTCCACCTGGATCGGCACACCGTCAAGGATCACCGTCACCTGCTGTCCCTCAGGGGCGTCCCCTAAAATCGGATGTTTCTTAATGCTCATGGTTGCCTCCTAGTTTTCTTACTTTATGACTCCGCCTTAAGCTCATCCAGGGATTTGTTGGTAATACACTCAAAAGCCCCGTCAGCCACCCGCAGGATATATGTTCTCGCCAGCTGATCGTCGCAGGTGCCATCAAAACGGAAATCCATGGTTGTCCCCTCATAGTCTGTATTTTCCATCATCCACTCTGCCAGGTTATCCTTAGTTGCTCCCTTCTCATAGGCATCAGCAATAGCGTATATAGAATCGTAGGGTCTGGAAACACAATCATTGGGCAGTGAGCCGTACTCTTCCTCATACTTTTTGATGAACTCCTGAATATCCGGATCTTCGTCCGTGGAGTCAAAACCGCACACGGTGTAGATGCCTTCCACATCTTCGCCGCCCAACTCGATAAACTTGGGATTATTGTTGGAGATACCGGCGAAGACAGGCTCAAAGCCCTTCTCGTGGCTCTGCATAGCCAGCAGCGCCGCCGGACTGTACTCACAGGAGAGGAAAACCGCATCAATACCGTCAGCTTTGAATTTGTCTATCTGGGCAGAATAGTCTTTATCTGTCTCAGGGTTAAAGGTCTCCGTGGGAATATCGGTAAATCCATACCTTTCCTCCAGATATTCCACCATCAGGTTGCAGGCCGAGAGGTCGTTGGCATTGTTGGCATAGAAGATAGCCGGCTTCGTTATGGTCTCCTCTTCCATAACCGCGTCGATCAGGATTTTCGCCGAATCGCCGTTGCAAAGGCCCATCCGCAGGAAATTGGTCCATCCGTAATCCGACAGCTCATCCATAGAAAGTACCGTTCCGATGACGCTGATTCCATGACTGATGTAGGTATCCTGAGCCGCCACCAGACATCCTGAATTCACATGAGCAATGACAAACTCTATACTGGGATCCGCCACAATTTTTTCAGCAATAGTCACGGACTGGTTGGGAGAAGCCTGATCATCATAAGTGACCATCTCAAACTTTTTGCCGTCAACGCCGCCCGCCGCATTAATCTCATCAATGGCCATCTGGCAGCCGTTGACCACATACATGCCCTGCTCCGCATTGTCGCCAGTCAGGGGGACTGCCACAGCAAACCGAATGGTTTCGCTGTCCGCTCCTTTGTCTTCCGCTTTGCCGGTATCCTCACTAGAATTACCGCAAGCTGCCAACGAACATACCATCGTCAGTGCACATAAGATACTAAGCAACCTTTTCTTCATACTACAAACTCCTCCTTTGTCTTTTATAGATGGTTTTATATTCTGTTACCCGCCAAAGTACGCCTTTTGGAGGGTCTCATTCTGAAATAGTTTTTCCGCGCTGTCGTGCATAGTGATATGACCCACGTCCAGCACATATCCGTAATCAGCAATCCTCAGCGCCTGCTTCGCATTCTGTTCAATAAGCAATATGGTTATCCCCTGACGCTTAATCTGACTGATGGTCTCAAAAACCTCTTTTACAATTTTGGGGGCCAGTCCCATAGACGGCTCGTCCAGCAGCAAAAATTTCGGTCTTCCCATAAGCGCCCGGCAAATGGCCAGCATCTGCTGTTCGCCGCCGGAAAGCAATCCGGCCTTTTGATTTCTCCGTTCTTTCAGGATGGGGAACTGCTGATAGTACTTCTCTATGTCGGACTGGATTTCATTGTCCTTTCGGTTGTACGCGCCCATTTTTAGATTTTCATAGACCGTCTGCCGGGGAAAAATCCGCCGTCCCTCCGGGCACTGAATGATCCCTCGCTTAAAAATTTCGTGGGTGGGCAGTCCGGCTATATTTTCCCCATTGAACAAAATTTCTCCTTTAAACGGCTTCATTAGCCCAGACAAGGTTTTGACCAGTGTAGATTTTCCAGCTCCGTTCGCCCCCAAGAGACAGGTCAGCTTTCCCTCCTCAACATCAAGAGAAATGCCGTTCAATGCTGAAATCTGTCCATATTTAACTACTAGATTTTTCACTTCAAGCAACACGTATCATTCCTCCTCTGCACCGATATAGGCTTCTATAACCTGTGGATTGCTGGAAATCTTTTCCGGTTCGTCCAGGGCGATCAGCTTGCCAAAGTTCAACACTGCCAGATGATGGCACAGCCCCAACATAAATTTGATGTTATGCTCAATGACAACCACCGCGGGACCGCGTCTGCGGATTCCTTCAATAAGGTTCATCAAATCCACAGTCTCCTGGGGATTCATTCCTGCCGTAGGCTCATCCAGAAGAATCATCCTCGGATCGCTGGCCAGGGCTCTGGCAATTTCTACTTTTCTCTGAGTTCCATAGGGGAGGCTCCCCGAAATTTCATCGGCCACATTTCCGATCTCCAGAAAATCAAGTATCTCCCGGGCCTTCTCCACCGCCTTCTTTTCTTCCGCTCTCTGGGCTGGTGTGCGCAAAAAAATCTGAAAGATATTTGTCTTTAAAGTTTTGTGCATTCCCACCAGTACATTCTCCAAAACAGTCATCTGGCTGAATACACGAATATTCTGAAAGGTTCTGGCCAG
>DVHU01000117.1 GCA_018711815.1 Candidatus Egerieimonas intestinavium
AGGGCCTTGTCGCTGCCGTCCGCCGGATGGATTCCCCCGGGAAATCCTCCCTTGGCTCTCTTTTGCATACCTGGTCTCCCTCCATTGGCTGATTGGCCTTTGGCCATGCCCAAAAAAGAGGACATCCCAAAAGCGTCTCTCTGTCTTTTGGAACATCCTCTTTTGTCTTTCTCTCTATTCAGTTTTTCCCATTCGGCAGATTTCATGTAAGGAGAATTCCAGCTGCCGCATTTTTCCCTATTCGGTCCTCAGGGCTGTCACCGGATCGTTTTTGGCCGCCTTCCGGGAGGGAATCAGACCGCCCAGGAGGGTCAGAACCACGCTTAACGCCACCAGGATCACCGCCGGAACTGCCGGAAGCACCGCGTTGATGTCATTGGAATCCGCCAGATGGTGGATCAGCGCATTGCCCGGAATCAGGATCAGCAGCGAGCAGCCGATTCCCATCAGTCCCGAGCAGAGGCCGATGATAAAGGTCTCCGCGTTGAACACCTGGGAGATATTTCCCTTGGAGGCGCCGATGGCACGCAGGATACCAATCTCCTTCTTTCGCTCCAGCACGCTGATATAGGTGATTACCCCGATCATGATCGAGGAGACAATCAGGGATATGGCCACGAAGGCAATCAGCACATAGCTGATAATATCAATAATATCCGTCACCGAGGACATCAGGGTGCCCACCATATCCGTGTAGGTGATCACCTGCTCCTCCTTCCCCTCAGCCTCCATCCGCTGATTGTAGCCGTCCAGAATGGCCACCACCTGCTCCTTGCTCTCGAAGTCCAGGGGATAAATGTCGATGCCCGAGGGCTCCGCGAAGTCCACATAGCCCAGCTTTTTCAGGTTATTCTCGTAGGAAGCATTTTCCACAGCATTCATGGACATCATCAGCTCCGCCAGCTCATCGCCGTTCATGTTCATCTCAAAGGCCTCCGCAAAAGCCTCCGCGTCCACACTCATGGCCTCCGACAGACTCTCGCCCACCTGGCTCATGGCCTGCTTCATGGCCTGCTCCATACCGGCGCTTAACTGCGTCATCACCTGCTGCATGGCGGCGCTGATCTGGCTCTCCAGGGTCTGGCCGATGGCATTTCCGTAGGATACCATAGCTGTCTGCATATACTCTTTCAGGGGGCCCGCGATCTGCGACTGCAGGCTGTCCGCGTCCACGATGGCCGCCAGCCCCTGGGAAATCCGGTTCTGTCCGTCCTCAGTTCCCAGATAGGCCACAAAGTATTCGCCCATTTTACTGGGATCCGGCAGGCCGTTGGCCGCCGCATAGCTCAGATACCCGGCTGCCAGCTCCTGGGCCAGCCCCTCCAGCTGCTCCTGGGTGATGGTGATACCGCTCAGATCCGGGAAGAGCTCCTGGGCCCATCGGCTGAGTATTCCCTGGGCCTCTGCGGTTCCCAGATACTCCGCCAGATACTGATCCATCTGGGCCGGATCCGTGTAATCCTGGGCTGCCAGATAGGCCTGGAACCCGGTCATAAATTCCCGCACCATAGCCCTCAGCTGGTCTGTGGAGACCGTCAGATCTCCGTTGGCCTCAATGATCTCCCGGACGTATTTCAGGAAAATCCCCCGGGCCTCCTCTGTCTTCAGATAAGCGGCAAAATCCTGGGGCAGCCCCGAATAGTCCGCCTCCGGATGAGCGGCGGCGTAGGCCTGATACCCCTCTATGATTCCTGCGGCCAGCTGGCCCAGCCCCTCCGGGGAGATGGACAGATTAAGACTGCCGATGAGATCCCCCAGATCAATCTGCGGCATCTGGGGCAAGTCCACGGAAATGCTGCTCAGATCAATCATTCCCGACAGATCCAGGTTATTTCCCGCCGACTGGAAGGCTCCCGCAAAATCCATGGAGCCCGAGAGTCCCTGGGTGAGCGCCGACTCGTCAAAGCCGAAGGCCTCCTGCAGCTTCTCTTCATTGACCGTCACCAGGGAGTTCATATCAAAATCACTGCTCCCGCTCTCGGTCCCGAAGGCTTCGTTGGTAAATACATTGGTGGTTGGAGCTGCCAGCTGATCCTGGACAATCTGGCTCTCCGCCGCCCGCTCCGCCACATGTCTGGTCAGGGAAGCCGGATAGCCGATGCCTATGTTAAGGGATGAGGCGTTGGCGTCCGGGGAGGGCTGGACAACGCCCACGATAGTCAGATCCTCCCCCTGGGCCACCAGCTGGTTCATATATTCCTTGTCGTCCGTCTTATCTCTCCAGACCTGGTACTGGCTGTCGTACTGGTAGTAATCCTTGCTGTCCACCCGTTTAAAGGAGATTCCCAAAATATCCCCGTAGGAATAGTCCTGGGAGCGTTCCGGGGTCTGTATATCCTCCTCGTTGATAAACTGCTGAATCATCTCATCCAGCTCCGCCGAGTCCCTGAGACCCAGGGTGTAGAGCATAAAATCACTGATGCCTCCGTTGGAGGTGAGCACCAGGACACACTCGTTCTCATTCTCCGGCCATCTGCCGGCTTTCACGTCATACTGGTCTTTGTACAGATCCTCATCCTCCGGCATCTCAAAGAACACATCTGTACTCATCATGGAGGACATCATGCTGTTGGTCTCCGCGGAGGAGCCAAATCCCATGGAACTGAAGGATTTATCCGGGTGTACCTGCCGGACGCCGTCCTCCTCCTGGCGGTAAATCTGGGGCACCACGCTGTAGGAGTACTCCACCGCCTTCACGTAGGGCTCAATGCCGCTGTCTCCGCTGTCCAGAAATTCCTTCAGGGAGGCCAGATCGTTGGAGTCCATGGTGGAAAACATACTGCTGACCATATCGATCACATGAATTTCCCCGGGCTCCTGCTCCTGCCCTTCCGAGTCGCCGCCGACCTCGCCGCCCATCAGCATGGCGCTCAAATCAAGGCCCGTGCTCTGAATCTGCAGGGGATACTCGGACAAGGTTTCTTCCTCCACATTTTTGATGTAATCGTTGACCCCTGTGGACAGGGCCAGAATCAGGGCGATGCCGATAATACCGATGGAGCCCGCAAAGGCCGTCAGCAGCGTCCTGGCCTTCTTGGTCCGCAGATTGTTAAAGCTTAAGGAGAGGGCTGTCAGGAAAGACATGGAGGACTTTCCCATGTTCTCGTGCCTGGGCTTCTCCAGAGTGTGCTCCTCCAAAGTCAGCTCGTGGGAGTCCGCCCGGATTTTCCCGTCCCTCAGCTTGACGATCCGGGTGGCGTAGGTCTCCGCCAGCTCCGGATTGTGGGTTACCATCACCACCAGACGATCCCGGGCCACCTCCTTTAAGAGCTCCATTACCTGAATACTGGTATCGCTGTCCAAGGCTCCCGTGGGCTCATCCGCCAGGAGGATATCCGGATCATTGACCAGGGCCCTGGCGATGGCCACCCGCTGCATCTGTCCCCCGGACATCTGGTTGGGCTTTTTGTGGGCCTGATCTCCCAGCCCCACCTTCTCCAGGGCCTCCAGAGCTCTCTGCCGCCTCTCGGCCTTGCCGATACCTGAGATAGTCAGGGCCAGCTCCACGTTGGAGAGCACCGTCTGGTGGGGAATCAGGTTATAGCTCTGAAAGACAAACCCGATGGTGTGATTCCGGTAGGAATCCCAGTCCCGGTCCCGGTATTTCTTTGTGGAAATCCCGTTGATGATCAGATCGCCGCTGTCGTAGCGGTCCAGACCTCCGATGATATTTAGCAGCGTGGTCTTGCCGGAGCCGCTGGGACCCAGGATGGCCACAAATTCATTATCCCGAAGGTTGAGGCTTACATCGTCCAGGGCCTTCTGCACCAGGCTTCCGGTCCGGTATTCTTTGCGGATATGTTTTATTTGAAGCATGCTGTTCTTCCTCTCTTCGTCAATAGGTCTGCTGGAATTCAGAAATAAAATATATTATAACTCCTTTGAAGAGAGTTGTCTATCACCGAAACTCCTCAATCCACATTGAGGGGGCTGCCGCAATGAACCAGTACCTCCCATATATCTGCGCATTTGTGCTCAGTCTGCGCTCACCTTGAGCCTGTAGTCTCAAGGCTGTGCTCGGCAAATTCGCACAAATGCGCAGATATACGGAAATATTGGTTAATGCGGCAGCCCCCTCTTGTCTACTGCGCTTCTGTTTCCTGGGAATAGGATCCCGCTGTGATGGTGTAGGTCTCCCCAGAGACCATCTGCGGACTGCTGTAGATGACCACCTGGAAGGGAAGCTCCGGCTCAAAGGATGCCACCGTGTTTCCCTGGCTGTCCGTGATGGTAACTGTAGTTCCCTCGCTCTGGGTTCCCACATTTACGGACAGGACACCCTGACTGGAATCGCTGAAGGTCTGGGCCATGCCCGCGGCCCCGGTTCCCACGAAGGTTCCCTCGGTGATGGTGGCGCTGATATCATAATCCAGGGTAGAAGTATCCCCCTGGGTGGGCCCCACCACGGTAACCGAACCCCAGGACATCTCCACAATGCCATTGGCGTCGATGCCGTCGCCGCTGGCATTGATATACAGGGTGCCGCCGGAGATGGAAATGATTCCCTCAGAGGAAGAGGACATTCCCCCTCCGCCAAACATGCCGTCCCGGCCTCCGGTGCTGCCGCTGGTGTCCTTGCCGCCGGCGGCGTTGAGGCCGTCGTCGCTGGCGGTTATGGTGAGCTCTCCGCCCTGGATATACAGGTACAGGGCCTCCAAGCCCTCATAGCTCTCCGTCACCTCCACAGTGCCGTCCTTCACGGTCAATGTCTCGTCCGCGTGGAAGGCGTCGTCCCCGGTGGCAATCTCAAAGGTTCCTCCGTTTATGGTAATCCGGGAATTGGCGTGTACTCCGTCATCGGCGGAATTTATCGTAAAGGTTCCCCCGGAAATCACCAGAGCTCCAGCGGCCTTTATGCCTTTCATGCTGGCGGCGTCCTCCGTCTCCGATTCCTCCGGCATTTCCGCAGTACCTTCCTGGCCCGGCTGCATGGGCTGCTCTGAACTCACCGCTTGGGCCGGCTGCTCTGTCCCATCCGACTGACCCGGCTGCTCCGTTTGCCCTGGCTGGCCCGGCTGGCCTGACCGCCCCGGCCTCTCCATCTGCCCTGCCTGGCCCGGCTTTTCCATCTGCCCTGCCTGGCCCGGCTGGCCGCCTCTTCCGCCTCCCATGAAGCTCTCCCAGGAATTGTAGGAGCTCTTGGAGCCGTTTTCGCTGCCGCCTCCGGCCAGGATCTGGAAGCTTCCCTCCTGAATCTGCAGACTTCCCCCGGCGCTGATGCCGTCCCCGTCCGCCTCGATATCCAGGCTGCCTCCGGAAATATAGACAAAGCCCAGGGATGTATCCTCATCATTTTCCGCGTGAAGTCCGTCTTTTCCCGCCTGAACCGCCAGAGCCGTCTCCCCGGTGACGCGGATGCTGTCATTGGCGTCCAGTCCCTGGGAAGCCGCGGACACCGTGTAGGTTCCTCCGGTGAGCACCAGGTCATCCTTGCACACAATCCCGTGACCTCCCGGGGAGGATACGGTCAGAGAGCCTGCGCCATTGAGGGTCAGGTCCTGCTTGGAAAAGAGGGCCGCGTCGATGTTGTTGTCGTCGATGGCCGTAAAGGTCCCCCCATTAGCCAGGGTATTTTCCGTACCCTCCGCCAGCGTCACAAAAACTTTATCCGCCTCAAGAATATAGAGAGCAGCGGACTGGGCGCTGGTGACGGAGGCCCCGTTTAACACCAGCTGGGGCTTGGCTGAGTCCGGCACATCCACGATGATCATCCCATCCTCCAGGGTGCCGGAGATGATGTATGTGGCCTCCTCCGTGATGGTGACGGTGGTTCCCGAGATCTGCACGCTGTCAGAGCTGGCCTGGGCCGAATCTCCGTTCAGCTGAATGAGGACGCTGTCCTCCTCCTGATAGCTGGGATCCAAATCCCGGTCCGTAAACATCTCCTGGTCTGTCCCGGAAGGGTCCTCCTGATCCGCCGTCCCGGAACTTTCCTGGCTCTTGCTGTCAGCAGAATTACCCGTATCTGTGCCGGCATTTTCCCCGTCCGCCTGGACGTCGGCCGCCGGGCTGTCCGTCCCTCCGGTATCCCGGCCGCTGCAGCCCCCCAGTACTGCCAACAACAAAATTCCGGCAGCCACAGCTGTCCGTCTTTTCATGGATCGATTCCTCCTTTCAAAGCTCCGCCGCCATGGTCTCCTGTCTGGAGACCGATATCTCCAGATTTCCGTTCCTGCACCTGAGCTTATCGATCATTTCCTTTTCCCGGGCAGGATCCCGCAGAGTCACCTGGTAAGTGAGGCGAAACATGCTGCCCATGTTCGTGGTTTTTACGCAGACCAGCTCCTGGGATCTGGTGTATTCCTCCCAGATGTCCGCAAAGACTCCCGTATAATCTAAATCCTCCGGGATAGTCACTGCCACGGTCTTATAGGCCTCCTCATTTCTCCGGGCCCCGAAATCCAGCCGGCTGCACAGCAGAAACACCGCGCACATAAGGAGGGTGAACAGCACACCAAAGCCCAGATAGCCCATACCGGTGATCAGCCCCGCTCCCATGGCCAGAAACAGCGTGCAGATTTCCCGGGCCGTGCCGGGAACTGAGCGGAAGCGAACCAGGCTGAAGGTACCCGCCACCGCCACCCCGGTTCCCACATTTCCATTGACCAGCATGATCACCACGCAGACCACGGCGGGCAGAAGCACCAGGGTCACCACAAAGCTCTTGGTGTACCGGCTTCGGTACATGTAAGTGAAGGCCATCACAAAGCCCAGAATCAGCGCGCAGCCCAGACAGAGCAGAAAATCCGTCACGCTGATCACCTGGGTGATATCGGAATCAAACAATCCCCGGAAAATTGCTTCAGGCATAGCACGCCGCCTCCTTTCTCAGGCTGGGGTAAATGAGGGTCTTGTACGCGGTTCCGTACTTTGAGAAGGAGCCCTTGTAAATCTGCTCCTCCGAGAGGGCCTGCTGAAGCCACAGGGGAATCCCTCCCGAGCACTTGATCTCCATCAGCGTCTGGCCCTGGGGAAGGATGGGCGTCCCGTAGGCTCCCCGCTCCAGGGACAGGTTTTCCCGGCGGCAGAGGATCCTCTCGTCAAAGGTAATCCGAAAATCCGACTGATCCTTGGAATAGAAAGCCTCCCGCTCATAGGAGAGAAAGGCCGCCGGCCGCAGTCCCCCATAGTACTGCAGGAAGTAATCCACCTCCGCGGATATCTGGCTGTATGTATGGCAGTGGCGTCCCCCGGACACCCATTCCATGGCCTCCTGCTCCGGCAGGGCTATCCTGCGCTTGTAGACCACCTTCTGGTACTTCTTTTTCAACTCCACAAACACCGTGCTCCCGGGCTTCGCCTGACTGTAGCTGCGGACCCGCAGTTTTTCCTTGTATGCGGGATTTTCTATAGAGCGCCGGACCAGCCGGTAGCTCTCTGTATCAAAGTAGACATTGCGGATGGTGGTTCTCCCATACTGGTCCAGGGCCATATAAGGCTCCAGGGCCAGCAGCACCCTCTCCTTCTGCCTCTCTGTCAACAGGTATTTCAACTCATACCGTTTAAAAATGGTTTGAAAAACCATAAAACACCTCCTGTACTTCTGATGAACTCATTGTACAGGAGGAAAATTGAAGTTTGATTGAAAAGTCTTTAATTTTTTCGGTTCCGGTTCTGCAGGGGCAGCCTCACGTAGAATTCCACCTGTCCCTCCCCGCAGCGGACGCGAATATTTCCCCGGTGGCTGTGGGCGATGGCCTGGGCGATGGCAAGCCCCAGACCGTAGTGGTTATTCTCACCGCTTCTGGCGTCGTCTCCCCGGTAAAACCGCTCAAAGAGATACTGCCTCTGCTCCGCCGGGATTTCCTCTCCCCGGTTTGTCACCGACAGGAGGGCTTTTCCCTTTTCTTCCTTCAGGAGAAGCTTAACCGGGCTTCCCGAAGAGCTGTGGCAGATGGCGTTATCCAGAAGGATGGAGGTCAGCTGCTTTAGCTGGACGCTGTTTCCCCAGATGCGGATATTTTCGCCGATATCCGACTCCAGGGTCACCCCCTTTTCATAGGCCACGGTCTCAAAGGGAAGCACCTCCCCGCAGACCAGACGGCTCAGATCCAGTTCCTCCATGGGAGGAGCCACATGCTCCGTCCGGGCCAGCTCCAGCAGCTGGGTGATCAGAGCCGACATACGCTCGTTTTCATACTGAATATTGGACAGCCACTGATTTTCCCCGATTTCCCGGGACAAAAGCTCCGCGTTGGCGTTTATCACCGCCGCCGGGGTCTTCAGCTCGTGGCCCGCGTCGGAAATAAACTGCTTCTGCCGCTTATAGCTCTCCTCCAGGGGAGCCACAATCCGTTCGGCCAGAAACCGGGCCAGGAAGAACAGCAGAATCAATGCGGCTCCGCCGAAAATCAGCGTATAATTCAGCAGCGTGGCGATACTCTCCAGCATCACCGTATTGTCCATGAAGGCCACCAGGGTGTAGCCGTCCTTTTCCGCCGCCCGGTAAACCAGGCTGCTCTCCACCCCTTCCCCCTGGCCGCTGTCTATGATTTCCAGGGCCAGCTGGGACAGCGCCTCCTCATCCAGGGTGGAGACGTCGGCGGTGTCCACCCTGAGCACCTGCCCCTCCCGGGATACGGCCACCGAGTAAAAGGTGGAAAGCTCCATCCGGGGCGGCCGGCCGCCGGGGCCCATATGCCCCTCCATATTCGGGATTTCTCTGGGCTCCTCCTCCGGCAGCGCGTAGTTGTCCACATACTGGGCCAGCAGCTGCCGGTTTTCATTGGTCATTTCCACATAGCTGGCCAGATAAATGACGCAGAAGGTGCCAAAGAGCAGCAGCACCAAAACTGAGAGGATAGCGGTGACAATTTTCCATCTGGATCTCCTAAACATGGCCTTCCCTCAATTCATAGCCGATCCCCCGCACCGCCTTGATCTCTGTCTTTGCTCCCACAAAGCTCAGCTTCTTTCGCACAAAGGACATATATACCTCCACGTTGTTGTACTCCGTATCGCTGTTATACCCCCAGATCTTCACCGCCAGCTGCTCCCGGCTTAAGATCTGTCCCTGATTGGCGATGAGGTATTCCAGTATCCGCAGCTCCTTTTCGCTTAGGCGCACGCTGTTCTCCCCGCAGCGCAGCAGGGAGGTCTCCTTGCTCAGGGAGACGTCCCCAAAGGTGAGGGCCCCGTCCGGGGTGTTGATGTTCCGGCGGCTTAAAGCCCTAAGCCGGGCCAGCAGCTCCCGGGTCATGAAGGGCTTAGTCAAATAATCGTCCGCCCCGCAGTCCAGGCCGGTGACCTTGTCGTCCAGCTCGCTCTTGGCCGTCAGCATCAGTATGGGGGTCCTCACCCCCTTTTTCCTGGCCTCCCGGGCAATCTGAAACCCATTTTTGTGGGGCAGCATCACGTCCAGGATGGCCAGGTCGTAGGTATTTGTCTCCAGAGCCAGCAGGCCTTCCAGCCCGTCCGCGAAGTGATCCACGTCATATTTTTCCTGGTGCAGAATCTCACACAGAGCCTGCGCCATCCTTTTCTCATCCTCTACAAGCAGAAGTCTCATTCCCATACCTCCCGTTATCTATCAGTATATCACGAAAGATTGAAGAATGATTGAAATCTGCGCCGGAATTCTTTACTTTTCTGTTCCTTCCAGAAATTCCCAGACGTGGTACCCCACGCCCCGATACTCGAAATCTATGCTCCCCACCTCTTCCTCCTCCGTGTAAGCATAGGGAATTTCTCTGTGTTTCAGATAGCTTTGAAGCTTTTCCAGTCTCATCTCTCCACCTCTTCTCTTACAGTTCCAGCTTTTCCACAATTTCCTTCAGGGCCCGGCGCACCGGGGAGTCCTGGGGCAGCTGCACGGTGGGCCTGCCGTCGCAGTCGAAGCGATAAACCAGATCGTCGTGGGGCACTACTCCCCACAGCTTCAGCCCCTGCTTCTGCACCTCCTCCAGGGTTCCGGGATCCAGCTGTCCCCCCGGGGCCCTGTTGATGATCAGTCCCTGCTTCTGGGGGGAAATGTGCATCTCCTCCATCAGCCTGGCGATCCGCCCCGCCGCCTGCACACCCCGGCGGGAGCAGTCGCTGACCAGGATCGCCAAGTCCATGTTGGGCAGAATCCCCCGGCTGATGTGCTCCAGGCCCGCCTCATTGTCCACCACCACATAGGGATAGCTGCTCTGGAGGCGCTGCACCTGAGTCTGCACCAGACCGTTGACAAAGCAGTAACAGCCCTGCCCCTGGGACCGCCCCATCACCATCAGGTCGAAATCCTCCTCCTCTGCCACCGCATCGTTCATGCGCATCTCCAGGTAAGCGGCCTTGGTCATTCCCGCAGGGATTTTATAGCTGGTGTCCATCCCGGCCCGCTCGATTTCTTCCCGAATCTCCCCCAGGGTGAGGCCCGGCTCCACGCCCAGCACCTCGTTCAGATTGCTGTTGGCGTCCGCGTCCACCGCCAGCACCGGCTTTTTGCCGGATTCACACAGATATTGAATCAGCAGGCCGCAGAGGGTAGTTTTCCCCACTCCGCCTTTTCCTGCCACTGCAATTACTTTGCCCATACTCGCTCCTCCTATTCGCTTCACTATAAATTTCTGAACACCTTGTTGATTTTTATGGATACCCTGATTATAATAGATGAAACGAAAAGTACAATCATCAATATTTGAAAAGCGTTCAATTCCTGAACATATTTGAAATATTGTCCACAAATCAGGGAGGAATGGAAATGAAACAGACTCCAGAAAGAAAGACAGACCGGCGAACTCTCTACACCCGCCAGCAGATCAAGGATTCTATCTTCCAGCTGCTAAAGAAAAAGGCATTTTCCAAAATCACCGTGACGGAGGTCTGCCAGCTGGCTGAGATCAACCGGGGCACATTTTACCTTCATTATCTGGATATGGAAGATGCCTTAGACGATATTTTATCTGATATTCTGTGCGATACCTCCAGTGTATTTGACCACGTTTTCTGTCCCAACCGGGCCGCCTGCACCTATCCCTTCTGCGATAAGATACAGAACAATGAAAAATACCAGCTGCTCTTTCTGGATGATTCCATCTCCGGCAGACTCCTGGACAAGCTGGCCGATTATTACAAGGAAGGGTATGTCACCTATCTCATGTCCCACAGCCTCCTGACCTTTCAGGAGGCCGAGGCTATTTTTTACTTTCAGATGAACGGCTGCCTCACCGTCAACAAGATCATGCTCCGCAACAAATGTCCCGATTGGCGGAAAATCCAAAGGGTCATCGACGGCTTTATCCGGGCCGGCCTGGAGTCCTATCTGATTAGGGATCAGCGGCCCTAGAGATTTCCCGGGGGCCCGCTGGAATGTGAGATTCACTGAAAAAATCAATAGTTCACTGTTTTCTTTTCGTTGTATACGTCTCGGTCCAGCTCCCCCAACTTGCCGGCTACAAGCATGCCGACCATAACATCCACATCCACGTTCATCAGAGTGCGGAACATTCCCGCAAACCAGTCAATGCCAATCAGAACTCCAATGCTCTCAAGGGGTAGTTGGAGGGAGGAGGCAAGGAATGTATAAACAGTTATGGAGCCGCCCGGCACGGAAATCGTACCCATACACATCAGGCAAGAAAGGAGGACAGCCATGGCTATCTGGTATGGACTCAACTGAATTCCTGTGGCCTGCGCCATAAAGAAAATAGCGGCCACATAACACTGAGCGGCTCCGCAACTGTTCATGGACATGGTAATCGGGCCTGTAAAATCTGCGACTTTACGGCTGACGCCAAATTTTGTCACCGCATCCTCCATCTTCGTGGGAAGACAAATGGCGCCGGAGGTCGTGGTAATCGCCATCACCGACATTTTCACAAATTTTCTTGGCATCTTAAACAGATTTACTTTGCAAAGAATTGCCGTCAACGGTCCGAATAACGCAAACTGGAGCATGTCTCCGATCAAAAGCAGACCAAGGAACTTCATCATCGGTATAATTACCTTTAATCCGGTGTTCCCGGCCGCATCCGCAAGCAGGCAGAAGATTCCCACCGGCGCGATATTCATCACTAATTTAGTGATATTAATGACAATATCGTTGATTCCTTTTACCCATTCAACCATATTGGTGTTTCCGCTATGTTTTGTATATCCTCCCATTGCCACACCGAATAACAATGCAAATACAATACACGGCACCATGCTTCCGTCCGCCATGGCCTCTATCACATTTGTAGGCACGAAATTCAGAAGGGTATCCGTGAGCGAGGAGGATACCACTTCTGTTCCCGACGCTCCCTTTGTGCCTGCAATCTCTATGCCAATGCCCGGTTTAATTAGCACAGATAAAACGGCACCGACTGTCGCAGCAACAATGGTAAACAGGATAATCCATTTAAATGTATGGAATCCCATCTTGCCTGCGTCCTGCCCGTCTCCGCCTCCGACAGCCGCCGCCACCGAAGACATCACAAGCAGTACCACAGACATTTGAATCAAACGAAGGAAAATGTCCCCAATGAACTTTAAATTCTCCGCCCACGCTCCAACAATGGCGCCGAAAAAAATACCGGCTGCTGTTGCAAGCAATATCTGCATCGTCAACGACACTTTAAAGCGTTTTTTGTTTTCCATATAGAAACTTCCTAATTTACTTCCCCACCAGGTTCTGTGCCAGGTTCGTCATTATTACGGATGCTTTTGCAAATTCATCGTAAGCTGTATATTCTACGGGGCAGTGGCTTCTTCCGTCTTTGCTTGGAACAAACAGCATTACGGTGGGAATTACCTGTCCAATCTCCAGGGAATCATGTCCGGCGCCGCTTGCAAGGCGTTTATAGCTGTAGCCCTTGTCTTTACAGTCCTCTTCCATAAGCTGCAGCATTTCCTCGGACAGTTTTACCGGAGTGATGGTCAGCTTGTTGTCCATCTCATAGCTTCCGCCCATAGCCTTTGTCTCCCGATCCAGGGCTTCGCGTATTTTTGCTGTGATATCGTTGATATTGTCATTATTGCAGGAACGGATATCGACAGTAAACTCAACTTTTTCAGCAACGATATTCATGCCTCCGGGAATGGTGTTGATATAACCGGTTGTCGCCACAGTTCCGTCAGCTTTTTCTCTGGCCCAGTCAGCAATTCGGGAAATAACTTTCGTGGCCGCATCTACGGCATCGAGACGCATATCCATGGGAGTTGTTCCCGCATGGTCTGCTCTTCCATGAACAGTCACCATGTAACGCTGGATTCCCACAATACAGTCCACAAGGCCAATTTCGATCTTTTCCGCGTCAAGCACAGGGCCCTGCTCAATGTGCAGCTCAAGGAAAGAGCCGATGGAGCCCTCCGGCCATTTTGCTTCTTCAATTTTTTCCGGATCAAGTCCGTATCCCTTCATTGCGTCGTAAATAGAAACACCTGCGGTATCTTTAAATTTCCTGCAATAGTCTACGTTACGATTTCCCAGCATTGCGCCGGATCCGAAGTAGCCGGTTCCAAAGCGCATTCCCTCTTCATCGCAGAAACCAACCACAACGAAATCGCGTTTCGGTACAACGCCCCGCTCTTTCAGCTGTCTTGCGGCCTCAAGGGCACAGACAACGCCTGCAATTCCATCAAAATCTCCGCCGTTTACTACAGAATCATAGTGGGAACCCATCATAACACAGGGGGCAGAGGAATCCTCTCCTCTCAGTACGCCGATGATATTTCCCGCAGCATCTTCGCGAACTTCAAGCCCTGCGGCCTTCATCTCTTTTCTGAGATACTCTACCGCCTCTCTTGCTTCTTTTGTAAATGGGAGTCTCGTACATCCATTTCCCGGTGTGGCTGTGAATTTTTTCAGGCTCTCCAGATTTTCCTCAATTCTCTCTCTAATCTTCTCAATTGCCACGTGCATTCTCCTCCTTAGAAAATAATAACTCTTACAAGTGGATCACTGTTCCTGTCTTTCCAGCGATACCTTCCGCTGCTTTATCAAGAAGAGTAATCAGCGTACTGCGCCCTTCTCCAGACTCCGCGAAACGGATTGCCGCTTGGATCTTAGGAAGCATGGAACCTTTTGCAAACTGCTCCTGAGCGATATATTCTTTTGCCTGCTCAACAGTCAGATCAGAGAGCCATTCCTGATTTTCTTTACCGAAGTTGATCGCAACCTTTTCAACCGCCGTCAGGATTACAAGATAGTCCGCGCCAAGCTGCGCTGCCAGGAGACTGCTTGCATTATCTTTATCGATAACCGCATTCACGCCCACCAGTTTGCCCCCCTCGTTGACCACCGGAATACCGCCGCCTCCGCATGTGATGACAATGTGCCCCGCCTCCACGAGAGTTTTGATTGTCTGCAGCTCGCGGATTCTCTTGGGCATCGGGGAAGCCACTACGATACGGTAGCCCCTTCCCGCATCTTCCATGCAGCGAATGCCGTTTGCCTCATTTTCTTCGGCTTCTTCTTTTGTTAAAAATCTTCCGATTGGTTTTGTCGGATGCTGGAAAGCTTCATCATCCTTATCTACCTCTACCTGAGACAGGATTGTGGAAACCTTGCCGTCAATGCCGCGGCTGTAAAGCTCATATTTTATCGCATTCTGGAGATCAATGCCAATATATCCCTGACTCATGGCAACGGAGGTTGGAAGCGGTACTTGTTTGTAATTCTCGTAGGAAACAATGAGATTATCCATTGCCTGCTGAATCATGCCAACCTGCGGTCCGTTGCCGTGCGTAACGATAATATCAATTCCCTGCTGTGCAAGGTCGACAATTACTTTCGCAGTTTTTGCCACTGCCTCCTTCTGTTCTTCAATGTCTTTGCCCAGGGCGTTTCCGCCCAGGGCAAGCACAACTTTTTTCTTTTCCATGGATTCCTCCTATCCTGACTCAGGCCTCAAAACCAAGCTTCTTCGCATAAGCAACGATAGCCTTCTCGAAGCACTCAATCGGGGGATGCACGGTACCTGCGCCAATTTGGCCGTAGCCGGCGATTTTGTGCGCAATACCGGTGTTGATTACAGGCGTAATCCCTTTTTCTACAACTAATCTTGCGTCAATTCCAAGACAGATGCCCTGGAAATTCCATGTGGGAACGGTGAAATTGGGATTTCTGTCAATTACAATTTCCATCATTTCATTACTTGTACGGAGAGCATCCTCATATCCGCCAGCGCCGACAAATCTTGTCACGGCAGGAGCTGCGATCATTGCCATGCCGCCTACACCGAAGGTCTCTGTGATCGCGCTGTCGCCCATATCTGGGCAAGCGTCTTCCCCGTCATATCCTGTGAAGTAAAGTCCCTGCGGAGTATTCACCGGCCCTGTGAACCATTCGTCGCCCATCCCTGCGATCCGAATACCGAATTCATATCCGTTTCGGCACATGGCTGTTACGATTGTTCCGTCCGTCCCTTTACGGGCATCATCCATAACCGCCTTACCGGTGGCCATCATGATGTTCAGGAAGAACTGATCCGTATCAGATAAGAATTTGATTACATCGTAGCGATCTTTTTCGCTGATGTCTTTCATTTCTGTAATAATTGGAGCCATCTCTTTTAAGAATACGAGAGAAGCTGCAATATTTCTCTGATGGAACTCATCGCCCATTGCGATTGCTTTTGCGATTAACGGATTCAGGGCAAGGCCATTTTTCAAAGAACGAATGGCTTTTCCAAGGGTTGGGCCAAGGATATCTCTCATCCAGCGGAGCCTGTCTACAACCTCCTCGGAATATGCGCCGAAACGTAATACTTTACCGATACCTTCATTCATTGTGCAGTAAGCTCTGTTTCCGCCTGTTTCATTTTCTACCACGAATACAGCCATATTCGGGGATGTGATTCCTCCCATGGGGCCTACCGCGTTGCAATGGTGGCATGGAATGAATTTGATTTCTCCGCTTTCAAGCATCCTTCGCGCGTCCGCTTCGTTATCCGCCCATTCCTCGAACAGGACGGCGCCTACGCAGGAGCCCTGCATGGGGTCGGGCATATTTTTGTATTCCACCGGAGGCCCTGCATGAAGGATCACCTTGCCTTCGGCCAACTCCGGAATTACTTCTTTCGCACGAACAATGTCTTTGAGCACCGGCTGGCTCGCCACAACCTTAGCAATAACCTCCTGATTCTTCACATCGATATCTTCAAGGTTTCTCAGGAAATTAAGGGTCTTGATGAGTTTGACATTTCCACCTGCCGGCGGCATCCAGTCATACTGAACCACGTCGCAGCCAAACTGCTGGCAAACTTCCGCGAAGCTTTTGAGGCCGATATTGATAATATGCGGTTTTTCCGAGAGGAGCTTACGCAGCTGCTCGGATGGCGTATTTTTTTCTACATCCACGATCTGCCGGGGAAGAATTTCTTTTACCGGCTCTTCGAAGTCTCTTCCGATTGCCCGGATTGCCGTGCGGCATGCCAACTTATTATTTTCGCATACGATTACCCCGGCATCCTTCAGCTTCCGAACCGCCTCATCGTACCCCTGATAGTCTGTTCTTGTTCCACACACTGTGGCGACAAAGAATACTTTTCTGTTTTGTGCCTTGGCTTTATTCTGAAGCTCAATGATGGACGGAAGAAGCGCGCCTGCCATATCTGCGTGGGAGCCGTATCCAAGCATGATGTCCAGAAGAATAACGCCCGTGGATTCGTCGTCAACTGCGCTCTGCATACACTCAATACGCTTTGCGGGATCAATCATCGGGTGCGGTTTGCCCTGCGTATAGGCATCGTCGCCTAAATCGACTACAACATTTCCGTCAAGCTGAAGCATATATCCTTCGATGTCTTCCGGCGGGATCTCACAGTCCATGGCGTCCTTGATCAGCATGGCCGCCTCGTTTGCCAGTGTTCCGCCTGAATAGTAAGCTTTGATTGTCTTCTTATCCTCTGCCTTGAAGAACTCAGACTCATCGATCTCCACAGCTGCCTCCGGAATCTTTGTTCCCCTTACAAGACTTACCGCAAGGCGGGCCGCCTCATCCAGTGTGTAGGTATGGTAGAAGTTTTCTTCATGATAGGTAGGTTTTTCCCCCACAAACAGTGTTACAACGGGCTTGCTGAAACTGCTGAGTCTTGCAGAAATTTTATCCCTTACTTCTTTTGCCGGCGGTTTGGAGATAATGATCAGCACTTTCACCGCATCGTCATCTTCCATGGCGTCAATCATATCCATCATGGTGATGCCGCCGATGGCAGCGTTCAGATCGCGCCCGCCGATACCGATGGCGTTGGTTACGCCTTCGCCCAGTCTGTCAATGATCGTGGTTAATTCCTGAATACCTGTTCCGGAAGCGCCGATGATTCCAATAGAGCCGGGGGCAACTTTGTTGGTGAAGGCAATGGGCACACTCTGGATAATTCCCGTCCCGCAGTCAGGCCCCATAAGGCATAGTCCTTTCGCATGGGCCTTCTCCTTCAATGCTCTCTCATCTTCGATTGTCACATTGTCACTGAACATAAATACGTTCAGGCCTTCATCCAGGGCACGATCCGCCTCCAGCGCAGCATACGCTCCGGGAATAGAGATAACTGCAAGGTTTGCTTCCGGCATTTTCTTCAGCGCTTTTTCCCAGCTTTTTACGCTCTCGGATTCTTTCTTTCCGTCCGATTCTGTGGACTGTTTTTTGAAAAACTCTTCAATTTCCTCCATGATCGTGCCAAGGAGCGCTTCTTCCTCCACATCCGCCACAACAACCATATCGTTTGCTGTGGCAGCCATCAGCTCCTCCGTATTAAGACCGCTCTGTTTAAAAATATCTTTGTTTGCCGGGGTCGCCATCATAATGGATACTTTATTTACGCCTTCGATTGTGGAAATATGATTTGTGAGCAGCATCAGCACCACAGAATCATGGTAGCTTCCTTTCTGTACAACTGTTCTTAACATCTTTCAATCCTCCGTCTATTAATCAGCAAACCTATTTTTGTGATCATATCTGTCGAAGTGAATCGCATCGCCTCTCAAGTATTCCACGATTTCATCAACAACTTCAATTCCGCCCTCAGCGTAAGCTCTGTCTCTTCTCATAACAGCTCTTTCACCCGGATAATACACTTTGCCGTATCCCTCTGCCGCGGGCATTGCACCGAGCTCGTCACATACCTGGGACATACTCCGTTTAAACTTCTCAAGACCCACGAATCTTTCCGGATCTATTACGATATGCATCTGTCCCAGGCATCTTCCCTGGGAGAGATCATGATACATGGAGCTCACATGTTTTCCAAAGGGAACTCCCAGGAGCACGCCGGAGAAAATATCTACCATCATCATTAACCCGTATCCCTTTGCGCCCGCGATGGGAACCAGCGCATTTACAAGATGCGGATCGGTAACCGGAGCTCCCTTCTCATCCACAGCCCAGTCCGCCGGAATGGATGCCCCCTGAGAGCGTTTGTCTAGGATTTTTCCCCAGGCCTGAACCGTCGTCGCCATGTCAAATACGATGGTTCTCTCATCTGCGGTTGGCGCTGCGAAGGAAAGAGGGTTTGTTCCGTAATAGGGCTCTGTTCCGCCGTATGGCACCGCCATCGGGTCAGACTGGCAAAAGGTAATGGCGACTAAATCTTCTTTTGCGGCCATCTCGGAATAGTATCCAATCGAACCGCTGTGCGACATGTTAGCCATGCCGACCACAGCCACACCATTTTTTTTGGCCATCGCAATTGCCTTTTTCATACCTTCCTGGGCCACCACATAGCCAATGCCATTGTCGCCGTCTAAAATTCCGGAGCACGGGCCGGTTTCTTTCCAGGTAAAATTCGGCTCTGTTGTAATGCCGCCTTTAAAAATTCGCTCACTGTAATACTCAACCCGCACGGCTCCGTGGGAAGCGTATCCCCTCTCATGGGACCATGTGAGGATTTCCGCCGTTGTCTCCGCATGCTCTTCCTTAAGTCCTGCCGCCATCATTTTGTTTTTCATTAATGTCTTCAATTCATTCCGTGAAAGCTTCATCTCGTCCTCCTGTTTTATAAGGTTTTAACAATATACCTTGTGGTTCTTGGTTTTTATGTATTCATTATGTCGGTTTTTTTTATTGTTTTCAATTTCCACCATAGACAAATGCACAAATCAGAATTGTCCACTATGTCATATAGGAGAAAATTCTAACTATGCTATACTTAAAAAGGATTTATTCTATAGCTATATGTTTAAGGAAAAAATCGGCGGCATTCCCGAAAAGAAAGGCAGCTGATTTTCAAGGAGGGAAACCATGCTGCAAAAAAAGACCTGGAATCTGAGCAGGACGAGCTGGAAGAAAGAAGTTACAAGCTATACAGAATCCAATTGTTCGCCCAAAGCGAAAATTCTTTACTTTCACGGAGGGGGACTTCTCTACGGCTCCAGAAACGATCTGCCGCAGAAGCACCTGGAGCTTCTCACCCAAGCGGGCTATGAGATTTTGGCCTTTGATTATCCCCTTGCTCCGTCGGCGGATATAGAAATGATTTTGGATGATGTATGTGCTTCCATAAATAACTCCTGCGAAAATGATGTGGAGTTTACCAAGGGTATCTTACCCTATTTTCTCTGGGGACGCTCTGCCGGAGCGTATCTCTGCCTGATTGCCGCCGCCAGCGGCATGTTAAGCAGGCCCCCTGAAGGAATCCTCTCCTATTATGGATACGGCTTTCTCTGCGATAATTGGTTCTGCACACCGAGCAGTTATTATCTGACCTTTCCGCGCATGGATGAATCCTGCCTGAGGCATGTACCTCAGACCATCCATGCAAGGGGCAGCCTGGACAGTCATTACGGCATTTATGTCTACGCCAGGCAAACGGGAAACTGGAAGAAGCTTATTTATCATGGCCGGGACAAAGACTTCTTCACCAAATATTCCCTTCGCACCTGCGATTACCTGCCGTGTCCCCTGTTCGCCGCACACGCTGCCGGAGATACGGATGTCCCATACGCTGAGTTTGCAGAACTGTGCAGCCGCTATCAGGCACAGCGTTTTATCGCCTCCGGCAATGTCCACGATTTTGACCGTGACCCGAATAATCCTTTTACTGCGCCTCTCCTGTCAGCCACAGTTCAATTTCTGGAGAAGCAATTATCATAATACAGAAGGGAGCTCTCATATGTACATCCCAATCACAGCCGTTTCGGACTACGCTCGTCAGTTTCTTGAGCGCCATAAGCAGGGAACCGTTCACTCCGTTTACCGAAAAACCGTGAATTTCTCGCTGGGAGGCCATCTTCTGGCTCTGCAGGCCGCAGATTCCCCGCTGTCCCCAATCAGTCTGATCACCCCCCTGACAGCCCGGGAAATGGAAGGACTTCCCATTCAAACAGGAGATTGCGTCTCCATCTCCTCCGGGGTTATACAGATTGGAAAAAGCTGTCTTTTTTCATCCAGGCATGCAGTTTCCGCAAAACTCGCCTTATCTTCCTCCCTCTCCCATGAGGAGCTCTCGGTTCTGGAGCAGCGCATTTTTTCTGTTCTTGCTCGCCGCAATGCCGGAAGCTTTGAGTTACTGTTTTCCCAACCCCAAAAGGCCTGCGAAATTCCATTCCTCGCCATTGCCCAGAGCCATCTCCTAAGCGTCTCGCAGGCTCTGCTCTTATCAGACTGGAAGGAATCCGCCAGAAGACTTTGCCGCCTCATGGGTCTGGGCCTCGGTCTGACCCCGGGAGGGGATGATTTCCTCTGCGGTATCCTGGCCGGACTGATTTTGTGCAAAATTGACAGGCACCCTTTCTCAATTATCCTCCATGAAACCCTAACCGAAAACCTGTCGAACACTAACCCAATCAGCGCCGCATTTCTTCAGTGCGCCCTGGAAGGCCAATTCAGCATGGCCGTCTGTTCTTTAACCGCCATGCCTTTTCCGGAGGAAATCCTGACAGAGTTTTTAAAAATAGGACATTCCTCCGGAACAGATACCCTCTGCGGCATCGCATACATTTTGCGGAATCGTGCTCTTCTCACCTAATTGAAAAAGAGAGCCGCCTGGGGATCTCCCGCGACTGAAGCAAAAAGACCTGTAGAATTTTAGCTCTGCAGGTCTTTTTGAAAAAATTACTGAGCCTGCTCTGTTAAAATCAGGGCAAGCTGAAGCTGAAAACAGCTGGAAACATCTGAAAAATCATTGTTCAGTATCTCTTTGCATTTCTTTAATCTGTATTTAATTGTATTTCTGTGCAGGTATAGGCTCTCTGCTGTTTTCGTGATGCTGCCGTTACAGGATAAGTAAGTATAGAGCGTTTTTCTCAGCTCCTCCTCCATCTCATCCCTGGGGTAAGCAAGTTCCTTTAGGGTATGCTCGCAAATATCCCTTATTTCTCTTTCCGGTATGAATTTAAAAAGCTCCAGCATATTCTTCGGTTTATAACTAAGAATATACGGATACGTTTCATTCCGGTTTCCGTCTACCATGCACTGTTCCGCATCGTGAAAGGATTTGATTATGTTCGCAAAAGCCGAAACAACGCCTCCCTGCGCTACTGTCATCTCAAGATCAAATTTTTCCCGAACCATCTCATAAATCCGGGTGAATATGCTCAGGTTATCGACCATATCTTCATGGAGAAGACATATATATCGCCATTTGGATTTCTGCGGGAAAATTATCACATCCTCCCGATCACTCACCATATGGACCATCCAGTGATAGATGAGAATAAATCTTTCCTCGTTTTTGGAAAAGTTAACAGGATTAAACTTTCTTGCGTCCTCCATTCCCATGGTCAAAATGACAATTCTGTATTTTGACGCTTTCTTGAGTCCGTAGGGCTTGCCCATAGTCAGAACCTGAAGCTCACTTTCCGGAGTTTTTTCAAG
>DVHU01000118.1 GCA_018711815.1 Candidatus Egerieimonas intestinavium
AATTATTGAGAACGGAGAACCATATGCCTCACGGATATAACAGCAGTACGATACAAAGAATAAATCTAAAACTTATTTTCAATTTAATACGAAAACAGCAATCCTATACCCGAGTAGATCTTGCCAAGAAAACCGGTCTCAGCGCAGCTACAGTTTCCAATATTGTAAATAGTCTTCTGCAGATTGGACTTTTATATGAATATCCCATGGAAACCAGCGGTGTAGGACGGCGTTCTATAGGCTTGAAAATTAATTATGGACGTTTTCACATCATACATCTTCGTATTACCAGTTCCAGCATTTTTTTAGGACGATACGATTTGCAGGGAAAACAGCTAAACCATAAGGTATTTCCTTATACCCCCGAAACTAACCGCCAAAATCTTCTCAGTGAAGTTAAAAGAGTAATAAAAACAGAACTTGACTCCCGGCTTGATCCTCCCATTTTAGGCATTGGTATGTCCCTGCCGGAACCTTACAATAAATATAATAATTTTGAGGTCATAGGTGAACTGGTAAACTGGGATAATATAAATATTTGCCAGGAAATTTACAATGAATTACATATCCCTGTCTACGCGGAAAATGATGCTAATATTGGCGCCCTGTACGAATGGTGGAGAGATAAAACCATTACCGACAGCGATACGCTCGTCTATATCACTACCGCCGAAGGAACCGGTGCCGGTATTGTATCATCGGGAATGTTATTGAGGGGAAATCAGGGAGTTGCCGGAGAAATCGGACATATGTCCATCGACATCAATGGCCCAAAGTGTAAATGTGGAAACAGAGGCTGCCTTGAACTTTATACCTCCACCAACACTTTAGTAAAGCAAGCCCGGGAACAGGCTCTAACAGATACGTCAACTATATTGTCTCCCCATTGCACTAAAGAAGATTTTTTCTCTGCAGTGAAAGAGGGCGATCCTACGGCTTGTAAGATATTCGGCACTGCTTTGCGGTATTTGGGAGCGGGTATAGTCAATATCATTTATCTATACAACCCAAGTATCATCGTGTTTGGAGATGAAATGGTAACATACGGTACAGGAAAAATTTTATTAGAAACCATACAAAAGTATGTAAAAGAAAGGGTTAATCCGAAACTCTCCGACAAGGTAACCATGAAACTTAGCACAGTTAATGAAGACCCCGCTCTCTTAGGAGCAGGCGTACTTGTATTAAATAATATCAGCGATATATTATTCGATCAAAATTTGTTATAGTTTAAAAGGAGTATCTGACAAATAAAGACCTAGAAAAAGCAACTGCTTCTGCAGTTTTATGCTTTGTGCTCAGACTGAACACACGGGCATACAACTACAGAAGCTTTAGCTTTTTACGCAGAACGTTTTACCCCTCAAACACTCCCTGATTCTTCTCCTCCAGCACCCGGATTCCCTGGTAAAACATCCAGTTCAGAGGCGTGGGAATTCCCAACTCCTGCCCCAGGCTGATCATCTTTCCGGCAAACATTTCGATCTCGGTCTTTTTCCCGGCCTCCAGATCCTGGAGAGTGGAGGGTTTATTGTGGAATGTAATTCTTTTTATTGCCTCCTCCTGCCTCTCCATATCGCTTTTATCCAGGTTGATTCCCTTGGCATTGGCCACCGCCATAACCTCCTCCATGGCTGCCCGGCGGAGGGCGTTGGCGTGTTCGCTCACCCGGAAGCTCCCATAGGGTATTCCCAGAAGAGCGCAGGTAAGATTTTCCCCCACGTTGCACATAAACTTAAACCAAAGTCCCCGCAGCATATCTGGCTCAATCCGATAGGGTATCTCGGCCTGATCAAAAACTTCTTTAACCGCCAGCACTCTGGGGGATAATTCCTGGTTTTTGGCTTCCCCAAAGACCACATGCCCGCCATTAGGATCAAACTCCTTGGCGACCCCATCCCGCATAACAATATTTATGCGCATATAGCTGTATAGAACCCGGTTCCACCCGTACACAGCCGCCGCTCTCTCCTCGCTGTCCACGCCGTTCATCACGCACAAAATCAAGGTATTCTCTCCCACCTGATTCTTGATATCCGCAAGAGCCTTGTCCAAACCAGGGTATTTTACGGCCATAATCACCAGATCCGCCGGATCCCCCTCCTCCTGGGGCTCTACGATAGGAAAGTGATAATTCACCCCGTTGACCCAGACGCCCTTTTCTTCCAGGCGTTTCTTTCTCTCCCCCTCCGCAATAACCCGGAAATTATCTCCCAGGGCTGCCTGCAGCCGCGGTGCGAAAAATACCCCCATGGCCCCAAGCCCGATCAAAGATACCTTTTTTATGTCCATAGCGTCCTCCTTTCAAAAAATAAATTAAATATATTAAATTTATTTTACCACAAAAGAAAAAGAATAGCCATAATTTTTCCCATTTCATACAAAAATTTGAGGGCGTCCCAAAAGCCAAAACTTGCTTTTGAGATACCCTCAGCGTTCTTTATCTTTCCAAATCCTTATGCCTCAGCTTCTGCGGCGCTATCCGCAATCTCCTCCACTGCCTTCTCGATAACAGAGGTACAGTGGGGACACCGGGTGGCGTCGATAGAAATCTCACTCTTACAGAAGGGACAGATCTGTGTGGCAGGCGCCTCCGGCTCCTCCGGCTTATGTCCCAAAGCGGCCAACTTGTTGATTCCCTTCAGCAGACAGAAGAGCACAAAAGCCATAATAAAAAACTGCACAAGAGCGGAGAGAAAGGATGACGCAAATCCCGCTACCTCAGCCAGGGTGTATGTCTGTCCGCCTGTAACCACATTCAGTACAGGGTTGATAAAATTGTTGGTCAATGATCCCACAATATCAGAGAACGCGCCTCCAATAAGTACACCGACGGCCATGTCCATCATGTTTCCACGAAGGGCAAATTCCTTGAACTCCTGAATAAATTTTTTCATCTGTAAAATCCTCTTTCTCTATTCTATAATAAACCAAAAGCACTATAACACACCTTTTTGGTACATTCAAGAGAAATACAGGGAATTTTGCTGTTTGGCATGAAAAAAACAGTGAAATTTTACGATTTTACATAAATCCTTTCAGCGCCTCCTTCATTTTCCCCACGTAAGCTCTAACCTCAGGTACGCAGTCCCGGCCCTTGGCCTCCACCAGCTTCACAATAGCGCTTCCCACAATAACGCCGTCGGCAAATCCTGCCATCTCCCGGGCCTGCTGGGGAGTAGATATGCCAAAGCCGATGGCACAGGGAACCTCCGATACCTCCTTGGCCTGCTTCACGATATCTGAGATCTGCTGGTGCAGCTCTTCTCTGACTCCAGTGACTCCCAGGGAAGAAACACAGTACAAAAATCCCTGGGCTTCCCGGGCGATAGCCCGGGCCCGCTGGCTGGAGGTGGGTGCCACCATGGAAATCAAGGTCACCTGATACTTTTCGCTCAGATCCTGGAATTCGTCCTTTTCTTCAAAGGGAATATCCGGCAAAATCAGTCCGTCCACACCAACCTGACTGCATTTTTCAAAAAATTTCTCCGCCCCGTAGCCAAATACGGAGTTGGCATATCCCATGAACAGCAAAGGAATCTTTACTGTTTTCCTCAATTCCTCCACCAGATCAAAAAGCTTATCCACAGTGGTTCCCCCCTGCAGAGCCCGCTCGCTGGCCGCCTGGATCACCGGCCCCTCAGCGATGGGGTCTGAAAAAGGTATCCCAATCTCAATGATATCCGCTCCGGCTGCTTCCATCTCCCGCACCAGCTCTCCCGTTGTCTCCAAGTCCGGATCTCCGCCTGTGATAAAGGGGATAAATGCTTTTCCCCTGGCAAAGGCCTGCTGTATCCGATTATTCATAGATTTCAACCCCCTTATATCTGGCAATGGCCGCCACATCCTTATCTCCGCGCCCTGACAGATTGATTACCAGAATCTGATCCGGCCGCATTTCTTTCGCCAATTTTTTACCGTAAGCCACCGCGTGAGCGCTCTCGATGGCCGGAATAATTCCTTCCACCCTGGATAGATAGGTGAAGGCCTCCACCGCCTCGTCGTCGGTCACCGGCACGTACTCCGCCCGGCCCTGCTCCCAGAGCATGGCGTGCTCCGGGCCGATTCCCGGATAGTCAAGTCCCGCGGAAATGGAGTAGACCGGAGCAATCTGGCCGTACTCATCCTGGCAGAACAGGGACTTCATCCCGTGGAATATTCCCAGCCTTCCGGTGGAGATGGTGGCCGCCGTCTCCCGGGTATCCACACCGCGTCCCGCTGCCTCACAGCCGATCAGCCGCACGGAGGGCTCGCCGATGAAATCATAAAAAGCCCCCATGGCGTTAGAACCGCCGCCCACGCAGGCCACCACCGCATCCGGCAGCCGCCCCTCCTTTTCCAGGAGCTGACTCCTAATCTCCTCCCCAATGATCTTCTGAAAATCCCTGACGATAGTAGGGAATGGGTGGGGGCCCATCACCGAGCCCAGCACATAGTGAGTATCAGAAATCCGGGACACCCACTCCCTCATGGTCTCATTCACCGCATCCTTCAGGGTGCCGGTGCCGCTGGACACCGGATGTACCTTGGCCCCCAGAAGCTCCATGCGGAACACATTTAAGGCCTGACGCTTGGTATCCTCCTCCCCCATGAAAATCTCACATTCCATGTCCATGAGGGCGGCCACTGTGGCCGTAGCCACGCCGTGCTGGCCTGCTCCCGTCTCCGCAATTACCCGGGTCTTTCCCATCTTTTTGGCCAGCAGCACCTGCCCCAACACATTGTTGATCTTATGGGAGCCTGTGTGATTCAGATCCTCCCTCTTCAGGTAAATCTTAGCCCCGCCCAGATCCCGGGTCATTTTCTTCGCATAGTAGAGAAGAGACGGTCTGCCCGCATAATCATTCAACAGCTCTGTCAGCTCCCTTTTAAAATCCGGATCCCTGCTGTATTTCTCATAAGCCTGCTCCAACTCTTCCAGAGCAGCCATCATAGTCTCCGGCGCATACTGCCCGCCGTACTGTAGAAAACGTCCTTTTTTCATTTTCTTAGCTCCTTTTTCTTGATTTTCTATAGTTTGAAAAAATTCTCCAGGAAATTCCTCTGAATTTCCTAGAAAACGAAAAAAAGCCCCTGTCCCATCTACTAGGACAAAAGCTTCTAAAACTTCTGCGGTGCCACCTAATTTGATACCTGCGTACCCTCTCTGCGCGTACCATCATACGCCTGCCCTGGTAACGGGAGGCAAACCCGTCGGATATTACTCGGCTTCAGCCTTTCTCTCCGCCTTCCTGAATCCATTCAGCATAGCGATTACTGCCGCCTCTCACCAACCGCGGCTCTCTGTACTGTATCCTTCTATGCCTACTCTTTTCAGTCATCAGTTTTTCTATAACCAAATCATTTTCTCTATTATAATCGCAAAATTTTACTTCTGTCAATCTTTTTAGTCAAAAAACCGGAGTATATACGAAATCTCATTATTTTCCAATCCTAACTTTCAGCAAATCCGCAAAGGGTTTCCCCTGTCATGACGTCATTCCAATAATACAGGTTTTCCGGCTCTGTAACCCGGAACATAGAGAAAAGCTCCTCCATATCCGGGCAAATCTGTGGAAAAAGATTGGTTTCTGCTGCAAACAGCTCCGGCTCATAGGACAGCTTTCTCTTATCCTCCCACAAGGCACTGTAAAAGATTTCCGCTTCCACCATGTCCTGGAACATATGGCTTCCATAGCTGAGCTCCGGCATATATCCGGCCCGGCTGTCGGAAACCTCGCAGATTCCGCAGACTCCGGAAATATCCGCAAAGGTCACCGGCACTCCCAGCTCCGGAGAAGAGGTTCCGATTCTGCCTGGCGTCATCAGCAGAATATTCTTCCCAGAGCCTTTATAATAACGGTTAATCTTTCCCACGGCTTCTGCTACCCGGTACTTGCCTCCGTATGGATATTCATAGTATAATTTTGGCTCAATCTGTATCACCACATGAATCTGCTTTTCCAGAGAATTTCCCACAGAGGAATCTTTCAGACGGAAAAATGTCTTTTCCTTTGAAAGAGCTGGAATCTCCACCTTTCCTCCCCGGTTTCCGGTAAACAGGGGTCTGCACTGAAGAAGGTTCAGCACAAAGGCCCCTTCTTCATCTGTATTTACCGTATATTCAATATCCACAGGATTCCCGTATACCTCCTCCAGGGTTTTCAGAAGCTTCTGCATCATCCCGGTAAATTCCCTGTTTTCCAAAAGATTCTGACAGGTGACAAACCATACCTGGCGCCATCTTCCCATACGTTTCAAGGCATCCTCCGCCTCATAGTCCCGTTCCATAACTGTCCGTTTGTACCACAGAGGCAGAAGCTCCATCAGTTCCTCCGCACTTTTCGTAAGGAGGCTGTTTGCTTCTGTATCCAGCACATCCAGATTTTTCTGAGAAAACCGGTGCTTATCTGCTACATTGGTCTGCATAGAGATTCCCGGCCGGTCTAAGTTTACCAGCCTTGGATAATCATTTTCTGTTCTGTCCACAGCCCTGGTTCCCAGGCCCGCTACAATCCGCAGCATTCCGGCGCTCTGGTCCATATCCTTGCTCCATTTGTAAGCGCTGTAGCTATAGCCTACCCCTGCTGCTGCGGGGAAGAAATAGGGACCCCAGTGGGAGCCGGAAACTCTCTGGACCAGCACCGCCATCTGTTCATCCTGATACTCCAGGCCTCTCTGCTTGCGGTACTCCAGGGCGGAAATATCCATAACGCTGGCATAGACCGTCCGCACAGCGTCTTCAAAAACCTTCATCCTCTCTTCCAGGGTTCCCTGGTTTACGCAGAATACCGACTCATATTTCCCTGCAAAGGCATTGCCGAAGCCATCCTCCAGAAAGCTGGAGGACCGGACAATAATGGGACTCTGGCCGAAATATTCCAGCACAGAGCGGAATTTCTCCCGGATATTCGAAGGAAACTCACCGGAGAGCAAAGCTTCTCTGAGAGAACCTGCCTTCTCAAAATACCCTTCCTCGGTTCGCTGTGCAATTCTTGTTTCCCAGCAGTTATTGGATACAATATAGGTATAGAACACATCAGAACCGATATAATAGGAATCGTGGGCCTCACTGTGGGTTCTGTATTCCGGCAGAAGAGTATGAGCGATTTTTCTGGCCAGAAGCATGCCGCAGGCCTTTCCTCCAATGGCCCCGCTGCCAATCATCCGATCCCGAAGCTTGAAGTAATCCTTAGGCTGGAAATACTTCTTCAGCATTTCCTGAAGCCTTTTATCCTTTGTCATAGTACTTTCCAAAATCTGATTTTCCGTATCCTCCTGAAATCTTCCCTGCTGATATTCCAGCTTTGCCATAGAGAAAAACCGGTCATGACTGTCATAATTCTGGTCCTGCTTCTGTGCATCCTCATCCTCCAAAATCTGGTAATATTTGCTCAAAGCCACGCCCCCGTCAACTGCCATAAAATTCTCCAAATCCATACTGCAGGAATGAGGAAGAAACATTTTTGCCGAATAGCGGTTCCAGACCTTCAGGGGATGGACATACCGCTTCTCCCCGGTATGAACATCTAACAGCAGCTGGGTGGTATCCCGGATTCTGGCTATTGCATCAAAGGAATGCCTTCCTCTCAGCAGAGGAAAATAAGCCACCGTATCCAGCTTAAAAAGATAGGGACAGGTCACCCGAAAAAAATTCCCCATCATTAAGTCCGTATACCACACCGACTGAAGCGAAGAGAGACTGTCAAATACATAAAATGCGTCCCTTCCCTCAATGGTAATCCGGTTATAGATGTCTACCGTAAAGGCCTCAAACCCTTTGTCCGGATTAAATTCAAAAATCTTCAGCCCCTCTCTGGGAGTCAGCAAAGGCTCATGGTCTGCGAAACGCATATAAATCAGATTTCTCTTATCCTTTACCGCCTGCTCCACAAAAGGCTCCATAAAACTCCGAAACTCCTCCAGATCTGTTACCTGCCACACCACATTATCCCCCATACGGATATAATCCAGCAGATTATCCAGTCCTGAGATTCCACTTAAAACCCTGTCAAAAGCACCCATATTCACCCTCCCCGTATGCTATTAAAAAGGCGCTGATAAAGATATTCTCTTCATCAGCGCCTTTGCCGAAACTTATTTCTATAGGATTTAGTATAACAGGATTTTCCTACTCTGCCTAGCCCTAATTTTTTGGCCCTAATTTTTTTCAAAAAACCGATTGACAAACAAAAGCACTGGCAGTATAATCAACACTAATTTAATACCAACCACAAACCGTTGACGCGGAGATCAAAGCAGCTATGCGCCCACAGAGAGTCCGGGAGGCTGAGAGCCGGATGGAGATGCAGACTGCCAAATGGACCGCTGAGGGCGCGAGGAACAGCTTTTGCCCAGTATTTCGCGACGTGAGGACATACGTCAGTTGTCAGAGATATGTTAGTATCTTATGAAGAGCACGGGGGAACCCGTGAAGCAAGGTGGCACCGCGGGAGATTTATACCCGTCCTTGGCAGAACCCTATTATTCTGTCAGGGGCGGTTTTTTATTACCCATAAATCCCCTGACACCCAAGATTCAGGAGGTATCCCTTATGTTTCCAAGTTTACAGGAAATTCAGAAGCTGGCAAAAACCGGAAAATACCGTCGCATCCCCCTGTGTCGGGAGCTCTACGCAGATCGGTTCACCCCCATTGAGGTGATGAGAACGCTCCGGGCGGCCAGCCGCCACTGCTATCTTTTGGAGAGCGCCGAAAATAATCAGACCCGGGGGCGCTATTCCTTTCTGGGTTATGAGCCTACCCTGGAGCTGACCTGCTCCCGCGGGCAGCTGGTTATCCGCCGGGGAGATACGGAACATTTTCAGGATATTCAGCATTATTCCGTACACCATCCGGGGGAGGCTATCCGCGGAATCTTAAATCGTTTCCGCAGCCCTCTGCTAAAGGGTATGCCCCCCTTTACCGGCGGACTGGTAGGGTATTTCTCCTACGAATATATTCATTATGGGGAGCCCTCCCTGGCCGCTCCGTACATTTATGACGGAGGCGAGGATTTCCGGGATGTGGATCTGATGCTTTTTGACAAGGTGATTGTTTTCGACCATTACCGGCAGAAACTTCTTCTCATTGTCGGCGTAGAGACGGGAAATCCGGAAAAATCTTATGAAAATGCCTGCGCAGAGCTGAATAAGATGGAGCAGCTCTTAAACAGCGGAGCAAAAGCCCTTTTCCGGCCGCTGCATTTAAAAGCGCCCCTGACTCCTGTATTTTCTAAAAAAGAATACTGCCAAATGGTAGAAAAGGCAAAAAATTATATCCGTGAGGGGGATATTTTCCAGGCGGTACTCTCCAATCCCCAGGAAGCCCCGGCGGAGGGAAGTCTCTTTGACGCCTACCGGGTTCTGCGAACCACCAATCCCTCCCCCTATATGTTTTACTTCTCCAGCGATGACATCGAAGTGGCCGGGGCCTCACCGGAAACTCTGGTAAAGCTTACCGATGGAGTCCTGCAAACTTTTCCCCTGGCGGGTACCCGCCCCCGGGGAACTACAGAGGAAGAAGACCTCCAGCTGGAGCAGGAGCTTCTGGCCGACGAAAAAGAGCTGGCAGAGCACAACATGCTTGTGGATTTAGGACGCAACGATCTGGGGAAAATCAGCAGATTGGGAACCGTCTGTGTGGAAAAGTATCTGAAAATCCAGAGGTTTTCCCATGTGATGCACATTGGCTCCCAGGTATCCGGAAAAATTCTTTCCGACAAGGATGCGGTGGACGCCATAGACGCTATCCTTCCCGCCGGTACCCTCTCAGGCGCCCCTAAAATCCGGGCCTGCCAGATCATCGGGGAGCTGGAGCGCCGCCCCAGGGGAATCTACGGGGGAGCCATCGGCTATCTGGATTTCAGCGGGAATCTGGATACCTGCATCTCCATCCGGCTGGCCTACAAGAAAAACGGAAAAGTCTGCGTCCAATCCGGAGCAGGCATCGTGGCGGACAGTATCCCGGAAAAAGAATTTGACGAGTGCTGCAGCAAGGCCCGGGCTGTAATCAACGCCCTGCAGGAAGCAAAAGGAGGTCTCTCATGATACTTCTCATCGACAACTACGACAGCTTTTCCTACAATCTCTATCACCTGATGGGACAGTTTGAGCCGGATATCCGGGTGGTGCGCAATGACGCCGTAACCATTGCAGATATAGAAGCTCTGTCCCCGGAGGCTCTCGTTCTCTCTCCGGGTCCCGGGAGACCCCAGGAGGCGGGAATATGTACAGAAGCGATCAAAGCCTTTGCCGGGAAGCTTCGCATCTTCGGCGTCTGCCTAGGACACCAGGCCATCGGTCAGGCCTTTGGCGGCCGCGTTACCTACGCCAGAGAACTCCTCCACGGAAAAGTGTCTCTCATTTATCCGGAAAAAGACAGTATCCTTTTTGCAGGAATGGAATCCCCCTTCCCAGCCGCCAGGTACCACTCTCTGGCTTTGGATGAAGATACCCTTCCCCCTTGTCTCCGGGTCTGCGCCCGGACAGAGGATGGTGAAATCATGGCCGTAGAACACCGGGAATATCCTGTTTTCGGCGTACAATTTCACCCGGAGTCCGTGATGACTCCCCAGGGAAAGCAGCTGATGGAAAATTTTTTATCTCACAGGAGGAATAACTCATGATCAAAGAAGCAATCATCAAACTCTCCAGAAAAGAAGATCTCACCTACCAGGAAGCCGAGCAGGTGATGAATGAAATTATGGAAGGAAAGGCCACGGATGTGCAGATGTCCGCTTATCTCACCGCCCTCTCCCTAAAGGGAGAAACCATCGATGAAATCACAGCCTCCGCCTCGGGTATGCGGGCCCACTGTATCAAGCTTCTCCACGATATGGATGTGCTAGAAATTGTGGGAACCGGCGGCGACGGTTCAAATTCCTTTAATATTTCCACCACCGCAGCCCTGGTCATCGCCGCCGGGGGCGTCCCTGTGGCCAAACACGGAAACCGGGCAGCCTCCTCCAAGTGCGGAGCCGCCGACGTACTGGAAGCTCTGGGTGTGAAAATTACCCTTCCCCCTGAGCAAAGTGCTTCCCTGTTAAAGGACATAAACATCTGCTTTCTCTTTGCCCAAAACTATCACATTGCCATGAAGTACGTGGCTCCCATCCGAAAGGAGCTGGGCATCCGAACAGTATTTAACATTTTAGGGCCGCTCTCCAACCCCGCCGGCGCCAACATGGAGTTGATGGGCGTCTATGAGGAAGCTTTGGTGGAGCCCTTGGCCCAGGTAATGGCTAAGCTTGGAGTCCGCCGGGGAATGGTGGTATTTGGTCAGGATAAGCTGGACGAAATTTCCATGAGCGCCCCCACCTCAGTCTGTGAAATCAAGGACGGATGGTTCCAGTCTTACGAAATCACCCCAGAGCAGTTCGGCTATACCCGATGTGACAAAAAAGAACTCATTGGCGGAACGCCTGAGGAAAATGCCGCCATTACCCGCTCCATCTTAAACGGTACGCTCCATGGCCCCAAACGGTGCGCTGTATGCCTCAACGCCGGAGCCGCCCTCTACATTACCGGAAAAGCTCCCACCCTGGAGGCCGGTGTCAGATTGGCTGAATCCCTCATTGACAGCAAGGCCGCTCTGGCCAAGCTGGAGGAATTTATCCAGAAAAGCAACCGTTAAGCTTATTTTACAATCAGGGAAGGCAGGAAAACATGAATATTTTAACTACCATAGCAGAAAAGACAAAAGAACGAATTGCCGGGGAAAAGAATCTCCTTTCCCTGGCTGCCCTCCGGGCTCAGGCCGAGAGCAACAGCCGGAAGCTTCCGGCTTTCGCCTTTGAACAGGCCCTCCGGAAACCTGGGCTTCAATTTATCTGCGAAGTCAAAAAGGCTTCCCCCTCAAAGGGAATCATAGCGGAGGATTTTCCTTATCTGAGCATCGCCAGAGAATACCAGGAGGCCGGTGCAGCCGCCATCTCCTGCCTCACTGAACCCTATTGGTTTCTGGGCAGCGACCAATATTTGCGGGAAATCGCAGCTGAAGTCTCTATCCCTGTTCTGAAAAAGGATTTTACCATAGATGAGTACATGATCTACCAGGCAAGAGCCTACGGGGCCTCCGCCGTGCTTCTGATCTGTTCTATCCTGGATGACGATCAGTTAAAATCCTTTGGTCAGTTGGCCCAAGAATTGGGGCTCTCCGCTTTGGTGGAGGCCCACACGGAAGAAGAAATTCACCGGGCCCTCAGCTGCGGAGCCAGGATAATTGGAGTGAATAATCGAAATCTGAAGGATTTTCAGGTGGATGTCAGCAACAGCTTAAAGCTTCGCCAAATGATCCCTCCGGAGGTGGTTTTTGTCTCCGAGAGCGGCGTCCAAACTCCCGAAGATACAAGGAAACTGTACGAAAACGGAACGGACGCGGTTCTCATCGGGGAGACTCTCATGCGCTCCCCCAACAAAAAGAAAACGCTATATCAGCTGAAAAAAGCAGGAGGAAATTTATGACCAAAATAAAAATCTGCGGTCTGTCCCGCCTCTGTGATATTTCCTACGTCAATGAAGCCCAGCCTGACTACTGCGGCTTTATCATTAATGTACCCAAAAGCCGAAGAAACATTTCCGTATCCCAACTGGCGAGCCTGCGCTCTCAGCTGAAGGATATGATTCTTCCTGTGGGCGTCTTTGTCAATGAACCCCTTTCCCAGGTGGCGGAGCTCTTAAATCAAGGCCTGATCTCCCTGGCGCAGCTTCACGGAAATGAAGATGAAGCCTATCTGCAAGCTCTTCGCCGGCTGACCTCGGCTCCCATTATAAAAGCCTTTACCCTGTCCTCCCCGGAGGACGCCATGAAGGCAAATGCCAGCAGCGCCGACTATATTCTGGCCGACAGCGGCGCCGGAAGCGGACGTACCTTTGACTGGTCCCTTTTAAAGCATCTCCGCCGTCCCTATATACTGGCCGGAGGATTAACTCCCGCCAATATTCCCCAGGCCATACAGGAGCTGCACCCCTGGGCCATAGACCTCAGTTCCGGAGTAGAATCTCAAGGAGTCAAGGACAGAGAAAAGATAAGGGAAGCAGTAGCTGCCTGCCGCCAGGAATAATCCCGGCGGCTTAAATTATTTTCTTTTGCGCACAAAAATACCGCTCTACCTTTAAACCAGGTAAGCGGCACTTATCTTTCGTTCTTAATACCCTATAAATCTTTCCTTATCAGTGAGGCATCGGGGATTCGAACCCCGGACAACTTGATTAAAAGTCAAGTGCTCTACCGACTGAGCTAATACCCCAAAAAATGCCTGGAACCGGAATCGAAC
>DVHU01000119.1 GCA_018711815.1 Candidatus Egerieimonas intestinavium
AAAGAGATAAATTTTGTGCCCTGCAAGGCACTTGAATGAAGCGTACCGAGTGGTACGCTGATTGAAAGTAACACAGCAGGTCGCAAAATTTACTCTTTATCGACCGTGTGTGCTCTTGTAAAGAGAGGGTACTTCCTGCTCTTAATCTCATGGGCTGGCCCATGAGACATGAGCTAAAAGGAATGCCTGGCGGGGAGCCCGCTGGAGCAAGGAGAAACTGGCAAAGACAGGCCCGGAGGCGGAGAGCCGGGAGAAAAACAAAGGATAAGGCTTGGGAGAGGAGCAAAGATGGACGCACAGAAAAATGTACTGGTTCTTGGAAATGGGTTTGATTTGTATCATTTTCTGCCCACCCGGTATGTGGATTTTCTGCATGTGGCAAACCGGCTGGCGGAGCTGAAGGCTGAGGGGAGCTTGGCGCGGTGCCAATACATCAACTATGTGCTGGGACCGGCAAGCCCCATTTACATCCAGGATGCATACATTCAAAAATGCTATGAAGTCTATACGCAGAAAATGAAGAGTGTGAAACTGGATCAGGGGAAAATTGAGGAGTTAGCCGCCATCGCGGAGGCAAACACATGGATACAGTATTTTCAGGCGTGCCTGGAGAAGGATATTGGCTGGATTGATTTTGAGAAAGAAATCGGCCAGGTGCTCTCTGCCGTGCAAAAGCTATTTTCCCTGGACAGCAGAGCCGACGAGCTGGTGAGCGGCGTCCCTTTGATCGAGCCGGCGCGGCTGGGGAAAAACACCAGCGACAAGCTGGCGGAGTTGGACTTGAAGACCATTGACATATTAAAGCAGCTGCCTTTTGTGAGCAAGTCGTCCTTCATCTTTCAGCTGAAGAAAGAGTACTGTGTGAAAGGTATCGGCGACGAGCACTATATTGCTATCGACAAGGAAGCAATTCTGGGGCATTTGGAGGAAGAGCTGGTAAAGCTGGCCAAGGCCCTCTGCATCTATCTGAAGGAATTTGTCCAGAAAATAGCCATAGACAAAAGAGCGGATAATCCGGTTTTCTACCAAATCGATAAGGTTCTGACCTTCAACTATACGGATACGTACGCGAGACTGTACGATGCCGCCGCAGAGATAAATTATATCCATGGCTGCATCAACGACGAGGCCCGGGGAATTGTGCTGGGGATCAACAATGATTCCCGGGATGAGCTGGAGGAGATGGACACCGGCCTGATCCGCTTTAAGAAATATTACCAGCGGGCTATGAAGGATACCTTCTATTCGGTGGAGGATTTCTTGGATCATGAGCAGGCCAGCTACAAGGTCTCCATCGTGGGCCATTCCATCGATGTGACGGACCGGGATATCTTAGTGGGGTTAATGAAGCATGAGCGGACAGAGGTCACCATTTATTACCACGACGAGAAGGCCCATGGGCAGCAGGTGGTAAACCTCATCTCTCTGGTGGGAAAAGAAGAGTTTGACCGGCTGCGCAACGCCAAGAAACTCATGTTTAAGCAGCTGCCGGAATTCCGGGAAGCCCCGGCCGGGGCTGCGGCTATGGAGGGTATGGAGGAAGAGGATTTCCCGGAATACAAAATTCGGCGGAAATACAAATTTCTGGAGGATGACTGCGGAAGCTTTCATACCCTGCTGATTGGAAATGAGATCGTTCAGGTGAGCGCCCGGGACGGGGAGGCGGGCATCGCCGAGGTGACATTGGTGGATTACTTCCTCAACCTGCAGGAATTTTATAATCACAGCGGCAGGTACAAGGGAGCGGTCAGGCTGGTGGAGCTGTTCAATGATAACCGCTACTGCGGGGCCGGAGCCTATGTGGAGTATATCAAGGCAAAGGATGAAGATACAGAGCATTTAGACGAGATACGGGCGCTGTTTGCCACAGACTGCGATGGGATAGGAATAGAGATTTCCGAGATAAAAGTGGTGGAGAGCGGCGGGGAGGCGGCGTAAGCCCGGGAGAAAAGCGCGCAGACACAAAGGAGGAGCTTATGTCTTTTTTTCAAGCCATCGACGACAAATTTTTTAATCCCTTCTGCTGCCGGAACCGGGAAATTTATTTCGAATGTATCAGCCAGCTGATCGAGCGTTCCAAGGAAATTCCCATACTGTACGAGGGGGATGCCAGAAATACGCTGATTTTATATCTGCAGAACTGCCAGTATTCCATTGAGACTGAGAATATCGGCGAGGAGATCGGCAGCGGCCGCACGCCTCAGGAAAATGCCTCTGTGATTTTGCGGTATTTCCGGGCCTGCGGCTGGATCACGCCCCAGGAAATCGGCCGCAGCGGGGATAATATCGCCTCAGTTTCCGCCTACTGCCGGAAGCTCATAGACGCTATTCATAAGATCTTTGACGGCGACGCCAACGGAGCCATCACCAATCACATCTTTTCCATGTATGAGATTCTGCAGTCCTCCTTTGGCAAGGACAGCGCCAGGGCAGTGCGCCCCTACTTAAATATCCTGGTTCCGCTGGTAGAAAATGAGTGCGATCTGAAAAATGAGCTGCTGGTTTTAAAGGACAGCATCCGGGAGATTATGCGGGCAGTTATTCAGATGGGGGACGCCAACAGTTTCGGACAATTTTTGATGAAGGATGAGCTGTTAAATCAATTTTTTAACGACTATTTCTTTATCAAGAAAAGCGGCTTAATTCCTTCCTACATCGCCGGTATTGATCGTATGCTCAGAAAACTGCGGCGGTCCGAGCTCTATGAGCGCATGGTTGCGGAGTACCAGAAAATGGAAAATGTGGGCGAGGCTTTAGCCCGGGAGAAGATCGACCGGCAGTTTGGCGAGCTGGACAGCTTTGTCAACCTGGAGTACCAGCAGGAAATAGATTACATCGACCGGAAAATTAATACCTACTACAATCTGTACTCCACACGGATGATGATGGTGCTAAGCGACAATACCAACCTGGAGCATGAGCTGAACCGGCTGCTCCTTTTCCTGAAGGATCTGGATGGGGAAGAGCGGGAGCAGGCGCTTTTACGTCTGGCAGAAGCCCACCGGCTGATGAGCGTGGGCTATATCGGACGAAAGTCCATTGAACGGCGCAGGAAGGTAAATCCCCACCGGAAAAATGTGGGGCTGCTGGCAGAAGAGCTGCCCAGGGAGGAAAAGCAGAGGCTGACGGATCAGCTGCTGACAGAGATGCCGGACCGGTACAGCTTAGACCAGGCGGAAAAGTATTTTAACCGCATTTTAGCGGACAGAAGAGAAATCACTGTGGGGGAGTATGCGGTAAAGACCCGGGCAGACGCCACCATGATTGCTGCCAGCATGATTTACTCTGGTACCGCCGGATTCTCCTATGAGGTGGAGATCGGGGAGGAAATGGTGGAAACAGAGGCGGCCCAGATCAGCAAGGTGAAGATAAAGAGGAAGGAATCATGAGCGATATCAATTTGCAGATTTCCGTAAAAGAGGAAAACAGCTATTTATTTAAACGGTGTATCCGGAAGCTTTTGGAGTCTACATTTCTCCTGCGGGACAAGGATGAACGGCTGTATCAGTTTGCCGCCCGGGAGTCCAACCGGCAGGATATCTCTGCGTATCTTTCGGCTATAGGCTTTGACCTGATTGTGGATGAGAAGACAGGGGTGTGTATGCTGACCGCCAGCGAGGAGGATGCGGACACTGTGGGATTAAAAAGGGCCAACGTGGTGAGCTTTACCACTCTGCAGTACCATCTGCTGCTGGTGCTCTGGAAAACCTATCTGGAAAATCTGGGGTACAATGAGGGAAACTTTGTCTTAAAGGGGGATCTGATCGATCAGGTGAAATCCTATGGGATTCCTCTGGTGCGCACGGAGCTGAACGCGGCCTTTCGCCTGTTTAAACGGTACAGCCTGATCGACTATGACGAGAACCAGGAGGGGGAGGAGACGAGGATCCGCCTCTATCCCTCCCTGCAGTTTGGCTGGAATCTGCCGCAGTTTCAGACGGTGGTAAGGGAATACTTAAAAGACGCGGTCGGTCAGGAAATATCGGAAAAGCTTGACGGACAGAGGGAAGCAGAAGATTTTGAGGAGGAAGAGGAATGATCTTACTGAAGAAGCTTCGTCTCATTAACTGGTATGGATTTTCCCAGGTGACGGCGCCCGTGGGCTTTTTTACCCTGATCGCAGGCAAGAATGGAAATGGAAAATCCGTGCTGCTGGATGCGGTAAAATACGCTGCCTACGGGGATACGGTCTTTAACAAATCTTCTGACAGCAAGGGAAGCCGCACGCTTTCCTCCTACACCCGGGGGCTTCTGGATGCCACGGCGGGTACCTATATGCGCCCTCCGGAGAAAGTGCCCAACGCATACAGCCATATCGCCCTGGAATACTATGACGATGTGGAGGAGAAATCTTTTCTCATGGGCGTGGTCATTGAGACCAACGCGGCCAATAATTGTCAGTCCTACTGGTATGTGATAGACAGAAAAAAGATGGAAGAGGTGGAGCACACCTATGTGGAAGAGGGGGCTGTCATGCCCTGCAGCGCTTCTGAGTTTCAGAAAAAATATCGGCTGACCCTGCGGAATAAGGAGGAAGGCCTGCGTAAATTTATGCAGATGACGGGGCTGAAGCTGGACAAAAAGCAGCTGGAGAGCTACCGCCGGAAGCTGCGGGGGATGATGTCCTACGACCCGGATGCCAGAATTGACCAGTTTATCCGGGAGAGTGTGCTGGAGAAGCAGGATGTGGACTTCGGAAAATTGATTGAAGCCAAGGAAAATATTGAGCGTCTAAATCAGAGCTTTGCGCAGGTTCAGCAGGAAATCGGGCAGCTGGAGGAGATTCTCGGGGAGTACGATACCTGGGAGAGCGAGCGGAACCGGCTCTTAGCCGATGATATTCGCATTGTATATAAGAAGATCAAGGACTTAAACCGGGAAATTCAGAGACAGGCTCAGGAGGAGGAGCAGGCCCGGCGCCGGAAGGAAAATGTGAGAAGCGAGCTGGAAATCCTGGAAAACCGCAGGAAGGAGGCGGACGCCCAGCTGATCCAGGCCAGAGTCAGCCTGGAGCGGATGGACAGCGCCAGGATGATCGCCGAGGAGGAGCGGCGGTTAAATACCCTGAAGCAGCAGAAAAAAGAGCTGGCGGAAAAATGTGAGAGGCTGGAGCAGTTTCAGCGGGTGGTCAGCCAGGTAATGGCCCGAATCTTTCAGGAAAAGGGGGGGATAGAAGGAAAGGATGTGCTGGCCTCCCTGTGTCAGCCGGGGAAATCTGCCGGGGAGAAGGCTGCGGCGGCAGCCCGGCTGAAGCTGAGCCTGGAGGAGGCTTACGACAATCTGGTCAAGGAGATTGCCGGGGCGGAGGGAGAGCTGCGGGAGGTAAACCGCCGGCTTGACGGGCAGAATCAGATTCTGGAGGAGTGCCGGAAGCACCGGAATCTCTACGGTCAGATACCTGAGTATGTAGGCTTGAGAGATGAGATCAACCGGGAATTTGAGCGGCAAAAGCTACCGGCCAGGGCGCGGTTTGCCTGCGAGTATGTGTTAGGCCTCACGGATGAGTCCTGGCGGGACGCCCTGGAGGCTTTTCTGGGGCCGCGCCGGTATACGATCCTGGTGGAGCCTCAGTACTATGATATTGCCGACGATGTGCTCAACCGCTCCCAGCACCGATATGCCCATTTATTTAACACTAAGCTGCTGATGGGGCGCAAGGTGCAGGTGGAGCAGGACTCACCGGTGAGATTTCTGGAGATTAAAAATCCCGTGGCAAAGAAATACTTTGATTTCCAGCTGGGAAGAATCCACGGGGTAGAGCTTTCCCGGGTGCGGGATTACGAAAATGCCATCTCCCGGGAAGGGAGAGTATCTGTGGCCATGGATAGCTACTTCCTGCGGTTTGAGCGGATACGCGCTTATTATCTGGGCCAGAAAACCTTTGAATTAAACCGTATCCGGGCGGAACAGGAGATCGCCCGGCTGAAGGAGGATAAGGGCCTGATTCTGGCCCGGAAGAAGAAGCTGGAGGAGAAAAAGAGCGCCCTGGCCCAGGACAGAGAATTTTTCCAGGAGTATGATTACGACGCCCATGCCAAGTATCAGGAGGCGGCAGCCCGGATTCGGGAGTCCCGGGAACAGCTGGAAGGGCTGAAGAAAGCCCAGAAGGATAATCAGGAATTTATCCAGCTGAATGAGTTGATTGTCCGGCTGACCCGGGAGCAGGAGGCGCTCCAGGAGGAGCACAGGAGGCGCCTTCAGGAGAGCAGCGGCCTGGAGACGGTTATCCAGCGCTGCCAGGAGAAAATCCAGGCCAGGAGGGAAGAGTTAAATCTTCAGGAAAAGGAGTTCCAGGGCTACCAGAGGGAGCATTACACGGTGGCTCAGCGGGCGGTGGAGGCCTATGAGAGGTTTCTGGAGAATGACAAAAAGGGCCCGGGCGGGCTGTTGGCGGAGGAGACCCGGGGCCGTATCCGCAGAAGCATTGAGCAGCACAAGAGCGATCTGATGCAGAAGCAGGCGGACTACAACGCCAGACATTCCGGAAATATGCTGCCCCGGGGGACGGAAGGGCGGGAACAGTACGCCGCCAGAAAAAATCGGATTTGGATGGATGACCTGGAGGAGATCCGGCAGAAGCTGGAGGAGCAGACCCGGCGCTATGAGGATATTTTTAAAAATGAATTTGTGCTCACCATTTTGAAATCCTGCCAGCGGGCCCGGGAGGATCTGCGGCAGATCAACGGAGAGCTGGCAAAGCTGGATTTCGCCGCCAAATATCAGTTTGACGTCCACTATGTGCGGGACGGCTCAGAGTACGCGAAAATTATCGAGTATGCCAGATATTTGGACGAGCGGGAGCAGCTGGGAGACCTGTCGGAGGGGCAGATGACCTTCGGCTTTTTGACCCAGGTGTCAGATCAGGAGGGGGAGCGTCTGGAGCGGGAGATGGAGGAGATGATCAACCGGATTATCCAGAGAAACAGCGAGGAAGTGATTGCCCGCTTCGCCGACTACCGGAACTATATGACCTATGAAATTCTGATCAGCAACCAGATATTGGACCGGGCCAAGCTCTCCAGACAGACCGGCTATAACTCCGGGGCGGAGGTTCAGATACCCTACCTGCTGATTTTGTCCTCAGCCCTGCTGTTGATTTATGATAACCGGGTAAATTCCACGCGGCTGGTCTTTATTGACGAGCCCTTTGCCAAGATGGATCCGGGGAACGTGAAGGTGATGCTGGATTTCATGCGCCGGCAGAGGCTGCAGGTGATCTTCTGCTCGCCGGACAAGACGGAATCCATCGGAAATGAGTGCGAGGTGATTCTGCCTACTCTGCGGGTTCGCCCGGACAATATGCAGTTAGGCATTGTGCAGTTCCATGAGGAGAAGGGATACGCGCAATAGCCCGGCAGCAAAGAAGGAGGATTTTCGTGGCAAACTATGAGGAAAAGCTGCTGGCAGCCCTGGCAGAAAAATACAGAAGAAGCAAGAAGGATACCGGCACCAATAAGATTGTCCGCAGGACGAAAGTTACTCCGGAGGCGCTCTATAAGCATTATCACCGAAACGATGGAGATATGGGTCAAATCCAGGCGGTGAATGAGACAGTGCGAAGGTGCCAGGAGAGAGGATTTGTGACAGGCACCTGGGAGAGCTTCAGCGATGAGCTGCGGGAGATCGTCCTGGTGGACGAGAAGGTTCAGGAGATTGAGTCTTATCTCCAGGAGAAGTATGGCTATGAGCCCAAGGCGGCCAAGAAGCGTCGGGTGGAGGAGATCATCGCCGCCTACGGCGGCCGCTCTAAAGCGGCGGAGCGGGAGTGCCAAAAGCTTCGCCAGGCCCTGGAGAAAAATAAGATTCCTCCCAAGTATCAGCAGACGGAGGAGCTGCTTAAAGCTTTGGTTTTTATTGAGCATAATCAGCGTCAGCTGTTCCTGCGGGAAGCCTCCCTGCTGATTTACGGCGACTCCAAGTATCTGGAGGAGAATACCCTGTCCGCTGTCTGCCGCACGCTGCGGGAATATCTAAACCGGCCCTGTTCGGAGGAGGAGATAGAGGATGAGATTCTGGAGGATTATCACATTCTCAGGGAGAAACAGCGGCTCTGCCTGAAGGGGAGTGTGACCCTGCACATGGCGGGGGAAGAGGTCTGCCTGGACAACTTCAGCGGCGGAATAGAATTTTTCTCTCAGGAGTTAGAAAGGATAGAGAAAATCACGGTACACACACCGTATTTCATGACGGTGGAGAATTACACCTCCTGGCTGCGGCTCCAAAAGCCAGATACCGCCTACTTTTATCTGGGCGGCTATGCCAACCGCTGCCAGCGGGATTTTTTAAAAAGGGTTTTTCAGGACAATCCAGGGCTTTTCTTTCGGCATTTTGGCGATATCGATGCCGGCGGCCTGTATATCTATGAGCATCTTCGCCGGGTTACCGGAATTCCCTTCGAACGATACCGGATGTCCCGGACGGAGCTGGAGGACGCCCGCTATCAGGCTTGCCTGCAGCCGCTGACGGAGCAGGACAGGGTGCGCCTGCAGTCCCTGGCGGGGCAAGAACCGTACCGGGAGCTGGCGGAGTATATGCTAAAGAAGAATGTGAAGCTGGAGCAGGAGATTGTGAGCTTTTTTGAGTAAAAGGATGAAAAGGAAAACATGATCGAAGTATTGTTTGGGGAGAGCGAGGCGGCCTCCATGAAGGCGGCCAAGAGCACGGTAGTGCTCAGCAGGACGGACGGCCCCACCGCCCTGTGGATGGCGGGGAAAAAGAAACCGCCTAAGCGAGAAAGGGGCCCGTGGATTCCGGGGACAGCCCACGAGGTTATCTGTCTGGGATTTATGCTGGACATAGGGGATATTCAGGAAAAGCCGGACAGCCAGTACCGCAGAAATCTCATTTATTCCCTGTACGCCCAGGGACAGTGGGGCAGAGATGAAGAGGAGGAGAAGGAGCTGCGAAAAGCCGGCGAGATCTACGGCGGTGAGCTGCAGCGGCTGCAAAACTACCTGGACAGCGGAGAAGCCATCAGGATATGGTACAGCGACGCACCCTATTCTCTGTGCGGGTTTTATTTCTTATGCAGTATGCTGAAAAACGTTGAAAATGATATCCGGGCGGTGAAGCTGCCCCCATATGCGTCCCGGGGAAATGCCATCGTATGGTACCAGAATTGGGGAGAGATTGCGGCGGAGGAGTTTTCCCTGTTCCTGCCCCAGGAGAGGGCGCTGTCCAGGGAGGAGCTGCGCATGTATGCTATGCTGTGGAGCGGCCTGCAGGAGGAGAACAGTCCCCTGCGGGCGGTGGTAAACGGGCGGCTTCTGGGAGTGCCGGAGGATTTTTATGATTTCTTGCTCTGGGGAAGCCTGTCCCAAAAGCCGGTGAAGGAAGCCCGGCTCATCGGCGAAATCCTGGGAAAGACGCAGATCAGCGTTGGAGATCTCTGGTACGCCAAAAGGATAGATTATTTTATCGGGCAGGGGAAAATCAAGGTTCTCGAGGAGTCGGAGAATAAGTATCAGAGGGTTATCAGTTTAGCGTGAATAGCGGGGACAGAAAATAAGAAGAAAGGGAATCCGGGTTTCGGAATAATGGTGGAATAAATGAGAGAGGAATGTCTGATTTGCAAAGAACCTCTGGAGTATCTGAGCGAGGATGTGGAAATGGAGTGTGAGCTGTGCCATAAGAAGGAACAGAGTAAGACCAGATGTATAAACGGTCACTATATATGCAATGAATGCCATATCCAGGGAATAGACAGTCTCATTGGCTTATGTATGGAAGAAACCGCTAAAAATCCCGCCATAATTCTCAATGCAATGATGGCGCAGCCTTTTTGCCATATGCACGGTCCGGAGCACCATATTATGGTTGGGATGGCGCTTTTGACGGCTTACCATAACGCAGGCGGAGATATTGATCTGAACAAGGCATTGATTGAGATGAACAGCAGAGGAAAGTCAGTGCCCGGAGGAGCCTGCGGCTTCTGGGGCGCCTGCGGAGCGGGGATCAGCGCGGGCATGTTTATCTCCATTGTCACTGGCTCAACGCCTCTGGGAGAAAAGAATTTTGGACTTTCGCATAAGATGACGGCCAGCGCCTTGGGAGCCATCGGGGAGGTTGGAGGCCCCCGGTGTTGCAAGCGGGACGCTTATCTTTCCCTTCTCCAGGCAGTGGATTTTGTGAGGGGAAATCTGGGGATTTATATGGAACAGCCAAAAATCTGCTGTTCCTACAGCAGACAGAATAATCAGTGCATCGGTAAGCGCTGCCCCTTCTGCAAAAAGAAAAAGAAAATCGCATTTATCTGCGTGCATAATTCCTGCAGGAGCCAGATTGCGGAAGCCCTGGGAAAGAAATATTTGTCTGATTTCTGCGATTGTTATTCGGCGGGGACAGAGATTAAGCCGCAGATCAATCCGGATGCGGTAAGACTGATGAAGCGGGAGTACGGAATTGATATGGAGAAGGATCAGTACTCAAAGCTATTGCAGGATATACCGGGAGCGGATCTTTACGTGTCTATGGGCTGTAATGTGGCGTGTCCCAATATTCCCGGAAAAGAGTCGGTTGACTGGGGACTGGAGGATCCCACCGGAGAAGATGACGAGGTATTTCTGGACGTTATGCGAAAGATAGAAAAGAAAATTCGGGATTTGAGAGAGCTGCTTTAGCGGACAAATCCTTGACGGGCTGCACGAGAGAGTGAAAACGGAGGCGAAAGAACATGAAGGAAAAAACAGAGACCAGCCGGGAAGAGATATTTCGGGAGTATCCGGTGGCCAAGGCTCTGCGGGTTATGGTGGTTCCCTCTATTATCAGCCAGCTGATTGTGCTGATCTACAACATGGCGGATACCTTTTATGTGGGGCAGGCCCACAATCCGTATATGACTGCGGCGACCGCATTGATTTTGCCGGTCTTTAATATTTCCCTTTGCCTGGCGGGGCTGGCGGGAATCGGAGGCGGAGCGCTGATTTCCCGGCTGCTGGGCCAGGGAAAGGAGAGGGAAGCCAGAAGCGTCAGCATGTTCTGCCTGTACCTGGCAGTAGGAATTTCGGCCATCTTTTCTGTGGGGATGGGAGTATTTATGGATCCTATCCTGAATTTGCTGGGGGCAGGGGAAAATACATATGTGTATGCCAGACAGTATGCTTTGTGCGTGATTGTTTTCGGCGGAATTCCCACGGTGCTCTCCAATGTGCTGGCAAATCTGGTTCGCAGTGTGGGACGATCCAGAGAGGCGGGGATGGGGATAATCCTGGGAGGACTGCTGAATATTGCCCTGGATCCGCTGTTTATGTTTGTGCTCATGCCTCAGGGGCAGGAAGTACTGGGGGCCGGTATCGCCACTGCGCTTTCTAACGGGATCGCCTGCCTGTTCTTTATCGTCGTGCTGATCCGCATGGGAAAGGGCAGTGTGCTGACATTTCTGCCCCAGGCGGGGCTGCCCTCCAGGGAAAGCATTGCAGCGGTATTTGCCGTGGGCGTGCCTTCGGCCGTGGCCACCTTTCTCTTTGATTTAGATTATGTGATTATCGACAAGCTGATGGTGGCCTATGAGGATCTGGCCCTGGCGGCCGTGGGGGTTGTGCTGAAGGTGGAAAGATTTCCGCTGAACGTGGGAATCGGAATCTGTCAGGGCATGCTGCCTCTGGTGGCCTATAATTATGGGGCCGGAAACCATAAAAGAATGACTGATATCTCCAGACTGGCCCGAAAGCTTGGCCTGGTCATAGCGGCCGCCAGCATCCTTCTGTATGAGGTGTTTGCCGGACAATTTGTCCGCATTTTCCTCTCGGATCCCCAGGCCCTGTCCATGGCTGCCAGCTTTCTGCGGATTCGCGTGCTGGCCACGCCATTGATGTTCCTGAGCTTCTTTACGGTGTACCAGTTCCAGGCCTTTGGCAAAGGGAGAATCTCCCTGCTCCTGGGCGTAGTCAGATGGCTGGGCTTTAATATTCCCATGCTCTTCCTGCTAAACAGCCTGTTCGGCATGTACGGAATTGTCTGGTCCCAGGTGACGGCGGATACGCTGACGGTGCTTATGTCCTTTTACGTACTGCGCCGGTTTGGGCCGAGGAAAGAACAGATGGGGGGATAGCTTATATCTACCAAAATTTTGCTGGAATCAATAAGGAGGAAAAGGCATGCGGCTGTTATTTAAGCAAAGAGTTTTTTCGTGGTTGGACAGTTACGATATCTACGATGAGCAGGGCAATACAGTCTATACCGTAGAGGGGAAATTGTCCTGGGGGCATTGTTTGAAAATTTTTGATGTATACGGAAATGAGATTGGAACAGTTAAAGAAAAAGTTCTGACTTTCATGCCAAAGTTTGAAGTGTATTTGGGAGAGCAGTATCTTGGCTGTATCGAGAAAGAGCTGACATTTTTCAAACCCCGGTATGATATCGACTATAACGGATGGCACATTGAGGGTAATTTCTTGGAATGGGACTATGAGATTGTTGATCATAGGGGAAACCCGGTGGCTGTGATTTCCAAGGAATTATTCCACTGGGCAGATACTTATGTGATCGACGTCGGCAATCCGGCGGATGCACTGATCGCGCTGATGTTTGTCCTGGCCATAGATGCGGAGAAGTGTTCCAGGAAGTGAGATGCCGCCTGAGAAGTAAATATCCGAGATTGGGGCGGTGTATCACACACCGCCCCCTCCATTCAGTGTCCAGCCGAAATCATCGTGGTAGATCATCTGTCTTGTCATTCCGCCGTCGATACATATATTTTCCCCGGTGATAAAGCCTGCCTTATCGGAGCAGAGGTACAGGGCCATGTTGGCGATGTCCAGGGGATTGCCCACCCGGCCTGCGGGATGCTGGAGGGCATCCGCGCCCGCGTACTCTGTGTAAGCGGTATCGATCCAGCCCGGAGAAATTGAGTTCACCCGAACCTTGCCCCTGAGGCTGACTGCCAGGGCGTGGGTAAGGGCCGCGATACCGCCTTTGGCGGCAGTGTAACTTTCGGTTTGCGGCTGACTCATGCGGTCCCGGGAAGAGGAAATATTCACGATTGCCCCGCCGGAAGAAAAATAGGGAAGAAACAGCTTGGTGAGGTAGAAGGGCGCGGTTACGCCCACCCGCAGAGCGTAGTTAAATTCCTCGTAGGAACATTCCGCGATCCCTTTTGTCAACGGAAGAGCATTGTTAATCAGATAATCCACCTGGCCATATTCTGCGATTACCTTTTTGGCAAAATCCTTGAGCACAGCTTCCTCTGCCAAATCACCGGTGAAATAACTATTTTCCTGTCTATCGATGATGCAGACAGCAGCCCCGTTTTTCTTAAATTCCTCGGCAATACATTTCCCTATACCCTGAGCTCCGCCTGTAATGACGACTACCTTATGCTGAAACATGATACCAGCCTCCTTTGGTATCAGCATACCATGAAATGGGACGGGATGAAACCACGGCTTTTAAAATCCTGTGCCAGGATAAAAAGAAAGGTTAAAATTGCTGTCGATTGTATGGTACAATAGACGCAGAGCGACTGTTATACCTGCGCATACCGGTTTCTGCGCAGGCTACAGCCTTTAATTAAGGAGAAAGGATTGGGGGAGCGAGGCATGTATAAAATCGTCGATGAGTCCGGTTTTGTTTACACACAGTACATCTATTTAAAAGAAGCAGATTTTGAAAAAATGATTGTCGCCCACGCGGAACAAATCTTCGGCGCGGCAGGCATTTATTTCGACATAAAAAAGCTGATTGGCACGCCGAAAAAGGGGGCGACAATACCCGACGGTTACTTTTTAGACTTGACCTTTCACAATGATCCCCGCCTTTATCTGGTGGAGGTTGAACTGAACAGCCACGATGTCTATGGACATATAGGGGAACAAATTTTGCGCTTTGGGATTTCCACGGAAACGGACAAATATAAAATCAAGAACAGCCTTCTGGCTGAAGTGGATAAGGATAGCGGCAAACAGCAAAAGCTTGCCGACTATTTCTCAAAGTCAAAATACAACAATATAAACGAATTGCTGGATAAGGTTATTTTTGACAATAGGCCGGCCGCGATTATCGTCATCGACGAAGCCACAGACGCGCTGTATCATGTCATGAGCCAGCTGACCATGACCACGGAGGTTATCGAGGCCCAGACATACGTGTGCGGCGATAAAAAACTTCATCGCTTTTCGCCCTTCAAGGATGAGGTTATCACTGATTTGGCGCCCGATATTGATGCGGACGAGTTAGATACAATAATTGTTCCGGCAAGGGAAGATGGTTTTAACGAAGAATTTTTGAAGAATAATCGTTGGTTTGCTATCAGAATATCCAGCGCAATGATCGATAAAATTAAGTATATTGCTGCTTATCAGGTTGCCCCTGTTTCTGGAATTACCCACATCGCAGAGGTTGACAGAATCGAAAAGTATAAGGATACAAACAAGTATATCGTATTTTTTAAAACAGAAACAACAAAGAGAATCAGTAAGATATCTTTAGGGAAGAAAAAAGGGACGGCGCCTCAGTCGCCCAGGTATTCCTCCTACAAAAAAATTTTGACCGCAA
>DVHU01000018.1 GCA_018711815.1 Candidatus Egerieimonas intestinavium
GGTGGCCGACGAGGAGGCGGTCTGCGAGGGCCTAAAGAGCGGAAAAATCGCGGGATACGGCTCGGATGTGTTCGAATTTGAGCCCGTCACCAGGGATTGCCCGCTGTTTCAATTTGAAAATTATGTGTGCACCCCCCACACAGCCGCGGAGTCCTATGAGAACTATGCCATGACCGGAATGAAAACAGCGCAGGCATTATTGGACGTATTTGAGGGGAAAGAGCCGGAGAATAGGCTAGTTTAAAAGGAGAATCGCAAATGAAGAAATTATATGGAGTTACCGTTCCGCTGGTTACACCCTTTACGGAGGCGGACAAAGTTGACACAAAAAGTCTGGAGGCGCTGACGGAATACCTGGTTGAGCGGGGAGTGCAGTGCCTGTACCCGGCGGGCACCACCGGAGAGATGATGTACCTGGGGGTGGAGGAGAGAAAGGCCGTGGCGGAGACCGTGACACAGAAAAATGCCGGAAGAGCGGTGGTCTACGTACATGCCGGCGCCTGGAACCTAAGCGATACCCTGACCCTGGCCCGCCATGCGGTGGAGATCGGGGCCGACGGAATCGGCGTGGTGACGCCCACATTTTTTAAACTGACTGACCGGGAGCTGCTGGAATATTACCGGGCAGTGTCGGAGAGCGTTCCCGAAGATTTCCCCATTTATCTCTACGGGATCCCCCAGTGCGCCGTCAATGACATTACGGTGGAGCTGGCCCGGGAACTGGCCGCAAGCTGTCCAAATGTCATCGGCATCAAATACAGCTTTAACGATATGTCCAGGATACAGCAGTTTATGACGCTGAAGGAGGAGAGCTTCTCCGTCCTGTGCGGACCCGACGACCTCTTTGCGGCCACCTGCTTCGCCGGGGGAGACGGCACGGTGTCGGGAAACGCCAACGTGATTCCGGAGCAGTATGAAGCCCTGTGGCAGGCTATCCGGGAGAAGGATGTGGATCGGGCGGTGAAGCTGCAGAGGAGGGTAAATACGTTAAATCAGGTGTTGAGCTGTACTCAGAATATCGCTCGCTACAAAGTAATGCTGCAGCACCGGGGAATTCTGGCCACAGCGGCCATGCGGGCCCCCCTGGCCAGGCTGGCCCGGGAGGAGGCGGAGACGATGATCCGGCGGATGGAGCAGCTGAGATACCTGGAGGCGTAGGAGAGGGGAAAAACAAATGAAGAGAAAACCACGGATTTTGGTGGCAGGAAGCTTTGTGATGGATCAGATCGCCTCCACGGAGATCTTTCCCCGGGAGGGGCAGACGGTTCTGGGAACCGGATTTTGCAAAGCCCCGGGAGGAAAGGGGGCTAACCAGGCGGTGCAGGCGGCCCGGCTGGGGGCGGAGGTGACCATGTTTGGAAAGCTGGGCTGTGACGCCAACGGGGAGGAGATGTACCGGGCCTGCAGCCAGGCGGGAATTTGCATGGATTTTGTGGCCCGGGATCCCCGGGAGTCTTCGGGCTGCGCGGTGGTTCTCCTGGAGGAGAAGCCGGGGGAATCCGCCAGAAACAGGATTATTGTGATTCCCGGGGCCAACATGAGCATCACCCGGGAGGAGGCGGCATTTCTGGAGAAAACCATAAAGGAGTATGACCTTTTGCTGCTGCAGCTGGAGATTTCTATGGAAATCAACACGTATCTGGCCCAGCTGGCCCACAGAAACGGGGTTCCGGTGATGCTGAACCCTGCCCCCAGCGCGCCCCTGCCCCCGGAGCTGCTGACCTGCCTCACTTATCTGTCGCCCAACGAGCACGAGGCGGCAGATCTGACGGGTATTCCCATCCGGCATGAGGGGGATCAGGTGAATCTGGAGGATGTGCGGGCGGCGGCAGGCGCCCTGCGGGCCCAGGGGGTGGAGCAGGTGCTGATTACCCTGGGCTCCGCCGGGGCGGCCCTGGTTAATGACAGCGGCATGTATCTGAGCCCCTGCGCCCAGGGAATTGTGGCTGTGGATCCCACAGCCGCCGGGGATTCCTTTGTGGGAGCCTTCTGCGTGGGGGCCTGCTGCGGCTGGGATTGGGAGCAGCGGCTGGCCTTTGCCAACCACACGGCGGCTCTGACGGTCTCGGGCCTGGGAGCTATGCCCTCCCTGCCCACACTGGAGAGGGTGGAAGCACTGATGAGGCAGCGGGGGCTGAAAATCCCGGACACCGGCTGCTTGAAGATAGAGGACGGAGGGACAGAAGAATGGACAAAGAGCATGTAGAAACCCGGGAGGAGCAGGCCTGCCAGGCCTTCCTGGAGACAGTAGGGCAGGATCTGAAGGCCTTTGGTTCGGCCATCAATATGGGGGAGATAGAGGCGGCGGCCCGGCTGATCCTTCGGGCGGAGGAGGAGGGAAACCGGGTACATATTTCAGGCATCGGAAAGCCCGCTCACCTGGCGGGGTATCTGGCTTCCCTGCTGTCCTCCACGGGAACCCCGGCTTATTTTCTGCACGGCACGGAGGCGGTACACGGCTCCTGCGGCCAGACCCGCCCGGGAGACGTGGTGATTTTTATTTCCAACAGCGGGGAGACGGCGGAGATGCGTTCCACGATCCTGGCGGTGAAGGATAACGGCTGCCGGGTGATCGGCGTCTCCGGAAACAGAGACTCCTGGCTGGCCAGGGAGAGCGACGTGCACCTGTACGCGGGGGTTCCCGCGGAGGGAGGTCCCCTGAACCGGGCGCCGCGGATGTCCGTGCTGGCGGAGACCCTGGTGCTGCAGACCTTGAGCGTCTATCTGCAGGCTCACAAGGATATCACTCCCCGGCAGTACGTAAAATGGCATCCCGGGGGAGCCTTGGGAAGGCTGCGGGAAAATGAACAGTAGGAGGGAAAGGCCATGCTGAAGACAAGTTTAATCCATCCCCAGCTGATGGCTGCCCTGGCCCTGTGCGGTCATGGCAGCAGGATCCTGATTGCGGATGGCAATTATCCCCTGGAGGAGAAGAGCGGCTCGGCCCGGAAAATTTACCTGGGCCTCACCCCAGGGGTACCCACGGTGACGCAGGTGCTGGCTGCCGTCCATTCGGTGTGTGAAATCGAGAAGGCCCAGGTGATGCTGCCGGAGGAGGGGCCGGAGCCGGAAATATTCCAGGAGTTTCGCCGGGAGCTGGGAAACATGGAGTTATCCGGCCTTGGCCGTTACGCCTTCTATGAGGCCTGTATGGAGGAAGGAGCCTTGTGCCTGGCCGTCTCCACCGGGGAGAAGCGCGTATTTTCTAACATATTGCTGACGGTGGGATGCGCCTGAAAAAATAGGTCTGCTACTGAATTTTCAGATGCAGCTTTCCGATGGCTTTACCGAAGTATCCGGCGTAGCCGTCCATGCCGGAGGAGGTGTCCGTGTCCGTTTGCTCGGGATACCAGCTGCCGCCCACGGGGGCTACCTGGTAGGTGGCTTTCTTGTAGGGGCGGATGGAATCGGGGGTGTAGTAATAGACCTGGATGGCGTCGATGGCTTTGCCGTTTCCGGCGTAGCCGTTATTGTAGTCGCCGGTGTCGTAGCCGGTGACCCAGGGCAGCCAGCCGCCTCCGAGGATGTGAACCCGGTATTTCACTGAACCCTGAGAGACCTTCAGGGCCACGTCGGTCACCGGAGAATCCTGCCAGCCGGCGTAGTCGGAGTAATCGGTGACTGCCGGCAGCCAGCCGTGGGCCTGAGTGCGCACCCGGTAAGTGGCGGACACCTGGGAAGGGCTGGGGGCGGGACTGGGGGCTGGGGACGGAGCGGGCTCCGGGGCGGGCGTCGCCTCGGGGCTGATCGCTCCTCCGTCCATCAATGTCTTCACATCCTGCCGGAATTTATCCATGGTCAGTCCATAGAGGTTCCACAGATGCTGGGGATCGGCGTGGTTGGAGGAGATGCCCAGGAGGGCTCCCTCCCGGTGGGAGAACACCACAGGTACGCCGTCGGCGGTTTTGGCCAGGGGATTTAAGCCCAGCTTCTGACACAGGTAGGCGGTATATTCCGCCGCGGTCCGGTAGGCGCCCAGGACGTGCTCCCGGGTGGCGGAAGGGTCTAAGTCCTGAAAATTGGCCCCAGAGGTGTATTTTATGGTGCTGGGCTCAGTCATTTCAAAGGCCACCGCGTGCTTATTTCCGTAGCCCGCGTCGGCCCAGGGCCGCTTATTCTCCTCCATGGTCACGTACACATCTCCACCGGCCTCCACAAAGGCGTGAACCATCTTACTGACGCCTGGTTGGTTCCAGCCCTCCATGATCTTCTTGGCTGAGGGCTGGGGAACGCCGATGGAGTGCACCTGGATGCAGGTGGGCTTCAGGTAGGAACCCTGCCTGTAGCAGTCGTTTTTGGTGAGATAGCTCTGAATTAATTTCATGTTTATACCTCGCAGTTTTAATCTTTTAGGAGGGCTTCCAGCTCAGAGTCGGAGATGGGAACCAGGCTGGCGATAAGTTCCTCCAGCTCTTGAATCCGCTCATCCAGCTCCTGCCGAAGCTCTTTGACAATTTTTAGGGTTTCCCGGGATTCCTTGAGAGCGGCGTCCAGAAGAAGAAATTCATCCTTGCTCTCGATGGCGCCGCTGCTGACCAGGGATTTTTCCACCCGGATACAGAAGAGGAAGGAGGAGATCACCCGGTCCTGATCCATCACGCGGATCTGTCCCTGGGTGATTCCCTCCTCCGCGATAGTCTGGGAAGTCAGGCTATATAATATCATATTATTTTCTGGGTCCACGGTGCAAGGATTATAAATCTCCAGGCCCGAGGGCTTGCGGGCGTACAGGACGGCGGTGGTGCTGTCAGACAGGCTCACGTCCATGACCTTGAAGCAGAATACCCGGCCGGTGTCGTTTTGCACGGCGTCCTTGAGGACGCCGTTTTGCTTTTTCATCAGATACAGATAGGTTAAATCGTGGGGCTGCAATAGGGGTCACCTTCTTTCATTTTATTCATTGGGGCAAAAGTTATGTGGAGGGGATACTGACCGTTTTACGGCGGTCTGGTAGGAGGAGCAATTAAATACTTCAGAATGCTTTGCATACGAATTTCCTTTAAATCCTATCTTGTCTTATAAGGTATCCATTTTATCAGTAATTGACAAAAAATGTTGTTTTTGCAATAATGGAGCAAAGAATCATCACGAAAATTTCAGATATATAAAACTATGTTGTGACCTATACAAAAAATGGAGGAAATTTCCTTGAAATATAGAATGATATTCATGGTATTTTTAGCGTTGCTGTTTACAGGATGTACTTATTCAGATGCTAATTCCCCTAATTTGGAAAATACGTCAAACATCAATACCTTATTTGCTTCAGCAGAAATAAAAACAGGTGACGCAAAGATATTTAAGGATAAAGTCATAGCAGGCGCTGACGGATGTATGACGATCTTGAATAAAGATGGAACGGTGTACAACCAATTTAAAGATATACCTGCCAACTGGATATATGTTTTAGAAGAGCCAATGATGGCAGTAAGTGGAAGCGGAGAAAATGCAATCCGTCTGACAAGATTTGCAGAGGATTATTCAGTATTAGATTCTAGGGTTTTGTTTTCTAGTGATAATCTTTTGATTGATCCTGTAATTTTCCGCAACAATGATATATGGATAGTGACCTATACAGAAATCATAGGTACTGTGAATAATGCAGATCCTGAAAATGAAAATGGACATTACATTGTACACTGCTATATATCTGAAGATTTGCAGACGTGGATTCCAGCGGATGATATAATTTCGGGCGATAATAATATCGAAGACGGCGACATGTTTTCTGAAGATAATGCTTTATACTATATTTATGAAAAAGAAAGCTATGATAAGGGCCCTTCATCTATAAATATTATTTCTTCTGTAGATCACGGAAAGACTTGGAATAATGAAAGCGAAATTATACCATTGAGTGGAGCTGACAATGAAATAGCAGCGATTTATAAAAATGAAAATGGATATTCTTTATATTATAGCAGCGATAGAGAAAATATAGGAGAAAGTTATAATGGGAGTGCAGTTTATCGAGCAGAATTGTCTGGAGATTTTAAAGTAATTGATACCGAAAAAATAGATTTAGATGAGGATAAGGGTATTTTACTTTATGATGTTCGTCAAGACGAAAATAGGACCTCCTTTCTGTATGTACAAAATTATTTAACGGAAAATAATTTGTGTTATAAAGAAATAATCCACTAAAATAACGATTAAATGATTCGAGGGTGTAAAAGATATATAAATGTTAAATTTACTTGATTTATATATTCTTAATACACCCTCGTTATTGTTATGTGTAGGAGCGCTTCCAGGCGCCGCTCTGGGGGAAGTAGGGCTGGGTCAGAGTCCACTTTCCGTTCACCACGGCGTATACCTGATAGCCCTTCCAGGAGGAACCGCTGGCGGCCAGAAAGCCCGGCTTTTTCTCCCAGATGGCGTACAGGGTCATATCCGCGTCATAGCCGTAGGAGGAGCCGGGGGCGTAGGAGGAGCCGGAGCCATTGGCGGCGGTGTTCCAGATGACGAAATCGTAACCGGTCCGGGTGGGGATGGTTGAGGAGAGGGTCAGGACGGAACCCCAGACCTTGGTCTGGGAGGCCGGGGCCCCGGTTCCCCCGTTGGCATTGTAGGTCACGGTGTGAGTGTCCAGATAAGAGACGTACCCGGAGGGGCGGTGGCCGCTGACATTGCCGATGGTGGCGTAGCTGGAGCCGGTGGACTGGGGATAGAGGTACACGTAGTAGGTGGCGCCTGGGGAGGGGGAGAAGGACATGGTAAAGGAGGAGGAGCCCCACTGGCTGGAGGTGCTGGCCAGGGAAAGGGTGCCGTAGGTGATGCCGTAAGGATTAATGACTGCGCCCACAGCCCCGGCAAGGGCATCTGTATTTTCAGCGGAGGAGAGATGCCAATAGAGAGAGACGGTCTTTGTGGAAATGTAGTCAAAGGACAAGGTGATGGAGGAGCCGTTTCCCGGGAAAGAGGGGGCGGTGATCTTCCAGCAGGTGACGTAGGAGCGGCCGGAGTACCCCGCATAAGTTCCATAGCTGCCGGGGCCGTTGGTGCTAAAGGAGCTTGACCAGCCGCCGGAATAGTAGCGGCTGCCGCCGTAGGTAATATTTGCTGTTCCCATGGAGGCCTCCTTTAAACGGGCTTCAGCCAGATCTTGCCGGTCTGTACCGAGGGCTGGCTGGAGCTGACGATAAAGATTGAGTTGTAGTAGTCGTGACTGTGACTGCTGGCGGCCTTCCCGTTAAGCTGCGTCTGAATGTTGCTGGTGACCCCGTCGCAGTAATTGAGCTCCGCGGTGGTGGCGGTGATGCCGTCCATCTTGTTCAGCTCCGCGGCGGTGGCGGTGACCCCGAAGGAGCTTAAGGAGTAGGTAGTGTTGGTATCCTTGTAGTAGGGCACGCCGCTGATGATGGGGCAGGCGGTGAGGCCCGAGGTGGAGGTGACGGTGGAGGTGGTCTTGACGCCGCCCAGGGTGCTGCCGGAGGCCGTGGGCAGAGTGTATTTATTGGCCCCGGAGGCCACCCCGTCCAGCTTTGTCTTGTCCGCGGCGGACATGAGCCCCGCGGCAGACTGGGTGGCGGCGGAGTAGGTGGTGTTGGTGTCCTGAGTGGTGATGGTGCCGGTTTTCCCGTCGCCCTTGGTGTAGGTGATGACCTTGCCGCTGACGGAGAGGCCTTTGATATAGGTGGTATTGATCTGCTGTCCGGCGCTGTCCTGGGTGGCCTTCACCGCAGAGTTGGCGGCGCCCCCGGCGGAGGAGGAGCCGGCGTAATTGTGGGTGTGGGAGGAAGCCGCGTAATTGCTGTGAGTGTGGGAGGCGGCCGCATAGTCACTGTGGGTGTGGGAGGCGGCGGCAGCCCCCACGTTGGCGGCGGTGAGGTTTACCTGTCCGGTTCGGTAGGCGGACTCGGCGCTCCCCTTAACTCCAGTGACGCCGGCTCCGGCGCCGGAGGCAATGCCGTCCAGCTTTTTCTTGTCGGCGGCGGACATAAGTCCTGCGGCGGTCTGGGTGGCGGCGGAGTAGGTGGTGTTGGTGTCCTGGGTGGTGATGGTGCCGGTATTTCCGTCGCCCTTGGTGTAGGTGATGACCTTGCCGTTGACGGAGAGTCCCTTGATGTAGGTGGCGTCAATCTGCTGTCCGGCGCTGTCCTGGGTGGCCTTCACCGCAGAGTTGGCGGCGCCCCCGGCGGAGGAGGAACCGGCGTAATTGTGGGTGTGGGAGGTCAGCGCGTAGTCGCTGTGGGAGTGGGAAGCCGGGGGATAGGTCTCGGGCTTTCCGGTGACGCCGGACCAGGGCACGGCGGTGGCGGAAGCGGCGGTGTAGGGAGTGTAGCCCTTCTCGGAGGAGAGCTGGGCTTCGTCCACCACAATGTACATGGTTCCCGTGTCCAGCTGCTGCACCGTATCCCCCAGCTGCACCTCCCGGGAGGTGAGCTTAAAGCGGGCGCTCTGGTCAGTGACTTTCACCAGGCGCTCCAGGGAGCCCTGGGGAAGCCGGGCCAGATCAATGGTACCCGTCAGCTTGGAAGCGTCCAGAGAGGTGATGGTGCTGTCGCTGTGGGTGTGGCCGGTGTCGGATTTCTTGGCTAGACGGGATTTGACGGCGTTCCAGAGGTAGGACACGCCATCGGGATCTAAAAATTTCATTTCTGAAACCTCCTTTAAATGTAATTAAGAAAAAGCCTGCCAGGCCGCCTCACTTGGTCCGCACCCACCGGCTGACGGCGATGTACGGGGGAAGCAGCGAGAGCTCTGATTCATAGGTGGTGCCCTCCCGGGTAAGGTCAGGCTCGGCGGAGATCTGATCCGGGAAAACCATGGCCCGGTGCAGGGTGGACACCCGGGAGGGGGTAGGGCCGTTGCCCTCCTCCGTGCAGTCGGTGACATACACATGCTCGCCGTCGAAGCCGGTCTTGGTCCAGTGGTAGTGGGTGCTGGTTTTAGAGCCGCCGGTGGCGCCGGGGGAGGAGAAATCGCTGTCCCCGGAATTTACGCCCACGGTGAAGCGGCCTGCCCCGAAGCGCTCCCAGGCGGTGCCGGGATACAGGACGTTGGGGTCCGTGGAGTTGGAAAATTCCCGGACAGTGCCCACGGGCATCAGGAAGTCCAGAAGGCTTTTCTCCTGGCCGAAGTACCCGGAGAGATAGATCTGTCCGCCGAAATGGCAGGGCTTGGTGTGCCAGACCTCCAGGGCATTTTCCAGGCCGTCTTTGGCGGCCACCTTTCCGAAGGCCATACCCTTGCCGGAGCTGTACAGGTCAATGAGGGTGAAGGCGGTGGGCAGCTCGATCACGGAGGTGATGGAGGAGAAAAAGTCCGCCACCGTCAGCCGGATGGAGTAGGCCAGATCCGTGTCGAAGAGATCCCCGCTGATGACCTGGCTGGAGCTGTAGCTGTAGGCGCTGCCGGAAAAGGCCGTGTGCCAGGAGCCGGAATCCCCGGCGGCCCGGTATTCGATCTTGTAGCTCTTGGTATTTTTATTCCCGCAGGGGGAGATGGAAAAATTCATGGTGACCTTTACGTTGGAGCCATTGTCATCGAGGCTTCCGGAGGAATTGCAGCGGGCCGCCGAGAAGGCGGCTATGGTGGGCGAGGAGTAGGCCAGCACAGTCACCGTCTTGGAAGCGGAGGCGGTACGGCCCCGGGAATCGGTGACGGTGACGGACACGGTCTGGGTGCCGGAGCCGATGACTGGGATGTTGGATACAGAGGTGCCGGAATAGGTTTTCCCCTGATAGGACACCTTGCAGCTGCTGATGGTACTGCCGGAGACGCCGGCGGCCTGGGTGACCACCTTGAGGGTGCTCTTGCCCTGGACGAAGGCCCCGAAGGCGGAGGCCACGGCGCTCTGGGTGTCGGTGACGGCGACGCCGGAGATGCTGGGCACAAGAGAGCTGGGGACAGAAGCGGTGAAGGACACGTCCCGGGTGCCCACCTGGGAGGCGCCGTTGTAGGTGATACAGCGGATGGTGCCGGTGCCGCTGGCAGCGCCGGGCAGCTGGGCGGCCAGAGAGGCGGGGACAGTCCAGGAGGCGGAGGCGGCAGCCCCGGAGGCGATGGTGCCGGAGGCCGAGCCGAAGAAATACTGCAGGGTGTGGGTGAAAGCCTCGGAGGCCCGGGGAAGGCTGATGGAGATGGCGCTGCCCATCACCTGGGAAGCAGGACTTAGAACGGGGGCGGTAGCCCGGGCGATATTCGGGAGCGTCCCGGAGCCGGAGCCGTCCACGGTGCGGACCAGCTTGCCCGTCCAGTAGATGTTAAACTGCTGGGAAAAATAGTAGGAAAAGCTCTTGGTACCGTCGGCGTTGTGGGAAATCTCCGTGGTGCCGGAGGCCAGCACCTTTTGGCTGTTGTTGCCGATGGACACCTTGTTGGTGCCGGAGTAAGTTTTTCCGGCCACGGTGACAGACCAGTCTTTAGAGTAGCTGGATTGGATATAGCCCTGGGCCGCGGCGATGAGCAGCATCTCCCAGGCCAGGGTGGTGGTATTGTTTTCCGTGCTCTGCGAGACCACCCGCCAGGAAAAGCGCAGGGTATCCTGGGTGGTGGCCGCTATGTCGGTGTAGCCTTCATTTGCCATAAAAACCTCCTTATCCGGTCTTGCGCAGGCTCAGGTTGCCGTTGTCTCTGGGAATCCAGGCGTACTGCCCAAGCTTCAGGGAGTTAATAACCTCGCTGTCCGTAATATACAGCTTTCGGTTGCTGATGTAGGCCACCTCGCTGTTATTCTCGTAGAAGGAGATGCGGTCGTTTTTCATGCGGAGAATCAGGGGGTTCCCCTGAATGCCGATGATGATCTCCCCGTTGTCAAACCGGATGTACTTATTGATTTCATTGAACTTATTTTCTGTGCTGGTGCCGGAGGCGTTCAGCTCCGAGAGCAGCTGGTTGAATTTGAAGGTAAAGGAATCCTTGGTCTGCTCATACTCGGTGTTCACGTCGCTTAAGAGCTTGTCCACCTGGGCCTTGGTATAGGTGGTCTCCCCCACCCGGGTCAGAAGCCCGGAGGAGGTTTTCTCAATTTCCGCGTACACCTTGGAGTAAATCTCGTTGATCTGGCCGGAAATATCCATGAACATCTCCCAGTCGGAGCCGTTCCAGCGGTAAATGATGCTGCCGGAGTACCAGAGATCTCCTGTGTGGGCCCTGCGCAGCTCTTCCGTATCCCAGCCCGGGGAGGGATCCTCATCCTGGGCGTAGGTCTGGATCTTGTCATCCAGGGACTTCTGAAAACGCAGAACGTCCTGGGCGTAGGTGTCGGCCACGAAGGAATTCAGGGCGCTGTCGTCGGTGTACTTGGCGGCGGGCTCCCAGTCGGAGGCCTGGAAATCTCCGGCGCTGCGGGCGTGGATGCAGCAGAGCAGCTCTCCCTCCTCCCCCTGGGCCCAGAGATCGCCCAGCTGATAGGGCGGGGAGGGCTGCACGGTGAAAATGGTGCCCTTTCGCCCGGCCAGGGCCTTGGCCGCCTGGGCCTCCGCATCCTCCAGCCGCGCCCAGGAGCCGGATTCCTGGAAAATTTTTGTCTCCTTGTTCAGGGTGTCGTACCAGATATCCCCCAGGTGGAGGAGTTTTTCCTGGGCGTCCCAGGAGGCGGAAGGATCCTGGCTGCCCCAGTGGGTCTGGATTTTCCCGTCCACCTGGGTCTCCACCTCCCTGAGATAATCCTCCAGGCCAGTCACGTCGGAGATGGCAGGGCGGTTTTCCTGAGTCCAGGTGATCTTCGTATTTCCTCCAAAGACGATATTTCCCTCCTGGTCTATGGACATCTGCTTCACCAGGGCTCCGTCCGGGAGCCGCTTCTGGATGGCAAAGAGCTGCTGCACCCGGGAGTCGCCGCTGTCGGCGGTGAGGATCAAACCCTCCTGGGAGAGGCTGATGGAGTTGGACTCATTGTAGATGCCCACCTCCCGGCCCAGGATGATATTTCCCACGATGGTGTCGGCGATGACGCCGTAGCCCTCCTTCCAGACACCCTCCCTGGGATCGTAATAGTGGAAGAGGCCCAGGCCGGTTCTGGCGGTTTTCCAGCCGTCCTCCGTCAGGTAGATGCCCTTGTTGATGAGCTTTAGCTGGCGGTCGTCGTACTGGTTTAACACGTCGTTGTATTCCCGGGCCAGAAGGCCGCTGGCGTCGCAGACCAGGTTCTGGTTGGAAGCGTCGTTGACGATCTTCATCAGAGTCAGATCCAGTCCCTGATCCACCCAGCCGGACAGGAGGGTGTTGGACTGATCCCCCTTCTCCGCCTGGCGTTTTACGGAGGAGTAGGAGGAGGACATGGAGGAGGAGCTGTCTAAGATGCTCTCGATATCGCTTAATCCTCCGGCGGTTTTCAGTACATCGGAGAACTCCACCGGCAGCCGGGCGGGATCGCTAAAATCCATCTCGTAGGAGATGAGCCGCAGCCGGTACACCTGGCCGTCCACCAGGATCCGCAGCCAGTTGCCCAGCTGAAAATGCTCCCGGAGAGGGGCGAAATCCCTGATGGCCAGAAGATTCTGCAGGGAGGCCCGGATCCGGTGCTGGAGGGCGGCGGATTTGTAGATCTCCTGGCCGGCTGTCTCGAGAAAGCCCAGGGCCCTGGAGAAGAGCTCGCTGTTGCTGAGGCCGTCGGAAATATAGTTGTCATTTCGGTAGACATCCTCCCGGCGGTGGCTGCACAGCTCCAGCCAGGCCTCCCGGCCCAGATACTGCTGGATATCCAGCTTCTCCAGGATCTGATCCCGCAGCTCCTGGATGCAGCTTCTCATTCCCGGGCGCACCAGAGTTCCCTGGCTGTCCCAGATCCCGGCCACGGCGCCGATCTCCTGCCGGCGCAGCTGGGCCTCCTGGCGGATGAGCTCCCGGCGGTTTAGGTAGTTCAGATAGAGCTTCTGGTAGAGCTCCTGATCCTCATCCATGGGGGAGGCCTGACCGGAGACGCCCTGTTCAATGAGGATGTCCAGGCAGGCGGCGCAGGCATTCTCAAAGGCCGATAGGCTGGCAAGGCAGTAGTTTTTCAGCTCCTGGGCGAAGACGGAGGGCTCCAGCTGAAAGAGGGAGACGATGCCCAGGGAGGTATCCTTTCGCTTTCCCAGCAGCTTTTCCAGCTTCTGGCGGACAAAGGTTTCATAGTCGTCTGAGAACTGCACCCGCAGAAGGCCGGTGGAGGCCGTATCCGCGGAGTCGCTGTAGCTGGAGACGGTGAGGCTGCCTTCCCAGAGGGTGGGGGAGGCCATGGCGCTTCCCTCCTCCACCTGCACCCGGTAGCGGGAGGTATCCACCAGCACCTTGGCCATGGACAGGACGGAGGAGTCCCCGGTGGCGGCGGAGAGGGTTCCCAGATCCTGGACGGCCACCGGGGAGAGGGAGGCGGAGGTCAGAAGGGCTGCCTGGTCCGCTGCGGAAGTATCCTGGGGCAGATCCGTTTCCGGCATCAGCTCATTGGTCAGAAAGCCCTCGAAGTCAATGACATCGTAGAGGGTGTTCATAAGGCTGGGGAAACCGGTGATGGGCGTCTCGATGGGGGAGAGCTCCTCCTGGGAAGATTGGTAGCGGTTCACCAGCCGGTTATATTCCGCCAGAAGCTCCCGGGGAAGCGGGGGCTCATACTCCTTCTGGTAGTAGGCGTAGTCCCGGTCATAGCCGGAGAGCTTTTCCTGGAGAGCGGAGGACATATCCGCCTTCATCTCCGGGGAGAAATACCAGAGGTAGGAGGAGCCGTTGGGGTTGCAGTTGGCCACGGTGGCCGTCATCAGATCATCTCCGGCCTCCAGCCGAAAACAGTTTTTCACGGAGCCGGTCTCCGTCTCGTAGCTGATCTCGTCGGTGAGATTTTCCACGGAGACGAAGACGGTGGTATCCTCGCCGTAGCCCGGGTGAAGCCTGTGGCCGCCGCAGGAGGGGCAGAGGTCGGTAAATTCTCCCCGGTGGCCGCAGTCCAGGCATAGGCTCTCCAGGTCATAGACCGAGATCCCCCGGCGGAGGGAGCCGTCGGGGGCGCTGCCGTTGTCAAAGACAAAGAGACAGTGAAGCTCCTGGGCGATGTCCTGGAAAACGCTGTAGATGGAGCGGGAATCCCAGGAGAAGGTGCGCTGCAGCGGAGCCAGGGAGGAATCCACGTGGAGAATCTGAAACTGAGGAGCCTTCTCCAGCACCCGGTGCAGCAGGGAAGAGGAAGGATCCTCCTGGCGGTAAAGCACCGTGGGCTGCTGGTAATCCTCCCGGAGAATATCGGCCTCCGTGTTGATCTCCAGGTTATAGACGTTGGTCTGGGAGAGCTCCGCCTGACAGAGGGATTGGGCGGAAATCTTTTTTCGGGTCTGGGTGGATTCCTCCAGGTCAACCTTCATCTCAAACCACAGATCCCAGTCCTTGACATACACCAGGCGGAAATCCCTGATCTGCTTCCAGAGACTTACAGGACCGCCCTTTGGCTCCCGGTACAGAGTAAAAGAGAGCTCCCAGGGGTCCTTTAGGCTGGCCGAGACCCGCAGGTCCTGGACGTTTTCCAAGACCCCGTAGATTTGTCCGCCCCGGTTTCCCAGCAGAAGAGTGGGAAATTCCGGGAGCCCTTGCAGGTCATAATGAAATTGCAGGGACATGTTATATCACCACCTTTACCAGAGGATTGTAGATAAGCTGGATTTCCACCGGCAGGGAGGCGGCGATCACGTTTTTGTTCTCCCGGTAGGTGTTGGCCAGACGGAAATAGACGAAATTGAAATCCTTTTGGATTTCGTGGGCGGCCAGGGAGGTGGACAGGAGAAAATTCTCCACGGTGATCACCTCCCCGGCGCTGCAGCCGCCAAAGAGAGTGACCCGCTCCTCCATGCTGTTGGTCAGGCGCAGGTCGCCCTTTTCCCGGCAGGTGATCTTAAGCTGCCGGGGATAGAGGTGCCCCGGCTCGTCGGAGATATCCCGTATGGTGTAGGAGCCGCCGGGGGTCAGCGAAAAGACGTGGCGCACATCCTCCCGGAAACCGAAGGGGCTGCTGGTTTTCAGCTCCAGCCTTAAGACATAGGTGCTGCCCTTTAAGGTCTCCTCCGTCATCCGGAAGGCGGCCTCCAGATAAATATGCTCCCAGCCCGGGCGGATCAGCTTCAGCTTGTGGAAGGAGGGGCGGCAGAGCCACCGGCGAAGCTCCCGCAGCTCCGGCAGGGTGAATTCCTGGGGAATTCCCCAGAGGGGCTTCTTACAGATTTCCAGGGAGGCCTCCAGGGGATCCTCGTAGGAGACCCCGGCCAGGACAAAACGCTTTCCCTGCATCAGGGGCACCGTGGAGAAGGAGGGGGCGCTCCCCGGGCTCTCCTGGAAATCCTGGGAGCCCGAGAGGCGGCAGAGCTGACAGCCGAACTCGCTTAAGAGGCGGCCGTCGTAGGAGAAATCAATCCATTCACTCATGGGCGCCCCCTCTCTCCGGCAGAGAGCGCAGGGACTGGCTGCAGGCTCTCAGCTTCCCGATCAAATCCTGGAGAAGCTCCTGCTTCCTGCGGTGCTCGTCGCTAAGCTCCCGCATCTGGCGCTGGCAGGCCTGCAGGTCCGCGATCAGCCGGGAAGCCAGCCGGCGGCTGTCCCGGTTGGCCTCGGAGAGAAAGGCCAGCTGATTTCTCAGCTGGTCGTTCTCCTCCTGGAGCCGGATATTTCTTTTCCGTAATAGTTCTTCTTTTTTCAATGGCATGGCTTACTCCTTAATAAATTAGAAATGGTACTTATACTTGGCCAGACTGCCGCCCCCGGCCAGACGGTCCACGGTCATGGACTGGATCAGCCGCTCAAACTTGTGATCCCGCTGAAGCTGGGTGACAAAATCCTGGTAGTCGGCCACCTTGTCGATCTGAATGTTGGTCTGGAAGCTGGTGGTTTTGGCCAGCAGGGCGGCGGAGGCGGGAGCGCGCAGGGTATCCAGGTTCTGCAGCAGGAAGCCCTTGGGGTCGTTGGCCATGGCCCAGATATTCTCATGGGCCCGGTGGTTCAGCACCTGATCCCCGGCGGACAGGGGAGTGAGGATGGCGTGGTCAGACCTGCGGATGATGGTCTCCGGGGCGCCCTCGCTGGTCCAGTAGAGGCCGTCCGCGGGGACGCTTCTGGTGCCGGTGCGGTAGCCGTGGCTCTTCATCCACTGAATCATATCGTGATTCTGCTGGGCTGTTCCCCGATAGGTGCCGGAGAGACCCATTTTCTCATAATACTGCTTCCGGGCCAAGAAGCTCCAGTCAAAGTCATGGTAGGCCAGACGGTCGGTGATGCTGATCTCCTTATTTAGCTTGCTTTTGTTGTAATAGCTTTTCCTGGAGATAAAGAAGCTGGCCTCCTCCTGGGGTGGCTCAGGCGCTGGAGCTGGTGAGGGCTCAGGCGCCGGGGCCGGGGGAGCGGAGGTCTGCTCCGTGAGCGTATCCTCCAGATGAGAGAGATTTCCCTGGGCCTCCTGGTGGCTGTCCCGCACCAGAGTCTCCAGATTCTGGCGGATGGCTTCCAGCCCTGTCTGCAGGGCAGTCAGGGAGGCGGAGATCCCGGAGCCGTAGGTGGACAGGATCTTGCCTGCGTTTCCGCTGTCGGACCAGATCATATTCATGGCCTCCGAGAGGGTGTAGCCCGCCTGGCCGGCGGCCTGGGAGATGGTGTCCCGGATGGAGGAGGACTCGCTGTTGATGTTGGCGATCACATCCTCCAGGAGGGCGTCCACGTTGTCCAGGCGGCTGTTGAGGATGGACTCGTACTCGCTGTACAGGGCGTCCAGAAGCTGTTCCTGCTGGGAGAGATAGCGGTCATACTGGGTTTCCTGCAGCTCCTCCCGGGCCTCGGCGTAATCTGCCTGCAGCTCCTGGAGGCGGGCCCGGTTTTCCTCGGACAGATCTCCCTGGTAGGCGGCCAGCTGCTTTTGCAGCTCTGACAGCTCCTGGGTATGCTTCTTGACCTTCTTCTGGTAGTCCAGGAGCTCCTGCTGGGAATCCAGGGTATCCTCGTACTTGTCGATGAGCTCCTTCAGGGCGTCCAGCTGGGCGTCCATGGCGTCCTCCACCAGGCGGGTGATGGCTTCCTTCTCATCCTCCGCGGAGAGAATGGATTCCTGCTGCAGCTCCAGGAGCTCCTGGCGCCGCTCCAGCAGGGTCTGGTTGTTGGGATCCTTGGCCAGCTCCTCCTGGATGCGCAGCATCTCCTCCCGGTACTGCCGGGCCTGCTCCATGTAGACATTGTAGTTGAGGCCGTGGAGCCCCAGGGAGGCGGTAAAGGCGTCGGTGGAGCTGCCGTCCTCCTGAAACAGGGGACGATTCTCCAGAAGCTCATTTAAGAAATCGGACTCCTGGGTCAGCTGAGAGATGGAATCCTGCAGCTTGTCAAAGACCTCCCAGGAAAGCTCCCGGATATGATTGCCGAATTCAACGATGCTGGTATTGGAATCCTGGAGGGCCTGATTCACACTGTTGATCTCCTCCTGCATCTCATACCAGGCCTCGGAATATTGCTTGATCTCCCCGCTGGAGAGGGCGCTGTTCATGGCCTCCATCAGGGCCTCCCGCTCCTGGGTGAGCTTCTTGGCATTTTCCTCCTCCAGGAGCAGGAGGCTGTCGTAATATTTGCTGCTGACCAGATAGCCCTTGGCCTCCGTCTGGTCGATATAGCCTTCGATCATTTCCGCCCGGTGCTCCGCCAGGGAGAGGGCGCTGTCAAATTCATCCACAGCTTGGTCGAAGGCCTCGCTGTAGAGATCCTTTAAGGATTCCTTCAGCTCCTCCACCGCCTGGCTGCAGTCCAGAGCCTTTTCGTACCAATCCTGGTACTCCTTTATCTGTTCATGCAAATCCTTGTCGGTGATGGTCTCCAGATCCAGGGAGCCCTCCCGCACCTTTCTGGCCCACTCTTCGGAGAGGCCCAGGGAGTTAGCCTGCTGCAGGTAGCGGTCATAGGCGGTCTGCTGCAGGGAAATTTCCTCCCGCAGCCTGCCCATCTGGGAGGCGATGGCCTCGCCCCGCTCCCGGAAGGTGCGGTAAGAGCTGGAGGCCTGATCCTCCAGCAGGTCGATGGCCTGCTCCAGCCGCTGGATGGCGATCTCGATCCAGTCGGAAACCTCCTGGAAATCCTCCTGGGAGCTGCCTTTGGCCAGGGCGGTGCCGGAGGCACGGGCGGTTCCCTGGGAGAGGGCGAAGGCCCGGCCCCCAAAGGACTGCACCCGGCCGTTGGCCAGCAGTTCCCGGGTCTGCCGGTGGTTAAATACGATGGCCCCCTTGGGGATGTAGGCAAATTCCGCGGAGCGGTCGCCCACGGTCCACCAGCGGTTGCCGTACACCACCAGCTCCGGTCCCAGCTCCCCCACCAGGGCCCGCTGGGCGCTCTTGGTCCCCCAGCTGCCCCCTGCCAGGGCTGAGGCAAAGCTCCGGGAGGGCACAGAGAGGCTTCCCAGGGCCAGAGCCCGGGCGGAGAGGCGGGGGATGGGATAGAGGCCGAGGGTACCCAGTCCATGGGCGGTGCCGTTTAACTGGCTGCCGCCGGAGGCTCCGGCAGAGACGGAAGCCCCGGGCAGCCGCACGGTGGAGTAGGTGTCCACGTGATTGGTGGTGATGGTGACGGTCTTGCTGGCGAGGTCGTCAATGGTGGATTTCAGAAGGAAGGCGGAGGCCAGGCCCAGGACGTTGGCGGAGGCGTTCACCGACACGCTATGCATGGTGCTTAAGGTCTGGGCCAGGGCGTCCACATTGCCCTCGCCGGCGGTATTTACGCTGAGCTTGGCCGCCAGCAGGACCTCCGGAGTCAGGCTTTGGATGGCGCTGGCGATCTGTGCCGGGGAGGCGGAGGAGAGGTCGGGGATGATCTTTGCCAGGATCTGCGCGTCCACACCGGTCAGGGCCTGAAGCTGGCTGTAGACGTCGCTTAGCTGGCCTTCCGCAGAGGAGGTATCCACGGAGATGCCCAGGGCCTTCAGCTCCTCCAGATAGGAGAGCTGGGAGTAGGCCTGGTAAAAGTCCTGAAGCTTCTGAGCTACCCCGGCGGTGTCCTCGTCAAATTTCAAGAGATCCAGGGAAAGGAGAGACTCCCCCTCCAGCTCGTGCTTCTGGGCGTAGAGGCCGCCCAGCACATCCGCCAGATCCCGGACGCCGTCGGTCTCCAGGTCGATTTCCCCGTTTTCATCCCGGAATTTCTCCAGGGCGGAGCTCAGCCCCTCAATCTGCCGGTTAATGTCCTCCGGATCATCGGATTCCAGATTCAGCTGCAGGGGTTCGCCGGACTCCTCCAGCAGCTTCTGGACGGCGGGTAGGGAATCCTCCGCCTCCCGGCGGTAATCGTCGAAGAGGCCGGAGAGGTCCAGGGAGAGATCCGGGCGCAGTTCGATCCCGTTTTCCTCCGCCAGCTGACGGATTTGCTCCTCCAGCAGCTGGGCCATGGCCTCGGTATTTTCCTCGTAGGTGTTCCCCTCCAGGATGCTTTCCCGCTCCCGGCGCAGATTTTCCAGGGCCTCCAGGGCGGAAGCGTTATCCAGGGGCGTATCCCCCAGGGCCTCCATATTCTCCCGGGTCTCCAGGATGTCCTCATTCAGGGAGCGGATCAGCTCCCGCTGGGCGTCCAGGGCCGTCTGGTTGGCCAGGGTGTGCTGAACATTGCCGTTCTCATCTACAGTTTCGTAAGTTCCCTCGGTCTCCATCTCCGCCAGCTTGGCTTTTTCTTGGGCCAGCTGGACGAAGAGGTCGGAAAGCCTCTGGCTGCCCTCCTGGGCGGAGGCGATGAAGTTATTGCCGATGCCGTAGTCCTCCAGCCGGCCGAACATATCCATGAAAAATTCAAAGCCCATGCCCATCTGCCGGGCCGCCTGATACAGATCATCCATGTGGAAGGCCCACTGGCCCGTCTGCTGGTCGAAGGAGGCGAAGGCCTGGCCTGCCTGGTCAGTCTGCTGGCTGAGATCCTGGAGGAAATTGTCCACCCCGCTTCTGTCCCCGGTGAGATACCGGGCAGCCCGCTCATAGTTTTCCAGGAAATTTTCCGGATCCGTGGCGCCGGTGGGGGAGAAGTAGGCGGCTCTGGATTTAAAATCGTCGGTGCCGGTGAGACCCTGGTCGTACATGGCCTTGGCCTGCTCCAGATAGCTGACGGCCTGCTGGTAGTCCGCCCCGGCATTTCGGGAGGCGTCCGCCTGGGAAATGCTGTCAAACAATGGGCTGGCGTTTAAGTCCTCCGTGTTTCGCTTCAGCAGGCTGGTTCTCTGGGTGACCTTATCCAGAGCCTCAGCCAGGATATGCGCCTGATCGGCGGAGGACTGGCTGATCAGCCCCAGCTGTCCCAGGACGCTCACGAATTCTTCCACCTCCTGGGCGGAATCCGGGGGGAGCTCCCAGGCCTCGGCCAGCTCCTGGAGGGCTTCGGAGCCTTCCAGGGAGCCGTCCTGCAGGGCGTCAAAGGCCTGATCCGCAGTGAGCTGAAGCTCCCTTAGCTCCTTGGCTGGCTTTTCCAGGGAATCCCCGGCAAAGAGATTGTCCGAGGAGGCCTCCCCCTCGATGGCCTGGCGAAAGTCCGAAAGCTTGATGCTGGAATGATCCAGCTGATCCTCCACATCCTGAAAGAGCGCAGAAAATTTCTGATTTCCTTCGGCGGAGAGGAACTCATCTTTAGCCTTCTGGGCCTCCCGGTAAGCGTCGGTAGCCTCCCGTATGCCCTCCGTATCTCCCATGGCCAGGGCCTGGTTGTATCCCTGGACAGCCTGGGTGTAGTCGTTGAAGATCTCCCCGCCCCCGTCGCTTCTGCCCACCAGCTCCATCTGGAGAAATTCCCGGTAGCTCTGTTGGTAATCGTCCAGAATTTCCTGATTTTTCTGCAGGGCGTCGGCGGTGTTGCGGTAAACCACGTTGATGGCATTTAAGTCCTCTTTCTCAGAGAACTCCAGCTTCAGGTCATTTACCTCGGCGGCGAAGGCGGTCAGGGTGTCCTCGGCCTGGGAGGCGTCGCCCACAAATTTGACGGTGTAGTAATCGAACTGCTCATAGCCATCGAGATTCTCGGTAAGCTCCAGCTCAATCCCCCTGTCCTTGTAGGACTTGGCCACCTCCTTGATGGCTGTGTCTACCTTTTGATTGGCCGGATTGTTGGGGAAAAGCTTTCCCAGCTCATAGGTCCTGGACTGGGTCATTTCCTCTTCGGCCAGCGCATATTCCTTCTCCCCCAGCATCAGGGCCTTCTGGGCGTCCCGGGCGGAGAGGCTGTTTAAGAGCCCCACCTGGGTCTCCAGCTTTCCGTTGATCAGATCCAGGTTGGCCGCCTGGCTTCCGTAGGCGGCGGTGATTTGATTCTGGATATCCAGAATCTGCAGCTTGATCTGATAGGATTCCTGATCGGAGAGGTCGCCGGAATCCAGCTGGGCTTTCAGCTCCTGGTAGCTGGCAACCTGGCTGTTGAAGGAGTCGTACTCCTTCCGCCAGGAGGAGGTGATCTCCGCTGCCGACTGGATCAGCGCTTCCTTGCGCTGCTGGATGTAATTGTAAACGCCCGTCACGGCCGCCAGGAGCCCGGTGATGAGTGTGGCGGGATTAACAAGGGAGCCCTTGATTATTTGGGAGATGGACTTGGCGGAGGAGAGGGCGGATTTGGCGGCTTCTTCGGTCATGCCACTAGTTATTAGGGCAGAGATTTTTTGATCCTTTGGAAGCTTTGAGCGTGATGCCAGAGAAGCAGCAAGATCAACAGATAATCCTGAAATTTTTTGTGATATTTTGCTGGCATTATCTATATTTTTATTTACTGTCAATAAAGAGAGAACATTTCCGATATTTTTCCATGACAAGTGTGTGGAGATATATTATAATAAAAAATAATGAAAATAAGTAGAATTTCAGGAGGCTGGTTATGAGCGATGAATGGGCGTCAGTAAAAACAGGGGATATTTGTGCTAGGTGTGGAAATGACGAGTTTGTTGTTGTGGATAATACAGAGGAATACGTTAAGTTTTGTTCTAAGTGTTATTGGCGAATAGTTGTAAAAAAGAAAGAATTTGTAGATAATTTTGAATGTCCCGACTGTGGTTCTCTCAGGGGAGAATTGGAAGAGAACGACGCAAAGCTGGGGGTGCGTTGCCTGAACTGCGGCAAAGTACATATTATGCTGGAGAAGCAAACGACTATCAACAACCGAAAGAAATTTCTGGAAAGGAATAATCCGAAATGCCCCCGCTGCGGTTCCACAGCCATAACTACGGGGCAGAGAGGGTTTAAATATCATTGGTTCGGCGGGTTCGATTGGGGCTTTTTTGGAAGCAACAAAACGGTGAACCGCTGCGGAAACTGCGGGCATACCTGGGAGCCGAAGATGAAATAAAGCAGGAGACAGAACTTTTACGACTAATATATTTTTTCCACAACACAATAAATGTGAAAATAATTATGCCTATTATT
>DVHU01000019.1 GCA_018711815.1 Candidatus Egerieimonas intestinavium
ACCTTAATTTTACCACAAATGGATGCTCTTTTTTCATTCACTTGATAGGTGAAAAGCAATATTCAGTTAAAATACAGTAACTATGTGGCTTTCAGCCACATTCGTGGCAAAGTCGTGAATAATTCAGGTTATTTTATGATAAACATGGATTTTTTCAGGTGGCTTTGTGAAATATTTACATTTTTTCTATTTCACTTCTTCTAAAATTATCATTTTTTAACAAGGAGGCAATTCATGGCTATTAAATACAAATGGCTGGCGGGACGTTTGGAAAAGCTCATCGACACCCGGATAAGGCAGGGAATCGAAAAGCTTCCTCCCGAACAGGAGCTCTGCCTGCGATACGGGGTCAGCCGTCAGACTGTCCGCTCCGCCCTGGCTCTCCTGGAGAAGCAGGGTCTCATCACCAGGCGTCAGGGCAGCGGCTCTTTCATCACCGGACTGTCCTCCAAGCCGGAGAAAAATACTGTCGGTCTGCTCCTCTACAGCGCCCAGGAATATATGTACCCCGGGGTTATCAACGATGTGAAAAACGCCCTGGCCCCCAGCGGATTCTCCCTGAAGGTTTTCGCCACAGAAAACCGGATTCAGACAGAGCGGCAAATCCTGGAGCAGCTGCTGGAATCTCCCCCCAGGGGGATTATCGTCCACGGCTGCCAGAGCGCCCTGCCCAATCCAAACCTGGAGTTGTTTCGCAGACTGATACAGAAAGGGTGCCCGGTGGTGTTTTTTTACAACCGATACGCAGGGCTGGGGGACTGTCCCTACGTCAAGGACGACAACCGCCAGGGCAGCTCTCTGCTGGTGCGCCACCTGGCAGATCAGGGCCACACCGCCATCGGAGGGATTTTCAAATCCGACGAGCAGCAGGGCCTGGAGCGCTACTCTGGATTTATGGATACCATGTACGCCCTGGGGCTCTCCGTTCCCGACGAGCGCGTGGGCTGGTATAATTCCCGAAACACCGCTCAGCTGATCCGGGGGCAGGCCGCCCCCTTTCTCTGGAATATGATTCGGGAGTCTCTCTCCTCCTGCACAGCAGTCATCTGCTATAACGATTATCTGGCCTACTTCCTGATCCGGGAGCTGAAAAGGGCCGGGTACACGCTGCCCGGTGATATAGCCATAGCCGCCTTCGACAACACTTATCTGAGCGAGTCGGACATCCTGACCGTCACCACCCTGGATCATCAGCCCCACGAGATGGGCACCCGGGCGGCCCGGCTGCTGCTGCAGAAAATCAAGGGGCTCCCCGTGGCCTCCGAGGAGGTTCCCTGGAAGCTCTACAAAAAAGAAAGCACCCGCGGATGATCATCATCCGCCCGGTGCCTTCTGGCTTCTCAGCTTCTCTTCCCGTTCCTGTACTCCCTGGGACTTACCCCCTGGGTTTTCTTAAATACAAAGCTAAAATATCGGGGATCCTTGTAGCCCACCTGGGCCGCGATCTCGCTGGAGGAGCAATCGGTAGTCCGGAGAAGCTTCCTGGCCTTCTCCATCCGCTTGCCAGTCACGTACTCCACAAAGGTCTTCTGCATGGTCTGGCTGAACACGGCGCTCAGATAGTTGGCGCTGACATTCACCTCCGCCGCCACACTGTTCAGGGACAGCTCCTCCCGATCGTAATTCTCATCAATATATTCCTGGGCCCTGCGCAGGAGCTTTCCGCTCTGATAGCTGCTGTTCTCCTCCCGGATGTCCATGGCCGTCTTAAGCATGAACGCAAAATAGTCCGGAATCTCCGCAGCCTTCCTGCACACATCCTTGTCCCCCAGCCGTTTTATGTATTCTTCCTGGCTGACGCCTATGGACTCCAGGTAAGCGATAGCCGTAAAGCGGATATGAAGCACCACATAGTCCCTGAACATTCGGGATTCCAGGGCTTCCCCGATACTCTGCAGATAGGATTCCACAAAATCGCAGATTTCACTGACGCTGCCCTTCTCCAGGAAGTCCCGGATGAGTTCCGGGTTCATCTTGGCGGTATCCACCCCTTTTATCCCCCGGTCCTCCTGAGCCGTCAGATATTCTGCCAGGGTATCCTCGGTCAGCACCTGGATTCCCGGCACGATAAAGCGGTAGGCAAAGTAATGGTTGACTCCCTGATAGCACTGAGGAAGCATACTCAGCCGCTCCACCGGTTTTCCCAGGGCTGCGTACCACTCCAGCTGTTCCTCCCCGGTGCAGACCTGCCGGATATGCGCCAGCCCTCTCTGGCTGAGCTCCTCCATCTGGGATTCCTCTCCCTTGATCAGCACCCCGTAGCAGTTTACGTTCCAGCGGAACAGGATGTACTGGGGGTGCCGCAGAAAATAGTGCAGCACCTGATCCTGTCTCTGCAGGAATTGCTCCATACGCTCCTTATCCTTCTCCTGAAGATAAAGGAACAGCAGGTTATAGCTGGAGGCCGACAGCTGCAAGCCCAGCTTGGCCGCCCCCTGATAGATTTCCTGAACCGAGAGCTCCCCCTCCAGAAGCTTCTCCATGAACCGCCGGCGGGAGAACTGCTCATAGACATGGAGATCATTCTGAAATTGCGCCTGATAGTCCTTCTGCTCCTTGTCCTGCTGGATCTTTTCCTTCATTTCCAGAAGAGTCTTCCGCAGAGTCAATTTCGTGATGGGCTTTAACAGATATTGCTCCACCCCCGCCTGGATGGCCTGTCTGGCATACTCGAAGTCATCGTAACCGCTGATAATGATGATTTTCGTCCTTGGAAGCTCTGCGTTGACGATTTTACTCAGGGATAGGCCGTCCATAAAGGGCATCTTAATGTCTGTGATCAGCACGTCCGGCCTGGTTTTGCGGATCAGGGGCAGGGCCATCTCCCCGTCCGCCGCCTCTCCCACAAAGGTATAGCCATACTGCTCCCAGGGAATTTTATCCCGGAGCCCTTCCCGGATCACACTCTCATCCTCTACCAAAAAAACCTTCAGCATCTGTATCTCCTCCCTTGTCAGTAGCTCCTGCTGTCAATGTAATCTCCCACATTTTCCGGGGTAAACACCTTCTCCTGAACGTAGTACGCCTTCTCCACCGCTTCGCCCCGCTCCAGCTTCTGAATCACCCGCTCCACCAGGCCGCCCTGCTCCGGATTGCACTCGATATCCACGTTGATGATTCCCTTTTCCACCATCTCCAGGGCCTTCCGCACCGCGTCAAAGGAAATGACTATCACATCCCCCTCCGTGCCGGTGGTCAGTCCCGCCTCGGAAATCGCCTCCACAGCGCCAAAGGCCATATCGTCATTCTGGGAGACTACCACGTCAATGTCCCCGTAGGTGTTCAGCATGCGCTCCATCTCTTCCCGGCCCTTGGCCGTGGTAAATTCCGCATCTGCCTGCTCCAAAATATTCCAGTTCTCATGCTCTTGGGCCACGGACAAAAATCCTTCGGAGCGCCCGATAGTAGAGGTGGCGCCCTCCGTTCCCGCCAGGATGGCGATATTGATCGTTTCCTGCTGGCGCCCCTGCTCCTGCAGATAATCGGCCAGCCACTGGCCAGCGTCAGCGCCCTCCCGGGTGAAATCTGAGCCCACCCGGGTAGTGTACAGCGATTCATCCGCCACCTTAACATTTCTGTCCATGAGGATCACCGGGATTCCCGCATCCTTGGCCTCCTGCAGCACCGTGTCCCAGCCCTCCTCCTCAATGGGCGAGAAGACAATATAATCCACCTGCTGGGAAATAAAGCTGCGCAGCGCCTTGATCTGGTTCTCCTGCTTCTGCCGCGCGTTGTCAAAGATCAGGAAATATCCGTTTTCCTGGGTAAACACCCGCTGAATGGAGGCGGTATTGGCCGTCCGCCACACGGACTCGCTCCCCACCTGAGAGACGCCCACCACCGTGAGCCCCTCCTCCTTGTGCGCGTAGGGATCCTCCAGGCTTTCCGGCTGGAGCTCCATTCCGCATCCGGTAATTCCCAACAATACCGACAGCAAAAGAGCTGACGCCCTTTTACAGAAAGCTCTCCTGCATCTCATTTCCTGCATCTCCTCCCTCTGTGCTCTGTCCCTGGTCCGCCCGCACGGCGGGAATGACAATCTCCACCCTGGTTCCCTTCCCCTTCTGGGAGTCAATGGTCATCCCATACTCCGGGCCAAAGTACATGCGGATTCTCTCATTGACGTTAGCCAACCCGAATCCTTTCTCCGTCTCCTGGCAAGGCTTCTGAATTTCTCTGCGCAGCTGCTCCAGCTCCTTCTCTTCCATACCCACTCCGTCATCCCAGACTCTCAGGCGAATCTGGCCGCCGTCCTTTTCTCCGGTGATATGGATGCGACCCTTGGCCCGCTTATACTTTATACCATGATACAGGGCATTTTCCACCAGGGGCTGCAGAGTCAGCTTTAAGATCTGGTAATCATAGATCACCCGGTCCAGATTGATGTCATATTCTAAAATATCCGGGTAGCGCATCTTCTGGATTTTCAGATAGCTGCTGATGTGCTGCTCCTCCTCCCGGATAGAAATGAATTCCTTCCCTTTGCTAAGCACCTGGCGGAAGAAATTGGAGAGCGTCACCACCATATTTACCGCTTGGTCCGCCTCGTTGCCCTCAATGAGCCAGACAATGGTGTCCAGCGTATTATAGAGAAAATGCGGGTTGATCTGCTCCTGCAAAAGCCGCAGGTCTGCCCGGCGCATCCTCTGTTCGTCCTCCTTCACCTTAGAGATCAGGGATTCAATATTTTTCGCCATATTGTTGAAGCCGTCCGCCAGCTCCTCCATCTCATCCTGAGAGCTCACCGAAGCTCTGGCGCTGAAATCCCCCATGGTTACCCGGGCAGCCGCCTGGCGCAGAGCCTTGATGGGCTGCAGAATCCTGGAGGTTATGCGCACGGTGGTGGCAATGATAATCAGCACCAGCCCCACCGTCATGACGCTGCACACAATGATAAACCGGCTGATCTGCTGATTCAGCTTATTAGTGACTTCTTCCATGTTCCGGGTCTGGTAATAAATATAATACTGGATGTCATCCTGGATCAGCTCCGTCAGGATGTATATGTTGTTGTCCAGCTCATCAATATTCTCACTGTAGCGCCCGCCCTCCCGCACGCTCTTTGCAATATCATCTACCCGATTTTCCAGGGTGTCAATGTTCCGCAGCAGGCTCTCCAGCCACACCTTACTCTCACCCTCGGCGGTAATGTCGTTGAGCTTAGTGAACTCTCCCCTCAGTTCCCGGATGAGCATGTACGGGTCCTTCAGGGTTTCGTTTTCCGACACATTGTCAAAGGTCACATACCCTACCACCAATTTGTAGAGGCTCTCGTCCATCTCTTCCTTGAAATTCAGGTTATAGTTGTTGGCGATGGTCATATCGCTTACTATCTTGTCATAGGTGCGGCTGTAGCTGCCCATGGAAAACAGCAGATACACCACCAGCACCAGAAAAGGCAGGGCCACCGCCGCCGCCAGGGTTAAAATCTTATTTCTGATGGGAAAATGCACACGCCCGGAGCCATTTCCAACCGTCAGAGATCTCTTTTTCTTCATGGAGCTTCTTCCTTCCCCTCTGCACCAGCCCTTTAGCTTTGCCTCACCTCAGCCTTTTACCACATTTTCCGGCCGTCCTTCCAGATAGGACTTGAGGTTTTGTACCGCAATATCCATAAGCCGCTGGCGGGTCTCCCGGGGAGCCCAGGAAATATGCGGGGTGATAAAGCAGTTGGGCGCTGCCAGCAGAGGATTGTCCCCCCGGATAGGCTCCGTGGACACCACGTCCACTCCCGCGGCGTACACCTTCCCGGTTTTCAAGGCCTCCGCCAGATCCTCCTCCACCACCAGCGGGCCTCTGGAGTTATTCAAAAGAATCACTCCATCCTTCATCTTCCCGATCGTATCCCGGTTGATGAGCCCTTCCGTCTCCTTCGTCAGGGGACAGTGCAGGGAAATCACATCCGACTGGGCCAGCACTTCCTCCAGGGAAGCATACCGGCAGCTCTCATTCTCATAGGCCGGGTTGGGATGATTGGCGCAGGCCAGGATGTTCATCCCCAGGGCCTGGGCAATCCGGGCCACCGTCCTTCCGATTCTCCCAAAGCCTACAATCCCCATGGTCTTGCCCGCCAGCTCAATCAGCGGATAATCCCAGAAGCAGAAATCCCTGCAGCTCTCCCAGCGCCCCTCATGAACCGCCCGGCTGTGATGGCCCACCTGGCTGCAGATCTCCAAAAGCAGGGCGATGGCGTACTGCCCCACCGCCTCCGTGCCGTAGGCGGGGATATTGGTCACCACAATTCCCCTCTCCCGGGCCGCCTGCACATCCACCACGTTGTAGCCGGTGGCCAGGACGCCGATGTACCTGATATTCCCGCAGCTCTCCAGCACCTCCCTGGTGATGGGCGTCTTGTTGGTGAGCACCAGGGAAGCGCCGCCGATGCGTTCTGCCGCCTCCCCCGGGGCCGTCCTGTCGTAGACTGTCACTTCCCCCAGTCTCTCCAGTCCTTCCCAGCTCAAATCTCCCGGATTCTCCGTATAACCGTCCAATACTACAATTTTTCTCTCACTCATCTCTCCCACCTGGGGAGGGAGCCCCGAATTCAAAGCTTCTATCTGTTTATGCCTTTGTACTCCGCCTGCGCTCACCTCGAGCCTAGGTCTCGAGGGTGTGCTCGGAAAATTCGCACAAAGGCATAAACAGATGAGAAGCCGTTGGCTTTCGGATATCCCTCCCAACTCCTTTATCTGATTGCTCCTTCCATTTTAAGACAGGGGGAGAAGGGTGTCAATGTAAATCCCGATTCAAAAAATAAGCGTATCACCATTTTAATGATACGCTCATTTTTCCGCCGTCCCGCAAACACTATATCAGATTTTTAGACATAAATATTTCTACCAAATCACCCCTTGGATTTTCTTAAATCCCTCCATGCTTTTTTTGATGCTCTCAATCTCATCCAGCGCCGTAAAATCCTGCTCCAGGATGATGTAATCTGCCTTGGTATCAGCCAACGCTGCGTCCACATAAGACTGAATATCCAGGATTCCAAAACCGATCTCCGTGAAAGACTCCGGGATGTGGGTCCAGTCATAGTAGGCTTGATCAATGGCAACGCCCCTTTGGTGAGCTGCCGGGATCAGGTTCAGCTCCTGGGGGCAGTCCCCGGGAAAGTCCTTTTGGTGCAGCATCAAAAGCCGTCCGCCCAATCTTCTGATAAAGGCTGGGACATCCTCTCCGCCCCGGGCGGCCCAGTATGTATCCAGCTCATATTTTACCAGCTCCGGATCGGTTTCCTCCAGCATGAGGTCAAAGACCGTCTTGGTCTCCCCGGGGAGGATCTGGAATTCATGATAATGATTATGATACATAAAATCTATCCCGTATTGGATGCACAACCGTCCCATCCGATTAAATATCTCACAGGTGCGCTTTACATCCTCACCGTCTTTAAAATACGCCATAGCGCAGCCCACCCGGCTGCTGCCAATCTCCCGCTGGTACTCCAAGGCCCGGGGCAGGTAATCCAGGGAGGCCTCATCCCACAGGGGATACAGGTGGGTGCTGCAAACCTTAAGCCCTGTATCACGGAGAATCTGCCTCATTTCTTTTGCGGACACCCCAAAGCCAATTCCTTCATCCTCCGGCACGTAATGGTTGGCCGGCTCAATATACCGAAAGCCCACCGCCGCCACTTCTTCCAGAGTTTTTCTCCAGTCCTCTGCCATATGATTTCTGACGCTGTAAAGCTGTACACCTACCTGCAGCATTTTTCTTCCTCCTTTCAACAGTCTACATCATATTTCACCAGCTCTGTACCTATCTGCTGCTCCCGGATAAAAAGCTCCGGTGACAGGGCTCTGATCTCCTCCGCCTTAACCTCTCGTCCCAGTTCCTCCGACAAAAAGATGCCGTCGGTAAATAAAAGCTGATTCAGGGCAATCTCCGGCGTGTTGTACCTGGTCTCCTCCGTCAGAATCCCCAGCTTATAGGCCAGCCACATCATCTGATTATCATTGTACAGGAGCATTCTCGGGTCCAGCCGCTGCTCCAGAAGTCCGTTCTCGTCACATTTCAGATCCACAGCCACCTGCCGGCCCTGCAAATCTCCGTAAAACCGCAGCTCCGGCTCCGCGCCGTAGGTGCGTACCATCCCGGGAAATCCCAGCTTTCCCCCGGCCATGTCGGTGTCGAGAATTTCCAGCCCTCCCTTGGAGCCCAGGATATAGGTCATGGAGTAGTCCTTATAATTATTGGCCGCCGTGGACAGATAATGAAATCCTATTCCATTTTCAAACTTGGCGAAGCCGTCGCAGATATCCTCCACCCCAAAGCCTTCCGTTCCCGCCAACAGGCGCTCATCAATATCCACTCCCCGCCGGGCAAAGCCGTTGACGCTTTTCAGCTGGGGCATGCCGAGAACAAAGAGAATCTGCCCAATCACATAGATACCCAAATCAATGGACGTTCCGTGGCCCGCCACCCGCTTGGAGTAGAAATCCCTGGAAAATTCCGGCAGATCATACCCCGGCCGGCGCCGTCTCACACACTGCTCCAGGTTCACATAATACGGGGTTCCCAGCTTCCCCTCCGCAATCATGTCTCTGGCCATTCTAGTCTGCGGCGACATCAGCGAGCTGATCTGCACATGGAATTTCCTTCCCAATTTTTTGGCGCTGTCAATCATCAGCTTTGCATCGTGATAGCTGGCCGCAGCCGGCTTCTCGCAATAGCAGTCAAATCCCGCCTTCATCACCGCTATGGAAATCGGCACGTGCAGGTTGTTATGCACGCAGACATCAATGGTGTCAATATCGTCCCTCTTTAGCATCTCCCGGAAGTCTGTGTATAAATCTTTCTCGGGCAAGCCGTATTTTTCTCCCCAAGCCCTGAGACGCTCCGGATTTATTTCCGCGCAGGCCACCACCTTCGCTGTAAATCCCACCTGCTGGGCATATTGTTTCATATTTTCATAGATGACCATATGCCGTTCCGATATCATCCCTGCACCAATTATACCAACGCGAACCTCTATCATATTTTCTCCTTTCTGCGCACACAAAAAGCACCGTCTTCCCTCGACGGTGCCTTTCACAAAACTTATTTATGTGCTCTCCCGAACAATAATGGTGTGCTCTGCCAGCATCTTTCTCCCGGAAGCAATGGCCCCGGAGCAGATCATATCCAGCATCCGCACAGCCTCGCTTCCCATTTCCCCGTAGGGCTGTCCCACTGTTGTAAGACTGGGCTGACAGTATTCCGTCACCTCATGATTGTCAAAACCGCAGACAGCAATATCCTCCGGAACGCGAATTCCTTGTCTCTCCAGCTCCGCCAGACAGCCCACTGCCATATAATCAGAGCCGCAAAAAACAACATCCGGCCTATTTTTCATTTTCACAATATCCTTGGCCACATCGCTTCCGCCATCCAGAATATAGCCCGCGTCAAGGATCAGAGATTTATCCACCTCAATCCCCGCATCCTCCAACGCCTCGCAATATCCCTTCAGCCGTGGTTTTCCGTAGGAAAAACGGTCATCATTGTCGGATCTCACATAAGCAATCCGTCGATACCCTTGTTTAATCAAATAGCTGGTCATGTCGTAGGCTGCCGCCCGGTCGTCGATAGAAATACTTCTCAGCGGCGATACCTCCTTGCTCTCCCCCACCTGTACCATAGGATAGGCGGAGAGCTCCTTCCATATCTTCTCATCCCGACACTCATTGTGGATGAAAATCAGACCTCCGATCATGTGCTGAGGCAGTATTTTAATCAGCTCCAGGGCGCTCTGATACCCTCCGTCGCAGGACTCCCCCGCATAGGAGATGGCCATCTGATAGCCCAGCTCGTCCGCAGTCTCCCGGATAGCGTCCAGCATATCCCGGTTCAGCATCCTGGTGATAACTACAATGATTTTATCCTGCTGTGCCTTTCTGACCGCACTGAGCCGAATGGGACGGTAACCCAGCTTCTTCACCGCCTCAAGTACCTTTTCTTTTTTCTCCGCCGACACCAGTGAACTGTTGTTCAGCGCTCTGGACGCTGTAGACAGGGAAACCCCGGCCTCCTTGGCCACATCTGAGATCGTAACCATGACTATTCTCCTCACAAAAACCTTACTTAGCAAATCCTGGAAAACCACTTAAATCATATCACAGACCCAGGAATTTTACTAGCGTTTTCGCATAGAGGCAAAAAGTAAGGTAAGAGTCAGACTGCCAATCACAGACACCCCCAGCATAAGCGCGTATTGTACCCACTTCTCCATAGGAAGATTCAAAAAGGAAAAGAATCCATTGACCCCAAAGCTGGTGGAATAGCAGTCCGTCAGCCGTCCCACCAGGCCCGCAAGGCCCGAAGCAATCACAGCCCCCGCCATAGCTTCCTTTCTCCGGCAGCATACGCCGAAAAGCGCCGGCTCCACAGTACCAAGGCCCAGAGTAATCAGCACTCCTTCCCGGGCTGGGCCGTGAATTTCCTCCTCCTTTTTAGATAACAGGAAAATAGCCAGGGCAGCGCCTCCGCAGGCCAGCACCGAAGACACCTGTATGGGCCAAAGAGCCGACTCTCCGGCAGCTATCTGCTGCAGCTGCACCGGTACCAGTGCCAAATGAATGCCCAGGGCCATCAGCGGTACAGTTATCACCCCCATCACAAAGCCGCCGGCTGCCTTCATGGCCTCATCGCCCAGAATAAAGTTTACCGCCCGGACAAGCCCCTGTTCCACAATCCGGGCCGCAGACCCCACCAGGAGATAAACAGCGATCACCGTACACACAACACAGGCAAAGGGAACCACGAAAGTGTATGCCGCCGGAGGGATCCGCTTAGTCAGCCATTTCTCTATGACTGTCACCAGCAGTCCCGCCAAAATCGCCGCCAGCATCTGCCCCTGAAAACCCGCTTGAGGAATTTCCATAATTCCCAAATTCCAGTAGGCCAGCTCCCCCTGCTCCAGAGCAGTACTCATCTCCATACCGCTCAATACTCCATAGGGAACCAAGGCCAGCCCCACAAAGATCCCGTAAAGCTCAGTCCCTCCAAAATGCCGAACAGCGGACCAGGTAATATACACGGGAATGGACAATATCCCACAGTTGCTCAGTATCTGCAGAAAGGCCCCCCAGCCGGCGGCGGCCTCCCAGACTTCGGAGGCCGGCCGGCCGTGAAACAGGGGCATCTCTGTAAGTATATTTAGGATCACCCCGACGAAAGAGACAATTATGATACATGGCAAAATGGTTATTACAATGTCGGAGTAATGCTTAAATATCCTTCGGGCTCCCTTTCTGATCGAAAAATTTCGCCTATTCATTACGCCTTCTTCATTTTCTCTGTGAAATAGCGGGAGGTCACCACATCCAGAAGCACCGCCAGGAGAATCAAAATTCCCTTCGCCACCAACTGCCAGTTGCTATCCACCGCCGCAAGATTCAGCATATTGGTGATCACGCCTACGATCAAACAGCCGATGACCGTTCCGATGATTCGTCCGGATCCACCCGAGAGGCTGGTTCCGCCGATAACCACGGCTGCGATGGCGTCCATCTCCATTCCCTGGCCGGCTGCCGGCTGGGCGCTGAAAGCCCGGCCGGTCATCACCATAGCCGCGATGGCCACGCATATTCCCATAATCACATAAATCCACACAGTCACAGAATTTGTATTAATTCCCGAGGTTCTGGCCGCCTCCCGGTTTCCTCCGGTGGCGATGGCGTGCCGGCCAAAACGGGTTTTATTTAACACCACCCACAGCACAATTCCCACCGCAGCCATAATATAGATGGGTATAGGGATCGGCCCCAGATAGCCCT
>DVHU01000020.1 GCA_018711815.1 Candidatus Egerieimonas intestinavium
AACGGCCCAATGGAAGGGTTCTGGGGAATTTTAAAAAGGGAACGTTACTATGGCAGACGCTTTACGAGCAGAGAGACGCTTGTGGCTATGATAGAAGGATACATAGCGTATTATAATGACCGCCGGTTACAACGAAACCTGGGAGTAATGACCCCAACGGAAAAGCATGAAAGCTATTTACGGGTAGCATAAAAACTGCCAGCAGGCAAAGCCGACTGGCAGAAAAACTTATATTTTTTTCACTGTCTACTTGACGGGGAGCGGTTCAATACTAATTGCAGCAGCCTTTTCTTCCGCTGATGAACATTTCCACTGGTTTCCTCACAGAAACAAGATGTGCATTTGGCCCCGACTATCCTCGGTAACCTCTGCCTCCACCTGGTAAATATCCCGGATGAACTGCGGGGTAAGCACCTGCCTGGGCGTTCCCTGTCCCACAATCTCCCCGGACTTTAACACATATATCTTATCACAGAAGGCAGCGGCGATATTCAGATCGTGGATGGCTGAGAGAACTGTCGCCCGAAATCCCTTGACAATCTTCAGCAGCTGAAGCTGATGGGTAATATCCAGATGGTTTGTAGGCTCATCCAGAATCAAGCTGGGCGTCTGCTGGGCCAACGCCCGGGCCAGAATCACCCGCTGCTGCTCGCCGCCAGACAAGGTGGAGAAATTTCGCCCCGCGAAAGCCTCCATTCCCACAATGCGCAGAGCCTCCCGGACGATCTCATAATCCCGGGCATTGTCCCGCTCCAGCATATTCTTGTGGGGAGACCGGCCCATGAGCACTACCTCGGTGACGGAAAAATCAAAGTTATAGTAGTTGTGCTGGGCTACCACCGCCATCTTTCTGGCGGAGCTGCGCACAGACATATTGTTCAAATTTTCTCCGTCCAGGCGGACACAGCCCTGTCCCGGCTTCAGCACCCGATAAACACATTTCAGCAGTGTAGATTTTCCGCTGCCATTGGGTCCAATAATCCCCACAAACTGATTATCCTCAGCCACCACTGTGACATTTTTCAAGATTTCTTTGCTGCCGTAGGACAGCTGGATTCCCAGTGCTTCTATCTTCATGACTGGCCACCTCCAAATCCGTAGGAGCGCTTTACCATCAGATAAATGAAACAGGGGGCGCCAATAATGGATACCAGGATACCGATGGGCATCTCCGCGTTGCGCAGGATAACCCGGCAGGCCACGTCCGCCCAGATAAGGAAGATTGCACCAGTCAGGGCGCACAAGGGGATCATCCGCTTGTGGTCCGTGCCAAAAAGCATACGGATCACGTGAGGGATGATCAATCCCACAAAACCGATGGTTCCCGCCGCGTAAACGGAAAATCCGATCATGACCGAGGCGAGAATCATATACAGAGAACGCACCTTATGCAGATCCGTCCCCAAAGTAATGGAGGCCTCGTCACCCAGCAGCATAAGATTCAGATTTCTAAACTGTGTCCAGAAAATCAGCGTTCCCACCAGGATTATCGGAAGAATTACCACCACATTTTCCCATTTGGCGCTGGCTAAGCTTCCCATCGTCCAGTAGGTCACCTCGGCGGTGGCACCCTTATCGTTAGCAATATAAAGGACAAAGTTCGCAAAAGCCGAACAGACTGCGCTGACCGCCATACCGGCCAGAATCAACTTGCCTGAATTGGCCCGTCCCCCCATATTCGCAATGAACAGCACAGCAAAGGAGGTGAGCATGGCTCCCAGAAATGCCATAATCCCCACAAATCCGCTCCCCAGGGCCGTGCCGATGCCCAGCATAATCGCCAGGGTGGCTCCCAGGCTGGCTCCCGAGGAGATGCCCAGCACGTAGGGGTCTGCCAGCGGATTCTTCACTACCGCCTGCATAATCACGCCGCAGACGGAGAGTCCCATGCCCACGGCCACAGCCAGCAGCACCCTTGGAAAACGAATCAGCCATACCACATCGTGAATGGCTCCGCTGGCGTATTCCCCATACCGCTCCATATGGAAAATCTCATGGCCTAGTACGCTGTATACCTCACCGAAGGAAATATCCGCATTTCCAAAGGTGATAGCCAGCAATACCGAAAGCACCAGCGCAACCAGAAGAGCCGCCAATATAATCAAGTAGAAAGGGGTGGCCAGCTGCCTCCCCTTCCCCTGTTCCTTGCTTCGCATATTAGATTCCCAGATCTACATCAGGGTACAGCCCCTGGGCAAAGGTGACAATACCGTCCTGGGTACGGGTAGCACTGGCGTACATCTCGCTGAGCATAATGGGAACCACACGGCCGTTTTTCACGGCATCCAAGCTGGCGTAAGCCTCATCCTCCAGAATCACGTTCAGCTTCTCCTGCTTAACCTCCTCCGGGTCATCTCCAGTATAAGGCATGTATACCACGAAAATCACATCCGGATTAGCCGCGATCACATCCTCCTTGCCCAGAGAGGCTCCGTCAGGATTAGCCAACACCCCTCCCAGCTGAGTCACCATATCGCCGCCCAGGCTGGTGGCATTGTAGTTGGTAAAGGAGTCCTTACCGGACTCCAGGATCAGCACCGTAGGCTTTTCCTGGATGGCGGAAGTCTTCTCCAAAACCATATCAATGGTGGTCTCCATCTCATTTACAATGGCCTCTGCCTTGTCCTGAACATCAAAAATCTTTCCGATATTTAAAATATCATTGTACTCATTCTCCAGAGTCTTATTATAGCTGGCATCTCCCTGCTTGGGATGAGTGTTGGTATTCATATAGGTATTTACGCCCTTCTCCACCCATTCGCTGGCATTGCCTAAGGTCTTTTCTCCAAAGAGGGAGCCCCAGGAAAAAATCATATCCGGCTCCAGCATGGTAACGGTCTCCTTAGAGGGTGTAAACTCATCCAGATAGTTTGTCTCAGAAAATGCTGCCTTCTGCTCGTCGGGAACCTCGTTGTCCAGCCCCGCAGTGGCCACCAGATGATCCTCCAGGCCCAGCGCCAGCATGGTCTCGATGCTTCCCTGGTATACGGCCACCACTTTCTCCGGCGCCTTCTCATAAGTGGTCTCCAGCTGGGTGCCGTCAGAATTGTAGGTGGTAATAGTCAGCGGATACTCCGTCTTCTTGGCGCTGTCCTGATTTTCCGCGTCATCCTCTGCCGCCGGAGTCTCGGTGGCCTCTGCCTTGTTGTCCTCCACGATATCCTGAGCGTCCTTGCGTCCGCTGTCTCCGCTGTTGTTTCCGTCAGAGCCGCCGCAGCCTGCAGCTGTCAGGGCCAGCGCTCCCGCCAGGGCCAGCGCCAGAAATCTCTTCATACTTTTGCTTTTCATGGTTCTTTTTCTCCTTTCTTTCCACAACCCGAGAAATGGCATTAAGAAAGAATCCCGCCCTCAGCGTTCCTTGCTGCCAGAAGGCAAAGCCTTTCAGGCAACAAAAAACCTGCTTTGAAAGCAGGCACCAAAAGTATGCAGTTTTCAAAGAGAAAACCGCACGACAGATGGATGCTTTCTTCGGAAGCCTCATCCTCTTCCCATAGCAAGCAGGTTTCCTGGCTTACGGTTCAACGCCTGATCCCGCCTTCTCGCAGTCTCCCGCAATGGCATATCTGGAATCGGCTCCCCGCTTACAGTGGCCGGACCGCCCGGGTTTCTCACCCGCGTTCCCTCTCGTCGCAGCTGCCTTTGTCAAAGCAGCTCACTTGCTACGTTTTGTTATCGTCTCTACTATATCATTGTAAGTAAGAGATTTCAACAGGTATTTTCCATAAAAGCGAAGAACCGCAGAGGCTACACTTCCCTCTGCGGTTCTTCTGCAATTACGCTGTCCATCAGCTCCCAGATCTCCTCCCGGCCCTGCTTGGTCTCTGCGGAGAAGGGAATCACCTGGGTTCCCGGCAGCAGCTCCAGGCCCTGGCGGAGCATCTTCAGGTGCTTCTGCACCTGGCTCCTTTTTATCTTATCCAGCTTGGTGGCCACGATAATGGGCTCATAGCCATTGTCGCAGATCCACCGGTACATGAGCCTGTCGTTGCCGGAGGGCTCGTGGCGGATATCCACCAGCAGGAACACTGCCTTCAGGGTGGCAGACTGGTGGAGATAATTCTCGATCATTTTTCCCCACTTGGCCTTCACCGCCTCGGATACCTTGGCATAGCCGTACCCCGGCAGATCCACCAGGTACATGACATCATTGACATTATAAAAATTAATGGTCTGGGTCTTTCCCGGCTGGGAGCTGGTGCGGGCCAGGGATTTCCGGTTCATCAGGGCATTGATCAGGGAGGACTTTCCCACATTTGATTTCCCCGCAAAGGCCACCTCCGGCCTGCCGGTCTGGGGAACCTTGCTGGTGATCCCGCAGACAATATCCAGTGATACCTGTTTAATTACCATCCGTTTCCTTCCTCTCCGCCAGCGCCTGCTCCAGCACCTCGTCCATCTGCTTCACAAATACCAGCTCCAGCCCTTCGGTGATCTCCGACTCGATCTCCTCCACATCCGGGCGATTCTCGTCGGGCACCAGCACCGTGTGAATCCCCGCCTTCTTGGCCGCCAGCAGCTTCTCCTTCAGGCCTCCGATGGGCAGAACCCTTCCCCGGAGGGTGATCTCGCCGGTCATAGCCAGATCCGCCCGCACCGGGATTCCCGTGATGGCAGACAGCATGGCTGTGGCCATGGTGATGCCTGCGGAGGGGCCGTCCTTGGGCACTGCTCCCGCGGGAATATGAATATGGATATCGTGCTTGTTGAAAAATTCCTTCTTAATCCCATAGCGCTCCGCCACGGACCGTATGTAGCTGATGCCCGCCCGGGCAGACTCCTTCATCACATCCCCCAGCTGACCGGTGAGCTGGAACTCACCCTTGCCGGGCAGCAGATTCACCTCAATCTGCAGGGTATCTCCGCCCACGCTGGTCCAGGCCAGTCCCCGGACGATTCCCACCTCGTCGCTGGTGTTGGCCTTGCGGAAGTGGTAGCGGATCTTGCCCAGAAATTCCTCCAGGTTCTTCTCCGTCACCGGCACCCGCTTTCTGTCCTCTTCCAGCACCTTTCGGGCCGCCTTCCGGCAGATCTCCCCGATGCGGCGCTCCAGAGTCCGGACGCCCGCCTCCCGGGTGTATCCGGAAATCACCTGCTGCAGAGCCTCCCTGCGGATAATCAGCTGGCCCTTTTTCAGACCGTTGGCCTCCATCTGCTTGGGAATCAGATGCTCCTGGGCAATGTGCTCCTTCTCATTCTCCGTGTAGCTGCTGACCTCGATGATCTCCATCCTGTCCAGCAGGGGCCGGGGAATAGTCCCCAGGTCATTGGCTGTGGCAATGAAAAGCACCTGGGATAAATCCAGGGGAATCTCCACATAATGATCCACGAAATGACTGTTCTGTTCGCTGTCCAGCACCTCCAGGAGAGCCGAGGAGGTGTCCCCCTTATAGTCGCTGCTGACCTTGTCAATCTCATCCAGCAGCATCAGGGGATTCTTCACCTTGACCTGCTGCAGTCCCTGCACCAGACGGCCGGCCATGGCGCCCACATAGGTGCGCCTGTGTCCCCGGATCTCCGCCTCGTCCCGGACGCCTCCCAGGCAGATCCGCACGTACTTTTTCTCCAGGGCCCGGGCGATGGACCGGGCGATGGAGGTTTTTCCGGTTCCCGGCGGGCCCACCAGGCAGAGGATGGGACCCTGGCCCTTCCCGGTGAGGGTGCGCACCGCCAGGTACTCCAGCACCCGCTCCTTCACCTTCTTAAGGCCGTAGTGATCCTGGTCCAGAATTTCCCTAGCCCTTTTCAGGTCCTCGTTGTCCTGGCTCTCCTTATCCCAGGGCAGGGAGAGCAGGGTCTCAATATAACCCCGGATCACCGCGCTCTCGGAACTGTTGTAGCCCACATTTTTAAAGCGCCGGATCTCCTCCCGGATCTTATCCTTCACCTCCTGGCTGGCCTGAAGCTTCTCCACCGCCTCCGCGAATTTGTCCGCATCCAGCATGGAGGTGTCGTCCCCCAGCTCCTCGCGGATGAGCTTTAACTGTTCCCGCAGGATATACTCCCGCTGGCCCTTGTCCACCCGCTCCTGAACCTTCCTCTGGATGTCCGCCCGTATCTGGAAGATCTCCGTCTCATTGGCCAGGATAGACCCCAGCAGCTCGTAGCGCTCCGAGAGATCGGAAGCCTCCAGCAGCTTCTGGCGCTGCTCGTACTCCAGGGGCAGGTTGATGCTGATCTGATCCACCAGACGCTCCACATCCTCGAGCCCCAGAAACTGAGCGCTGAGCTCCCGGCTCACCTTGGGATTCTCCTGGCAGTAGGCCAAAAAAATTTCCTTCAGGCTTCTGAGCATAGCCTCCTGGACGTTGGCCGGCAGGGACTCTCCGCTGTTCTCGGGAATCTCCACCTCCGCCTCCAGATACTCCTCCTGGTCGGTGAGGCGCACCAGCTCCGCCCGCTCAAGGCCCTCCACCAGAATCCGCATCATACCCTTGGGCAGTTTCACAATCTGCTTCACCCGGGCGATGCAGCCCATGGCATACAGCTGATCCGCCCCGGGATCCTCCACCTGGGGATCCAGCTGCGTCACCAGGAAAATATCCTGCTCCTCCTGAACGGCCTCCTCCATGGCTCTGACCGATTTTGAGCGGTTAATATCAAAGTGCACAATCATATCCGGTAAGATCGTGGTTGCACGCAGTGCCATTGCCGGTAATACTTTCCTCAAGTTGTTCATCCTTTCTTACTCTTACGCGATGACGGGATTTCCTTTCTTCTTCCCGCTCTGCCGCCGGGGCAGGGGAACGGGATCCCCGTGAGCCACCACCGGCTCGCCTTTTCCGTCCACCGCATCCTCTGTTATAATGCAGCTTCGGATGGTGTTGTCCGAGGGGGTCTCGAACATCACATCCATCAGCGTCTTCTCCATAATGGACCGCAGGCCCCGGGCCCCGGTCTTTCTCTCCATAGCCTTCTGAGCCATCCGCCGCAGGGCCTTCTCTTCAAACTCCAGCTCCACCCCGTCCAGCTCAAAGAGCTTCCGGTACTGCTTCACCAGAGAATTTCTGGGCTCCTGTAAAATTCGGATCAGAGCGTCCTCATCCAGGGAATCCAGGGATACCACCACCGGTACCCGGCCGATAAACTCCGGGATCAGGCCGAACTTGATAAAGTCCTGGGGCATCACGTGCCGCAGCACCTCGCCCACATTGTACTTCTCCTCCCGAGTCTTGCCCAGGCTGGCGTTAAAGCCGATGGCCTTGGTATCCTCCCGGGTCTCTATGATCTTATCCAGGCCCTCAAAGGCCCCTCCGCAGATAAACAGAATATTGGAGGTGTCAATCTGCAGAAACTCCTGGTGGGGATGCTTTCTGCCCCCCTGGGGCGGAACGCTGGCCACCGTGCCCTCCAAAATCTTCAGCAGAGCCTGCTGCACGCCCTCGCCGGACACGTCCCTGGTGATGGAGGCGTTCTCCGACTTCCGGGTGATCTTGTCAATCTCATCAATATAGATAATTCCGTGCTCCGCCCGCTCAATATCGTACTCCGCCGCCTGGATGATCTTCAGCAGGATATTTTCCACATCCTCGCCCACGTATCCGGCCTCCGTCAGAGTGGTGGCGTCGGCGATGGCGAAGGGCACGTTCAGCAGCCGGGCCAGGGTCTGGGCCAGCAGGGTCTTTCCGGAACCGGTGGGGCCCAGCATCAGAATGTTGCTCTTCTGCAGCTCCACATCCAGGTTCTTGTCGGAGAGTACCCGCTTATAGTGGTTGTAGACAGCCACGGAGAGCACCTTCTTGGCCTCCTCCTGTCCGATCACATAATCGTCCAGAATCGCCTTCATCTCCCGGGGGGTCAGCAGGTTGATCTCCTGCTGGTTCTGCTCCTCCTCCGCGTACTCCTCGTCTACAATTTCTGAACAAATTTCCACACAGGAGTCACAGATGTAAACACCCGTGGGTCCTGCGATCATCTTGTGCACCTGCTCCTCTGTCTTGCCGCAGAAGGAGCATCTGATTTTGAGATTACTCCCTTTAGATGCCATACGTTTCTAAATCCTTTCTGTGGGGGCTCCCTTGTCAGCCCCTTTCCATATAGACCACATAAGACTCCTGCGCCCGGCAGGAGTCTTACTGTTACTTATACTCTGTTGGTAATAACACTGTCAATTAAACCATATGCCTTCGCTTCCTCTGCGGACATATAGTTGTCGCGCTCCGTATCCCGCTCGATAACCTCCAGAGGCTGGCCTGTGTTGGCCGCCATGATGGTATTCAGCTTCTTCCGGGTTTTCAGGATATGCTCCGCCACGATGTTGATCTCCGTAGCCTGCCCCTGGGCTCCGCCGGAGGGCTGGTGGATCATGATCTCCGCGTTTGGCAGCGCCATGCGCTTTCCCTTGGTGCCGCCGGAGAGCAGGAACGCTCCCATGCTGGCCGCCATGCCGATGCAGATGGTGGAAACGTCGCATTTCACATACTGCATGGTATCGTAGATGGCCATACCTGCAGTCACAGACCCGCCGGGGCTGTTGATGTACAGCTGAATATCCCTTCCCGGGTCCTCAGACTCCAGGAACAGCAGCTGTGCCACCACCAGGGACGCGGTCACATCGTTGACCTCCTCGCCCAGGAAGATGATCCTGTCCTTCAGCAGGCGGGAGTAAATATCATAGCTCCGCTCGCCTCTGCTGGTCTGTTCAATGACATATGGTACTAAGCTCATGTAAATGCCTCCCTTTTCTCTTGACAGAGGGCCTCTTATACTTCCTTGGCAGCCTCGGTAACCAGGGTAATGGCCTGCTGTACAGCCATATCCAGCTTCAGCTGCTCCTTCTCGTGATCGCCCATCATATCGCTTAACTTCTCGGCATCCATCTTATACATGTCTGCCATCTTCTTGATCTCATCCATCAGCTGCTCATCGGAAATCTCGATGTTCTCCACAGCAGCGATCTTCTCCAGCACCAGACGGCTCTGGATTCTCTTCATGGCCTGGGGCTTCATCTGCTTCTGCAGATCCTCAGCGTTGGTGCCGGTAAACTGCATATACTGATCCATGGTCAGACCCTGGGACTGCATTCTTCTGGCGAAATCATCCAGCATCTGCTGAGCCTGGGTCTCCAGCATAGCCTCGGGGATCTCCATCTGAGCGCCCTCGATGATCTTGGACAGAACAGCGTCCTCCTTCTCCCGGCGCACATCCTCCAGCTTACTCTCCTCGATATTCTTCTTAATCTCTTCCTTGTACTCTGCCAGAGTGTCGTACTCGGACACATCCTTGGCGAAATCATCGTTCAGCTCGGGAAGCTCCTTCTTCTCAATCTTGTGCACGGTGCACTTGAAGGTAGCCGCCTTGCCCTTGAGCTCCTCGGCCTGGTAGTCCTCCGGGAAGGTTACGTTTACTTCTACTTCCTTGTCTACCTCAGCGCCGATCAGCTGCTCCTCGAAGCCCGGGATAAAGGAACCGGATCCGATGGTCAGGGGGTACTGCTCTCCCTTGCCGCCCTGGAAGGCCTCTCCGTCCACGAAGCCCTCGAAGTCCAGAACAACCAGGTCTCCGTTCTCCACGGGACGTCCCTCGATGGGGATAATTCTGGAGTTCTTCTCCTGCTCCTTCTTCAGCTCGGCCTCGATCTCCTCGTCAGTAACCTCAACGGTCTTCTTCTCTACCTCTACGCCTTTGTACTCGCCCAGAGTAACCTCCGGCTTCACAGCAACCTCGGCGGTGAAGATAAAGCTCTTGCCCTTCTCAATCTGGGTCACCTCGATGGCCGGCTGAGATACGATATCCAGACCGGACTCGTCAGCTGCCTGGGCATAAGCCTCCGGCATCAGAATATTGGCTGCGTCCTCATAGAAAATATGAGAACCATACATCTTCTCAATCATGGCCATGGGAGCCTTTCCCTTGCGGAAGCCCGGCAGGCTGATGTGATTCTTCTGCTTCTGATATGCCTGCTGCAGCGCCTTCCCAAATTCCTCAGCGGAAACCTCGATGGTCAGCTTTGCCATGTTTTTTTCTAATTTTTCTACCTGTACGCTCATGGTATTTCTTGTTCCTCCTTGATTTATATCCCTTCCAGTATATTATTTCTCATACTTACAGTCATTGTAATACTATACCATAGTCTTTAGAAAAAAACTAGCACTTTTTTAACATTTATCGGCGGTTTTGTGGCCGTATAGGATAGAATTTCTGATTTTTTCCGCCTCCTGGGGCCCCTTAAGAAGGGAGATCAGCTCTAAACCGAAGGGAATAGCCGTTCCCATTCCCCGGCTGGTGGTCACGTTTCCGTCGGTAATCACCCGCTCCGTGAGCACCTTGGCCCCGGTAAGCTTGTCCTCAAAGCCCGGATAGCAGACAGCCTTCTTGCCCTCCAAAATTCCCAGGGTGCCCAGCACGCTGGGGGCGGCGCAGATGGCTCCGATCCTCTTGCCCTGGCTGTTCCACTGCTGCAAAAGCTCCGTCAGCTGCCGGCAGCTACCCAGGCTGGTGGTTCCGGGCATTCCCCCCGGCAGCACCAGAAGGGCCGTATCCGCCGTGTCCAGCTCCTCCAAAAGCACATCCGCCTGCACCCGGATATTGTGGGAGCCTGTGACCTCCCGCTTGCCCTGAATTCCCACCATGGCTGTGGAAACTCCCGCCCTGCGCAGCAGATCCACCACGGTAAGCCCCTCGATCTCCTCAAATCCGTCCGCCAAAAAAACACATACCTCTGCCATACCTGACTCCTCCTTGAACTCTATTGTGAGGGCCGGCGGAACCTGTCCGCCGCCTCTTTTGCCTCAGTCAAGTATAGCACATATGCAGCAATTTTTCCAGCATCCGCTGCTGATCCGCCTCCACCTGCTCCTTGGGGGGCAGCTCCACATTCTCTAAGCGGGCTTCTAATCCGGCTATGTAGCGGGCAACCCACTCTCTGCGGAAGTTTTTGATCTCCCAAATCATCATCATATTGTTTATTTCCTCAATTATACTCATGATTCTTCCTCCTGCTTTTTTAGGGATACGTAGGAAGCAGTCCATTTCTTTCAGTTTTCCCGAAAATATTTTTCTTTTTCTTTCATTTTCCCGCCACTTCCCCGTATCTCTGATATAGCTGTTCTGTTCTATGTATTTGAGGTGTTCTATGAATGTAAAGTACTTTCCCCGCAACCTTCGTTTTCTGCGCCGGATTAACGGCTACACCCAGGAGGAAATCAGCGCCCTCCTTCATGTGTGCCGGCAGACCTACACCAACTATGAGCACGCCCGGCGTTTTCCCTCCGTGGACATTCTGCTGCGCCTGTCCTCCCTCTTTCAGGTGCCCCTGGAGTCTCTCTTCTCCCCCTCCCTGCCCGAATCCAGACCCCTGAGGCCGCCGGGCCTGGCCCTATCTCCCAAAAGGCACCCCGGTTTAACCTTATCTCCCAGGAAGCCTCCCGGCTTAGTCTTATCCTCCAGGGGCTCCGCCGGGGCGGGGCTTTTCGCTCCCCCGTCCCCGGCGGCTTCTCCCCGGTTTATCTACCGCTCTGCCGCCTTGGCTGCGTAAGAAGTGTCCACCAGGGCCTCGTAATCCACCCGTTTCTCCAGCTCTCCCGCGCTTTCCAGAATATCCTCCAGAAGCTCAAAGCTCTCCTGCTCAAAGATCAGATCCTCTTTCCAGGTATCCTGCTGCTGGTACCGGTCCACGATGGTAGTGATGGTCTCCAGGTCATTTTCCGTAAACTGTGGCTGAATCACCCGGGCGATCTCCTCCGGAGTGTGGGAATTCACATAATCCATCCCCCGCTGCAGGGCGTTGGTAAATTTCTGAATCACCTGGGGATTCTCCTTCATATAGCTGGTTTTGGCGCTGTAGGCCGTGTAGGGCACATAGCCGGAATCCACACCGCAGGAGGCTACCACGTAGCCCACGCCCTCCTGCTCCAGGGCCGTGGCCGAGGGCTCAAATTCCACGGTAAAATCCCCCTGGCCGCCGGAAAAGGCCGCAGCTGTGGAGCCAAAGTCGATTCCCTGCTCAATGTCCAGATCCTTCTCCGGATCAATGCCGTTCTTCTTCAAAATATATTCAAAGACCATCTCCGGCATACCGCCCTTGCGGCCGCCCAGAACCGTGGTCCCTTTCAGATTTTCCCAGGTAAAGTCCGGCATCTCCTCCCGGGCCACCAGGAAATTCCCGGCCCGCTGGGTCAGCTGGGCGAAATTCACCACCGTGTCGTTGGCCTCCTCCTGGTAGGCGTAGATGGAGGCCTCAGCTCCCATAAATCCGATATCCGCCTCCCCCGCCAGCAGGGCGGCCATGGTTTTATCCGCTCCGAAGCCGTTGACCAGCGTCACCTCAAGCCCTTCCTCCTGGAAATAGCCCTTCTCCAGGGCCACATACTGGGGAGCGTAGAAAATCGAGTGAGCCACCTCGTTGAGGGTCACTTCCACCAGCTCCTCCTCTTCCTCCTGGGCTTTGCCGGAGTCCTTATCTCCTCCGGCGGAGGCGCTGGCCTTTTTATCGCCGCCGCAGCCGGTCAGTACCGTCAAAACCGCCAGCACAAAGCACAGCAGCAGTGCAATTCGCTTTTTCATAATTATACCTCCTCTTTTCAGCGATACTATACTATATGAGAAATGCCGGCGGGAGGTTCCGCCGGGACTTGTCAAATTCCCGCTCTGGGGTATAATGAAAAGTAGCTTAACGTCGTTTAAAGGAGGATCATCATGAAACTTGGATTTATCGGATGTGGAAATATGGCTTCCGCCATGATCGGCGGAATTATTCAGAAGGGGATCGCGGCCCCGGAGGAGATCATCGCCTCCGGCCGTTCTCAGGCCACGGCCCAGCGGATCGCCGGTCTGGGCATCCGCCGGGCGGAGAATAACTGTCAGGTGGTTCAGGAGTCCCAGGTAATTGTCATCGCCGTGAAGCCCCAGTACTATCAGGAGGTCATCGCTGAGATTAAAGACTGCGCTGCCCCGGAGAAAATCTTCGTGAGCATCGCCCCGGGCAAAACCCTGGCCTGGCTTGAATCTCTGTTCGGCCGCCCGGTAAAATTAATCCGCACCATGCCCAACACCCCGGCCCAGGTGGGCGAGGGAATGAGCGCCCTGACCCCCAATCAGCTGGTATCTGCGGAGGAGGCCCAGGTTGTGACCCGCATTTTCCAGGGCTTCGGCCAGGCAGAGCTGGTCAGCGAGTCCCTGCAGGATGCGGTGGTGGGCGTCAGCGGCAGCGCTCCTGCCTATATCTTCATGCTCATCGAGGCCATGGCTGACGCCGCAGTGGCCGAGGGAATGCCCCGGGCCCAGGCTTACCGCTTTGCCGCCCAAGCCGTCCTGGGAAGCGCCAAGATGGTTCTGGACACCGGCCGGCACCCGGGAGAACTGAAAGACATGGTCTGCTCCCCGGCGGGAACCACCATCGAGGCCGTGCGGGTTCTGGAGGAGAAAGGTTTTAGAAGCTCCATCATGGAGGCCATCCGCACCTGCTGCGCCAAGGGCCGCTCCATGTAATCCGGCATAAAGGGAGGGCTGCCCCATCAGCGGCGGTCACCGTAAATATACGGGATACCGCCCCATGGGACAGCCCTCTTTTTTCGTCCTCAACTCCCCGGGATCCAGTATCTAGGGGGTCGGGGTATCGCGAAAATCAAACAAATCCTTTATTGGTACCTCTAACGCATCCGCAATGTCAAAAAGCTTAGTTAATGAAATGGAAGTTTTACCGTTCGGCGCTTCGATATTACTCATATGGGTACGGCTGATTTGGACAGCTTCTGCCAAATCCATCTGCGTCATCCCACGAAGCTTACGGTAATAGGCAATTGTCAGCCCCAACAGGCGAAAATCATTCATACGTTTGTAATCTGTACTTTCAGCCATTTTTGCAGCCTCCTTTCTTCTGTTGATATTATTGTATCAAGAAAGGGGGAAAGCTAAACAAAATCACGCCTGACAAATGCAAAGAGAGATGGGATATATTGCAGAATTAAACGTATTTTTGCAATATTAAAATGGATTTTTGCTCAAATTGCTGTTGTGGTAGCGGGTGGAAAAGGTCACTTCCTGGCCGAACCAGTCGGGGGGTGTAAATTTTTCTGCCTCCTCCTGGCTGGGAAACTCCACCTCCGCCAGCAGCAGACCCTCATGGGCCCCTCCAAAGACGTCCAGCTCCGCCGTGAGTCCTCCCTCCAGGGGAATGCAGTACCTGGTTTTGGTGATAAGCAGGCCGTCTGTTTTCTCCCGCAGGTGCAGGTAGGCCTCCCGGGTCAGGGGCAGATTGTACTCCTCCCTCACCATCAGCCCCTTGGATTTATAAGTTAGGATATACTCCTGGTCCTGGCGGCGCACCCGCACCACCGGCTCCCGGCAGAGATAGCCCTGTTCGATTTCATGGCGCGCGCACTGCTCCAGCCCCTCCGGCAGCCGCTCCAGCAAATATTTTCTCTCAATTTCCATAGGATATCTTCTCCTTTCCCTGCTATTCTATCATATTTTTCCCCTGCATTTCGATTTTCTATCGAAATTTTCCGCAAAAAATGGTATGGTAAAGAAGATCTATATTTTGGAAAGAAAAATTATCCGTGAGAAAGGAATACGTTTATGATTCGAGCTTTACTTTTTGATATGGACGGACTGATGTTTGACACAGAGCGCATGTCGGAGGACAGCTGGCAAAAAATCGCCAGCCAGCAGGGCTTTTTGCTGACCCCAGAGCGGATGGAGCAGTTCCGGGGCAGCAACATCGTGCGCTGCCGCCAGCTTTTTCAGGAGTGGTTCGGGGCTTCCGTGGCCTTCGATCAGCTGGCCGCCCAGTGCCGGGCCCAGGTTCTCTCCCGGGTGGAGGCCCAGGGCGTTCCCCTGAAGAAGGGACTTATGGAGCTTCTCGAATACGCCAAAGATCACGGTATTCCGGCGGCCATCGCCACCTCCACCATAAGGCCCCAGGCCAGCCGCTACTGGGAATTGGCCGGGATCCTACCCTACTTCTCCGCCTCCGTCTGCGGGGACGAGGTGACCCAGGGCAAGCCCGACCCGCAGATCTTCCTGCTGGCCGCCCAAAAGCTGGGAGTATCTCCCCGGGAGTGCCTGGTGCTGGAGGACAGCCCCAACGGCCTCAGGGCCGGCCGGGCCGGGAATATGTACGTGGGCATGGTTCCGGATATCGCCCCGGCCACCAGGGAGCTTCGGGAAATCTGTGATTTTGTCTTTGCGGATCTGTCCCAGGTAATCCCCGTACTGGAAAAGCAAAGGGACGGCGCTCCCCAGGCTAACGCCTGAGGACAGCCGTCCGCAATCTCTTCATCATTTCTATTGCTGGTTGGCGCCTATGGCCTTAAGGTTCCGGTCAAGGCGGTGGTGATCCCATCCCCCATGTTGGGCCGGAATATGGAATGGCAGAAATCTGCCGCAAACAGCAGGATCAAAACCAGGCAGAGGATCTCCAGGGTTTTGGGCGGAATCCTCTTCAGCAGCCGGCTGGCCGCAGGCGCCAGCCGGTAAACCAGCAGAAGGCCGCCGATTCCGAAGATCACCAGTCCCACCAGGCATACCCGCCCCTGAATCTGAAAGCGCAGGTCGCTGTAATCCCACCATCTGGTGTGATACACGGTCTCCAGATACCACCCGGTGACGTACTCCATAACTCCGCAGAGCCCCATGGTCAGCAGAAACAGCCGCAGGGGGCTTTTATCATATTTCCCCAGAAACAGCAAAATCAGAACGCTTCCGGCTCCGTAGATAGGAAGCCAGGGGCCGCTCAGCACGCCGCGTTTAACAAATTCACCGTCCTCCACCAGGTGGATAGCCACTTCCCAGAGCCATCCGGCAAAGGACATCAGCACAAATAAGATCACCAGCAATTCCAGCTTTTCCTTCCAGCTCTGCTCCTTCCTCATAAGATTCCCTCCTGTCCCGAATTTTTGCTTTCTTTTCCTGTTATCAGTATCTTACGAAAAAGTTCTTCATATTCAGAAAAGGAAAAGGGAATACTTTCTGGTTCTTTTATTAAATTTTTATTAATTTATCCAGGGACAATCACCAGGGCCTGTCTCCCCAGCTCCTCATAGGGGGCGGCCACCTCATCCGTGCGGTAGGCCATGGCCTCGGTCTCTGAAGGGTCGTTGAAAAAGAGATAGTCTCCCTGGTAACCGGTCAGCAGCAGGCAGTGCTCGCCCCTGGGCCAGAAGTAGGGAGCGCTTCTGCCCTCCATCAGCCAGGAGTCCCGGTAGCTGATGGTACCCATGCCGCTGCTGGCCCAGAGAATCACCGGATTCCCCTGATTCAGCTGCTCCTTCAGCTCCTCCAGGCTGCTGCCCGTCAAATCCCGGATCTCAAGACCGCTCCTGCCGCCCGCCAGAAGCTTCTCCACGGTCTCCAAGATCACCGGAGCAAAGCAGCCGTAACCGGATTTTGACAGGGGATTCCCCACAAAAACCTGGTTTGGATCCGGCCCGTAGGTTTTGCCGTCCTTCTGGTAGAGCTCCCCCTGGGGCATCGCCTCCATAAATTCTTCCACGGAGATCTCCAGACCGGCGGTCTGCAGGGCCATCACCGCGGTCACCGCCTCGCAGCCGGTGAGGTAGCCCAGCTCCTTCTGGTTTAGGTATACGCAGTCCAGAAGGACCTCCTCCCCAGAGTTCTGCCACGCCCTCTCGTTCTCCATCTCCGGTGTTTCTGTCTCCCCTTCGCTATCTGTCCCCGTCCAGCTGTCCCATACGTTCTTCCCGTTCTGGATCACCTCCTGGGCCTTGCCCGAGGCGGCCTCCTTGATCAGGCCGCCCAATTCCTTAAGAATTCCCAGCTGGTAAATCTGAAACCCTAAAATCACAATTGCCATCAACAGGAGAAGCCGCAAAATCCTTCCCCCTCGCTTTTTTACCCTTCTGGTTCTTTTGCTGTCCTCCATGGTTCCTCCTTCTTCCGGCAGCGCCGTCTACACCCATTTTAATCTTAGACGCGCAAAAAGGCCAGTCGGTTGTGACAAGAAATACAACTTTTTGGAGCGCCGCGTTATTCTATATTCCCGCCTATTCGCTGCCGCCGCAGCCCCCCAATAAAAATGCCGGGAAAGGGCCAGGCTCCCGCCCGCCTTTCTCCGGCAATGCCTTAAGGCTAATGCTTTTTGTGCTTCTTCTGATATTCCTTGTGCAGACCCGCCACGATCCCGGAACCTGCCAGCAGGGCGATCAGGTTGGGGAGCACCATCAGACCGTTGAACATGTCGGACATGTTCCAGACCAGATCCACCTTCAGATTGGCGCCCACCAGCACGAAGAGGATCACCAGCACCGCGTAGACGCGCACGGCCTTCTTGCCGAACATCTCCTTCACATTCACCTCACCGAAGAAATACCAGCCGATGATGGTGGTGAAGGCAAAGAACAGCATACAGATGGCAATAAATATTTTTCCAAAGGAACCGAAGGCGCTGTCAAAGGCCACCTGGGCCAGCTCAGACCCCGTAAGCCCGGTTCCCAGAACCCCGGTAGAGAGAATCACCAGGGCGGTCAGCGTCAGGATGATAAAGGTATCCAGGAACACGCCCATCATGGCGATGATTCCCTGGTCCGCCGGGTGATCCACCTTGGCGATGGCATGGGCATGGGGGGTAGAACCCATACCGGCCTCATTGGAGAAGAGTCCCCGGGCCACTCCGTAGCGCATGGCCTGCTGTACGCCCACACCCAGGGCTCCGCCCATGACTGCCTGGGGATTAAAGGCTCCCACGAAGATATCATGGAAGGCCTGCACCACCCCGCTGCCGTTCATAAACAGAATAATTGCACAGCCCACGATATAGAAGAGCGCCATCAACGGCACTACCTTCTCCGTCACCCGGGCAATCCGCTGAACCCCGCCCAGGAAGATAACTCCGGCCACCAGGGCCACACAGATGCCCACCGTCCAGGCGGGAACCCCGAAGGCGTTGGCAAAGGATACGCCGATGGAATTAGACTGCACCATATTTCCCATAAATCCCAGGGCCAGAATAATCGCCACAGAGAAGAACCCTGCCAGGAATTTGCCGAAGCCGCCCTTAAAAATATAGCGGATGTAGTACACCGGACCGCCCACCAGCTGGCCGTCCTTGGTCTCCCGGGTCTTCTGGGCCAGGATAGCCTCCGCATAGATGGTCGCCATGCCGAAGAAGGCGGACAGCCACATCCAGAAAATGGCTCCCGGGCCACCGGAGGCAATGGCCGTGGCCGCTCCCGCGATATTTCCCGTTCCCACCTGGGCCGCAATGGCTGTGGTCAGGGCCTGGAAGGAGCTGAGGCCATCCTTGTGGTTTTTCCCGTGGAGAGAAAAGCCGCCGAACATTTTCTTCATGCCTGTGCCGAATCTCCTGATCTGGACGAAGCCCAGACGCAGGGAGAAAAATACGCCGGTTCCCACCAGGAGAAAGATCAGCGCATAATCCCACAGGAACTTGTTTACTAATTTTACAGCTGAGTCAATAGTTACCATCACCGCATCCAATTTTCTTTCCTCCTCATTTGCTTGAATATACTCAGCCCTGCTCTCCCGGATTAACGCCGCTGAGCGCCGTCGCTTTCTTTCCGCCGCAGTGCGTTCCTGCCCGGAGGGCTTTTTATTTTAGTAGGAAATTCAGAGGAATTTCCTACTAAAATAAAAAAGAGCTGACCCTGGTCAACTCTGGAAAACACGAAAAAACCGCATAGACACCGCGGGAGCTCCCCCAAGGGAACTCTTTATTTTTTTCACACTGTCCTTTTGCCTGAGAGATTCATGGCATCTGCCACTTACACCTTCGGCACCCGTTGCCGGGATTCTCCAGAGAGCCATCCAACTGCAGTCCCATCTCATCGGTGAGATACCTGAGAGTATTACTCCTTCGGCGAGCCTTGCGCTACTTTCCTGCAGCCTTCCACTGGCTGATATTCAATTTAAAATCCAAGGGTATTATAGGCCCAAGCCCCCGGCTTTGTCAATGGCTTTTTTGAGGACTGGGCCATAGCTTCCGTACAGAACCGGCCCAGGCTTTTGCCCAGGGCCGGTCCCCGGCTTCTCATGCCGCCTGATTTTCCGTCCCCAGCTCACTGCTGTACTCCTGAATTCGCTCCAGAATCTCATCGGCCCGCTCCCCCTCCGCCAGGGTAGGCTGATAGTCATTTCTGGCGTCCGTGGAGGAGAGGGTACAGGGGATTACCTCAATATTGTCATCCACCTGCAGCTCCCCGTCCTTCAGGGTGAAGGTCTGCTGGAAAATCATGGTGTCCTTGTCCGAAGGATTCTTATTCCCTCCGAAGCAGAAATTTCCCAGGCTGTAGGCAATATATTTCCCCTTGTACTTCTCAATGCCCTGCAGCACGTGGGGGTGATGGCCCAGCACCAGATCCGCCCCGTTGTCGATGGCCAGATGCGCCAGCTCCACCTGCACATCCGTGGGGTAGTGCTCCCGCTCCACACCCCAGTGGAAGCTGGCGATGATTACCTGGGCCCCCTGATCCTTCAGAGACTGCAGGCCCGCCAGAAGATCCTCCTTGCACTCGATTCCCTGGGCCAGCTCGTAGGTGCCCAGCATCCCCACCTGGATTCCGTTGACCTCCATCAGCAGCGTGGTGCCGTAGCCGAAGTATTTCACCCCGGCTCCCCTCAGCACATCCAGGGTGTCGTAGTAGCTCTCCGTTCCGTAGTCCTTGCTGTGGTTGTTGGCCACGTTGACCGCTTCCACGGAGCCGCTGGTGAGAATCTCCACGTAGGAGGGATCTCCCTTGAAGGCGTACTGCTTATCCGCCCTGCTGGTGAGCTCTGTAAAGGTTCCCTCCAGATTTACGATGGTCAGGTCATCCTGTCCAAATACCGACTGCACGCCGGCGAAAAAGTAGGAGGGATCCTGCACCTCGTCATATTTGGCCACAAAGCTGGTGTTCTTGGAAAAATGCTCGTCCGTCCCCAGGGTACAGTCCCCGGCGGCGCTGACGGTGAAGGAGGCGCTCACCCGGCGCTTCTCCTCCCAGGCCGCCTTCTCCTCCTCTGTCATGGGCTCGTAGCCGTTCCCCTCCCGGGGGCCCAGATACAGGCCATCCTCTTCCCCGGCGGCATCCTGACTCTCTCCCGGGCTGGTCTCAGCCTGACCGGGCTGATCGGAGGCTTCTCCCTCCGCCTGGGCCGCAGCGCCCTGAGCCTGATCCCCGGCTGTCCCCCGCACCTTGATGGCGATGACCATGACCACCAGCACGCACAGCAGCCCGACAATCACTGCCATCATGCCCATCTCCAGACGATCAATCAGCTTTCCCTTTTTTCTCTGGTACCATTTCTTTTTCATTGTTTCCCGCCTCATTTTCCTTTTCTTTGGCACTATTCTACCATATCTGACAGGAATAGAAAAGACGGCACAGTCCGAAAACTGTGCCGTCCGTGACAGTGGCAGACTGAACTGTTACTGCCGTCCGATAAATCCATAGTTCTTTGGCTTATTTGCCCAGAATCTCTGCAGCCTTTCCTTCGCTTCCCAGAACGGTGGTGATCTTGTGAGCAACCACATCCTTCACGTAAGCGCGGCCTACCTTCAGGTACTCGCGGGGATCGAACTTCTCGGGATGCTGCCACATAACCTCACGAACGCCGGCAGTCAGAGCCAGACGCAGGTCGGAGTCGATGTTGATCTTGCACACTGCGGAGCGTGCAGCCTGACGCAGCATATCCTCGGGGATACCGATGGCGTCTGCCAGATTTCCGCCGTTTGCCTGGATGATTTTCACGTACTCCTGAGATACGCTGGATGCACCGTGCAGAACGATGGGGAAGTTGGGCAGTCTCTTGGAAACCTCATCCAGGATGTCGAAGCGCAGCATGGGCTTCTGACCCGGTTTGAACTTGAATGCGCCGTGGCTGGTTCCGATGGCGATTGCCAGGGAGTCAACGCCGGTGCGGCTTACGAACTCCTCAACCTCGTCGGGCTGGGTGTATTTTGCATCCTCAGCGGATACGTTTACGTCGTCCTCGATACCGGCCAGCTGTCCCAGCTCGCCCTCTACTACAACGCCGTGAGCATGAGCGTACTCAACTACCTGCTTGGTCAGGGCGATGTTGTCCTCGAAGGAATGATGAGAACCGTCGATCATAACGGAGGTAAATCCGCCGTCGATGCAGGACTTGCAGATCTCGAAGTCTGCGCCGTGATCCAGATGCAGAGCGATGGGGATGTTGGGGTTCTCGATCAGAGCGGCCTCAACCAGCTTTACCAGGTAAGTATGGTTTGCATATTTTCTTGCTCCGGCAGACACCTGCAGAATGATCGGGGAGTTCAGCTCTCCGGCTGCCTCGGTGATAGCCTGTACGATCTCCATGTTGTTTACATTGAAAGCGCCGATTGCGTAACCGCCTTCATAAGCTTTCTTAAACATCTCAGTACTTGTTACTAATGGCATGGTAAATCATCCTTTCTTCTAAATGAATTTGCACAGCGGCTTGTCTAAAGCCCTTGCCTACCTTTTATTATATACATTTTCCGGGTTTTGACAATCTATTTTTTCAGAATTGGCATCAAATCTGTAACAGGTCAGCCTGCCTCTGTCCCGCGAGACGTCCCGATTTTACCGAACTGCGTTTACAAATCTCAGGAAGGCCTCTCTGCCCTGGGGCGTGCACTTGTAGACGCCGGCGTCCTCCAGCACCTGCTTAAACACAACGCCGATTTCCTTTTTGAGAATCTCCTCCACATTCTCCGAAGTGAAGGTGTACTTTTCCTTAAGCTCATCCACCCAGTCCGCGTGCTTTTCCAGCTCCGCGTCAGCCCGCAGGTCTCTTCCCTCCAGGATCGCACTGCACAGTCCCGCGATCTCGCCCTTTAACCGGGCGGGCAGCACCGCCAGACCCATAACCTCAATGAGGCCGATGTTCTCCTTCTTGATGTGGTGGAGTTTATCGTGGGGGTGGTAAACGCCCAGGGGATGCTCCGGGGTGGTGATATTATTTCTCAGCACCAGATCCAGCTCAAAAATGCCGTTCCTCTTTCTGGCGATGGGTGTGATGGTATTGTGGGGCTCTCCGCCGGTCTCAGCATAAATGAAAGCCTCCTCATCGGTGTAGCCTCTCCAGATCAGGAGAATCTTGTCCGCCAGCTCCACCAGCCGCCCGGCGTCCTGGCTGCGCAGACGGATCACAGACATGGGCCATTTCACAATCCCCGCCTGCACATCCCCAAAACCTTCAAAGGAAATCTCCTGCTCCACAGGAGCCTTAGCCATGGCGAACTCATAGCGGCCTCCCTGGAAGTGATCGTGGCTTAAGATGGAGCCGCCCACGATGGGCAGATCCGCGTTGGAGCCCACGAAATAATGGGGAAACTGTCCCACAAAATCCAGCAGCTTGGCAAAAGTGGCCCGCTCAATCTTCATGGGCACATGCTGGGAGTTAAAGACGATGCAGTGCTCATTGTAATAGACGTAGGGAGAATACTGGAAGCCCCAGCGGCTCCCGTTGATGGTAATGGGAATAATCCGGTGATTCTGCCGGGCCGGATGGTTTACCCGCCCCTGGTAGCCCTCGTTCTCTATGCACAGCAGACACTTGGGGTAGGCGGTCTGCTTGGCCAGCTTGGCCGCCGCGATGGCCTTGGGATCCTTCTCGGGCTTGGACAAATTGATGGTGATGTCCAGGTCCCCGTACTCTGTGGGAGCCACCCACTTCATGTCCCGGGCGATGCGGTAGCGGCGGATATAGTCTGTATCCTGGCTGAATTTATAGTGAGCGTCCGTGGCCTTCTGGGGACTCTGGGCGTAATCCTCCCGGAAACGGCGGATTACGTTGGAGGGTCTGTCCGTCAGCAGCCCCATAATCTTCGTGTCAAAGAGATCCCGGTAAACCACGCTGTCGTTCTCAATCAGCCCGCTTTCGGCGGCATAGTCGCAGATACCCTTGAGGATTTCCTCCAGCTGGCCCACCACAGAGAGATCTTCTCCGTGGGCCTCAGCCACCGCCTGCTCCAGCTCTTCCCCCGCCTCCTCAAGCTTCAGGGTCTCCAGCAGACTGTTCATTACATAAATTTTATCTTCTTCCTGAATCAATCCTGTGGCCATGCCGTATTGAATCAGTTTTGCAATACTTGTCTGAATCATAAGCTCCTCCCTTCCTTTTCTTCTATTATGGCACAAACCTTTTGCATTTCCCATAGGTTTTTTGCAAAAAACCCATGAATTTCTACGGTTAATGATTTTCACAGGGGATATCTTCTGCACAGGAAAAGTCTATTTTATCTCTTTCCTCACCTGCATCAAAATTTCCCCCAACAGGTTTTGCCCTCGCCATTTATCTATACAGTATCTGTTCTCATCTTTCATTGAAAGACCAATTCCCCATATCCGATCTTTTACCGCACATTCCGCAATTATTTCGTCACCTGTCTTTTCTAACTTTTCAGCAAGTTCCGGATGCTGAAGGAATTTTTCAATTACGCCTCTGTAAACAATAGCTTCTCTCCATTTTATCCAGATTTTCTCATCGAAATTCTGCACGTTTCTGCCCAATGTTTTTATTTCCGATACATTGTCTGTACGCAATATTTTTTCTGCCGATTCTTGATCTTGAAACAGCAGAGCCTTTTTATACATCATATATTGTTCTGTTGACGAGAAAGTTACGCCATCAACTGTGAATTTCGATAAATACCAATTACTCAAATACCCATTTTCTTCCTCGGGATTGTGAAAACAAATCAAATATCTTTCCTCCCCAGACCACCTGAGTTTTCCGGCGCTTTAAGTCCACATTGTTCTCCCACCTTATGGACGGCCAAATACAAATCAAGATCATGCGCCCCCGGATATGCCGCAAACATAAATTCTGTCGGAAGCAATTTGAGAACTTCTTTGCTGGAAATTCCATATACCCATTGAAACAGTGCATAAAATTGTCCAATCCAATTTGGTGCAAATCCTCCTGCTGCTTTCCCTGGCTTCGGTTCATATTTTTCATACTCCAGGAAATACTCAAACAAATTTTCCGCATCCATCGTACAGACATACGGTTGTCCCTTATCGATCATGGCTCTTGTATGACTTTTCATATATGCTTCTATAAAATCTGCCACATCCATTCCGGGCCAGTGTTCTTCTGCATATTCAAATAATTTTCCTTGATTTTCAACAACTTCTTCCAGGTAGCTCTTACTGAACACTTCCATGATTGCACCTCTTATATTAATTTGCTAAACACCTTTTCGATCTTATTTTGGTCTGAGTTAATCAACGTATACATTGCCTCTCTTGCCGCCTTGTCACGCTGTATATATTGCTGATTCACTCTGGTGTACTCGATTTCCTGCAGTGCTGAAAACTCTTCTCTGAGAAATTGAAAAGCTTTTTCTGTCTTTAAACAATACTGGATTCCCAAATCTCCCAATTTCAATAAATCTGGTAAAATGTCAAGATCAACTTCATCTCTGACAAAACACTTAGCAATATAAAAATATGACGCATTTGCGCGCCAGCCTTTAATCACATCATATTCTTCTGTAGATATCTGATATTTTTGAATAAATTTAGGCGCTAATACTGTATATCTTCGCCCTGTATCTGCATCTCGGTGTTTCATAAGCTCTGCAAGCCACGAAAGTACATCATATTTTTCAAAATCCAATATCTTTAATTCTCCGGTATCCAGGATAAATTTGTGTACCCATCCATTTTTTTCGATGGGATTGCAGACTGACCATTCAGACGCCAATGCTAGACTTTGGGTCAAATAAAATCCCTTTCCGTAATCATGCTTGTCATTTCCTAATCCATACGTGGGACAAATTTGTTTATTAGGGCTTCCATGATACAAAACAATTTCATTTTGTTTGTTCTTCATCCATCTAACTCCTTTATAGTTCAGATCATCGGGACTGCGCCCTCTTAGCCAGGGCCTAGGCGTCTAGATCGTCCTGGAACATACATAACTTTATTATGGCCAAATATCGGATTTCTGTCAATAATTCGGCTATTCTAAATCCATTTTTTAAATAGCCAAATTTACTGCGGGATTTCTGATGCAGAGGCTTCCCCAAGACAAAATTCCCGCAGGGATATGCAGTTTGTATGCATATCCCTGCGGGAATTTTCAGCGGGTCAGCCTAAAGCTCGATCCTTTTAGGTTTTACTCTTACTCTTTGGTTACCAATTTTACTTCTACAGGAATGGAGGATTCTACCGTCTCTCCATCGATGAGCTTCTGGGCGGTGTCCACGGCAGTCTTGCCCATCTGGTCCGGCTGCTGAGCCACGGTGGCCAGCATTCTTCCCTCCTGAACAGCCGCCAGGGCGTCGTCTGTGGCGTCGAAGCCTACCACCTGGATAGGTTTGCCGGTGGCTGCGATAGCCTCCACAGCTCCCAGAGCCATCTCGTCGTTGTGGGCGAACACACCGGCAATGGCGCCGTCAGACTGCAGCAGGTTCTCCATAACCGTCATTCCCTCGGCCCGGTTGAAGTTCGCGGTCTGGCTTCCCACTACTTCCAGCTTCTCGTCTGCTACCAGGTGGAAGCCTTCTCCACGGTCGATGGTTGCGGATGCGCCGGGAGTACCCTGAAGCTCAGCTACCTTGGCCTGCTCACCGATGGTCTCCACCAGATACTCAGTGGCCATCTTGGCGCCTGCCACGTTGTCGGAGGCGATCTGGCAGTCCACCTCTACCCCGTTGACCACCCGGTCCACAGAGATAACCTTGATTCCCTGGGCAACGGCATCCTTAACAGCCGGAGCCACTGCGTCGGAATCTACGGGATTTACGATCAGCACAGATACATTTTTAGAAATCAGATCTTCCACGTCGTTGGTCTGCTTAGCCGCGTCGTCGCCGGCGTCTACGGTGATCAGCTCCATACCCAGCTCCTCAGCCTCCGCCTTGGCTCCCTCAGCCAGGCTCACAAAGAAGGGGTTGTTCAGTGTGGATACCGACAGACCCACAGAGCCATTTCCCACCAGGCCTCCGTCTGTATTTACCGGGGTCTCGCCGTCGATGGTAATAATCTGACATCCGGTCATGGCCAGAGTCATCACGCTCGCTGCAGCCAGGGCTGCGATTCTTCTTAATTTCATTTTCCTTCTCCTCCTCAAATTTAACGCTTCCGGTCAGAGAGCACTGCAACCAGAATAACCAGTCCCTTTACCACATCCTGATAGTAAGAGGACACGCCCAAAATGTTCAGTCCGTTGTTCAGCACAGCGATGATCAGGACACCAATCAGAGTTCCCTGAATCTTGCCGCGGCCGCCGCTCATACTGGTTCCGCCCAGGGCAACAGCGGCGATGGCGTCCAGCTCATAGCCTTCTCCCAAGGTGGGCTGCGCGGAGCTCAAACGGGACAGCAGGATCAGTCCGGACAGGGAAGCCATCAGACCGGAAATTCCGTATACGATGATCTTGGTGCGGTTGATATTTACACCGGCCAGCTTAGCGCACTTAGCGTTGCTTCCGGTGGCGTACACCTTTCTTCCGAAGGTGGTCTTCGTCAGCAGGAACAGGAAGGCTGCAAAAATCAGGGCAAACAGGATAACCGGAACGGGAATCCGGAAAATATTTCCCTTACCGATCAGTTTCAGGGCAAAGCTGTCTCCCAGGTTGGAGATGGGCTTTCCATCCATGTAGATCAGCGTCAGTCCGCGATACACGGTCATGGTGATCAGGGTAGCGATGAATGCCTGAAGTCTTCCCTTGGTTACCAGGAATCCGCTGACAACACCCAGGGCTGTTCCGATTACCAGGGCCAGGATCATGGCCAGCACTGCCGGAACCCCGCTGCTGAGCATCCCGGCGCACAGAGCCGTGGAGAGGGCCAGCACAGAACCCACAGACAGGTCGATGGCGTCCGTAAGGATTACGCAGGTCATACCGAAGGCGATGAAGCCGTTGATGGATGACTGACGCAGCAGTGACAAAAAGTTACTTCCCGTTCTGAATTCCGGGCTGGCTATACTGATTCCCACTACCAGAAGTACCAGTGCGATCAGCGCGCCATATTCCTGTAAATATGCTCCCACATTTTTCTTATTCTTTTCCATTAGATTGTACCTCCCGTGGCCAACGTCATAATATTTTCCTGATTTGCCTCCGCGTGGCTCAAAATACCGCGGATCTCGCCCTCCCGGACTACCATAATCCGGTCGCTCATTCCCAGAACCTCCGGCAGCTCGGAGGATACCATAATCACGGCCACTCCCTGTCCTGCCAGCTTATTGATAATCTGATAAATCTCTTTCTTGGCGCCGATATCCACTCCTCTGGTGGGCTCATCCAGAATGAGAATCTTCGGCGAGGTGAAAATCCATTTTGCCAGAACCACCTTCTGCTGATTTCCGCCGCTCAAGTTTCCGCTCTCATGCTCTGCGTTGAAGCACTTGATATGTAAATCCTCAATGGCTCTCTGGGACAGCTTTTTCTCGTCCCCCTTGCCCAGCACAGAGTGTTTGGAAATAATGTTCAGATTACAGAGGGATACATTTTCCCGGATGCTCTTCTCCAGCATCAGACCCTCGGTCTTTCTGTCCTCGGTGATAAATCCGATTCCGTTGGCAATGGCCTGGCTGGGATTTTTGATGGTGACCTTCTTGCCCTCTATCTCAATGGTTCCCTCCTCGTAGGGAAGGTTTCCGAAAATCGCCTGCATGATCTCTGTACGGCCGGCGCCCATCAGACCCGACACCCCCAGAACCTCTCCGGCCCGGACGCTGAAATTCACGTCGTGGAACACGCCCTTCTTGGTGAGTCCGGTGACTTTGATCACCTCTTTGCCCAGGGTGATCTGACGGCTGGGGTAGCGCTCGCCGATCTCCCGGCCAATCATCATCTTGACGATCTCATTCATGTTGGTCTCGGGAATGTTCTTAACCCCGATGTACTGGCCGTCCCGCAGCACGGTAATCCGATCGCAGAGCTCGAAGATCTCCTCCATACGGTGGGAGATGTAGACCATGGACACGCCCTTTTTCCTCAGGGACTGAATTACCTGGAACAGGGCTTCCGTCTCGCTCTGGGTCAGAGCCGCCGTGGGCTCATCCATGATGATTACCTTGGCGTCCACCATCAGCGCCTTGCAGATCTCAATCATCTGCTGCTGTCCCACGGACAGGTTAGCCATCAGCTCTCCGGGATCGATGGATACGCCCATCATCTCCAGAACCTCCCGGGCTTTCTTTCTCATGGCCTTCTTGTCGCAGACGCCGAAGCCCTTCTTGATCTCCCGGCCCAGGAACAGGTTTTCCTCCACGGTCAGGTCGAACATCACATTCAGCTCCTGATAGATAAAGACAATTCCTGCCCGCTCTGCCTCCTGGGGGTTTTTGTACTCCACTTCTTTCCCGTCCACCTTGACGGTTCCGGCGTCCCTGGTGTACACGCCGGTGAGGATTTTCATCAGCGTGGATTTTCCCGCTCCGTTTTCCCCCATCAGGGCATGGACCTCGCCGTCCCTCAGCTCAAAACCCGCCTGGTTCAATACCTGGTTGGAGCCGAAGGCCTTGTCGATCCCCTTCATTTCAATATGCATCTTTTCTCCTCCTTCCCTCTCATGAGAATATGCAGCCGGACTGCAAAATCACGTTGGCGTAGGGGCTCACTTCCCCGGTTCGGATCACAGCCTTGCAGTCCCGGGTCTGTCTCTTAAACTCTTCATGGGGAACAAATTCCACTTGGATCTCTCCCTGCTCCATGTCCGCGATCCCCAGCGTATCCAGAATTCCCTGAAGCATATCCGGATTCTGGCTCTTGATCTCCTCCGCCAGGACAATTTTTTCGATTTTCATGTCGTTTGCAACCGGTTTCAAAACCTCCAAAAATGAAGGCTTGCCAAACTCCAGAGCTAAATCTATTCTCTCGGTCTCCTCCGGCACCGGAAGGCCGCAGTCCCCCAGGGCGATCCGGTCTGTGTGCCCCATGTAGGATAACACCCGGGAAATATCACTGTTTAAAATTCCGTTTCTCTTCATTTTCCCATCCTTTCCAGCTCCTGCTCCACCTGAGCTTTCGTGGGCATTCCGCCTTGGGCTCCAAATTTTTCTGTGGATAACCCGGCTGCCACATTGGCGAACCGAAGAGCCTCCTCCAACTCAGCTCCCTCAGCCATCCGCGCCGCAAAAGCTCCGTTTAAGGTGTCCCCCGCTCCCGTGGTATCCACCACTGTGGATTTTCTGGCCGGAACAGTGAGGATACTTCCGTCCTTCCGGGCTATGCTCACTCCCCTGGATCCCTGAGTGATCAAAAGCTTCTCCGGGTATCTGCGCAGCAGCTCCTCGGTCTCCCACTCTCCGTACAGGATGACCGCCTCGTGCTCGTTGGGGGTCAGGTAAGTGACTTTCTCCAGAACCTCCGCCTTCACCGGATGGGCCGGCGCCGGATTTAAGATTACTTTGATGCCGTGGCTGCTGCAGAGCTCCACCACATACTCCACTGTATCGATGGGAATTTCGTGCTGCAGAACCACCAGCTCCGACTGGAGCAGCTCCTGGGCGATGGAATCCACATAGGCTCTGTCCACGCGGCCGTTGGCTCCCTCCACCACGATGATGGTGTTATCCTGATCTCCCACGGTGATCAGGGCAATTCCCGTGACCACTCCCGGGATAACCTGGATATGGTCTGCCTTGACTCCCTCTCTTTTGAAGTTTTCCAGCAGCATCCTGCCGTTCTCATCTTCTCCTACGCATCCGAACATTTCCACGTCCGCCCCCAGCCGGGCCATAGCCACCGCCTGGTTGGCACCTTTTCCCCCGGGGATGTACTTGAGCTCTCCGCCCTTCAGGGTCTCGCCCTTCTGGGGAATACGTTCCGCAGTCACCGTCATGTCCATGTTGATGCTTCCCACTACAGAAATCTTCATCCTCGCTAACCGCCTCACTTTCTATTTCTTTAATACTGTCGTTTGTCTTTGTACCAGCCGCACCGGAAATATCTGATCCTTCTGGATGGTGTGCTGCTTCATATAGTTGATAACAATATTCACCGCCGCCTTGCCCATCTGGCGAATGGGCTGCTCCACGGTGGTGAGCTCCGGGGTAAACATAGTCCCCAGCATCACGTTATCAAAGCCAATCAGCTGCACATCCTCCGGCACATGATAACCCGCTCTGCGCAGTACCTTGTAAATGGCGATGGCCACGATATCGTCGCAGGCCATGATGCCGTCCACTCCGGGATACTGCTGCAGGATCTGCTCCGCTACAATCAGCCCGTCAGCAAAATTGTAGTCGCACTCGATCATCTGGATTTCCCGGCCATGGTATCTGCATGCATCCAGATAACCCTGGTATCTCTGACGGGCACTGGAAAACCTCTGGGGGCCGCAGACATTTACAATATTTCTGCAGCCGCACTGGATCAGATGCTCTGTGGCAATCTGTCCTCCGGCATAGTTGTCTGCCTGGATACATGCGATCCCCCGATCCATCCGGATCGTGCGGTCCAGTACCACCACGGGAAGCTCGCTGGCTTCTACCTCATCCTCCACTTCCTCGTGGTTTGTCATCAGGATAATGCCGTCCGCATTCATGCTGGAGAGCATCCGGATACTCTCCCGTTCCTTCTCTACGTTGTTCTCGGAATAGCATAAGGTAATGCGGTATCCCTGCCGATATGCCTCCCCCTCAATCGCTTTGGCCATTTCGTTGAAGAAGGGATTGTCGATATCGGGAGCAATCACCCCGATAACCCGAGAGGATTTTTTAAAAAGTGCTCTCGCCACTTCATTGGGTTTGAAACCGGTTTCCTCGATGGCGCGCTCAACCCTCGAAGCCTTCTCCTTATCAACATTCGCTGTCCCATTCATTACCCTTGATACGGTCGCCGGTGATACCCCGGCTAATTTTGCCACTTCTCTGATGCTTGCCATCTCTCTCACCCTTTTCTGCTCTGTCTATTTTTCCCTTGAAACCCGTTTCATTACGGTCTCATTATAACACTTTTACCAAAGGTGTCAATGCTTCTCAGCAATTCCTTTTCGTTTTGCCGTATTGCACTATTTTGCTTCTTTGTTTTTGTGCATAATACCCAAGGGGCCTCTTCCCTTCCTTGCCCTTATGGCTCCCCGATAACTTCCACCCACTGGGGCCGGATCTGTCCCGGATCCGTCTCCTGAATGGAGGTATACGCCACCAGAAGCTCCATCCCCTCTCTCAGTTCCTCTACATTCCGTTCTCTCCCGGAACTGTCGTATACCTTTGTTCCTTCCATCTCCAGGCTATACCGCTTCTCCCCAACAGTTACCATAACAGAGTTCCGATAAATACCAACTACTGCCATCTCCCCATAGCGGTACTCGGGCCGATAGCGGCTGGCTTCCTCCCGCTGGCTGCTTCTGATCCCATAGCCTGCCGCGACCGCCGCGGCCAGGAGAAAAATTACTGCCGCAAACCACGCTTTTTTCTTCATCTGGCGTCCTCCCTTTTCTCTAAATTATACATGGGATTGACCGGAAATAAAAGCATGCGCGCATCCTGGAGGAGCCTTTTATTTCCATAAATAAAAGAAAAGAAGAGCCTGCCGCTCTCAGCTGAATTCCCGGTATTAGGAAAGACAGCTAAAGCAGCAGGCTCCTGTTTAGTTTTCTAACTTGATCACATGGACTTCCGCTCGGCGATCTCCGCCATCTTGGCCGCGTTCAGGCGGGTGTCCCCGTGAACCCGGCTGTAGGACAGATAACCGTTCATCCGGTCGATCTTGGTCAGATTCCTGGAGCCGCAGACCGGGCACACATCCATCTCCAGCTCCTGGTGGCCGCAGTCGTCGCAGTAGGCCAGGGAAAGGTTCACTCCCTCGTAGTAGCCCAGGTCCATGGCCCGGCGGATCAGGGCCTTGATGGCCTTGATGTTATAGTCGATGGGGTAGCGCACGTACTGAATCTTGCCGCCGTTGCACAGCTCCCAGAAGCGGCCCTCCAGATCCTGCTTCTGGATGGGGGAAATATCCTCCGTCACGTGGCAGTGGAAGCTGTTGCTGACGTAGGGGCGGTCAGACACATTGTGGACAATGCCGTACATCTTGCGGAACTGCTCCACCTGGAGACCGCAGAGGCTCTCCGCCGGAGTTCCGTAGATGGCGTAGAGGATATTATCCTCCTTCTTGTAGACGGCGATCTTGTCGTTGATATATTTCAGCACCTCCAGGGCAAAGGCTCCATCCTCCACCAGGGATTTGCCGTTGTACAGCTCCTGCAGCTCATTTAAGGCCGTGATTCCGAAGGAAGCGGTCATGGGCCGCAGCAGCGGACGGATCTTGTCGTGGGGATTTAAGTGGCCGCCGTAGAAGCCGCCCTCGCAGTAGGCCAGGGGGTTGGTGGAGGCCCGCATCTCACCCAGATAATCGTAGGTTCTCTTGTGCAGGGAGCGGATCATCTCCAGGTAGAAGTCCAGCACCTCGTAGAAATCCCGGTTCTCCGACCGGGACTTGGCCAGGATCATGGGCAGGTGCAGGCTCACGGCTCCGATATTGAACCGGCCCACGAACACGGGCACATCATCCTCGTCGGCGGGCTCCATACCGCCCCGCTCATACCAGGGGCTTAAGAAGGCCCGGCAGCCCATGGGGCTGATCACCTTGCCGTACTTCTTGTACATGCTGGAAATGTAGCCCTCACCGCTCATGGACAGCCAGTCGGGGTACATGGTTTTTGCCGAGCAGGCCACTCCGGCCTCAAAGACATCCTCGCAGGGGCATCCTTCCCCGTGGAGGTTCTTGTCATACAGGAAAACAATCTTGGGGAACAGCACCGGCTTCTTGTGTCCGGCCTTTCCCTGGCCCTCCTTGTGTACATTCAGAAGGGAGATGGTTACCATTTTCTCAAAAAGCTCCGTGCCCAGGCCCAGGGTCACGGTCACGAAGGGATAGTCTCCCCGGGAGGATCCCACCGTGTTCAGCTTATACTCGATACCCTGCCAGCCCTGATCGCAGTCCCGGCGCACCTTGTCCAGGGCGTACTCCACGGCCTTCTCCTCCCGGCCCTTCCAGTCGGGATCCGCGTATTTCAGGAATTCCGCGTAGTAGTGGTCGTAACTCTTCTGGGCGTAGGGCCCCAAAATCTTATCTACCTCCGGCACCGTAAACCCGCCGTACTGCTGGGCAGCGGTGCTCAGGATAATGTCGCCCATAACGTCGAAGGCCGTATCCAGAGTCTTGGGCTCGTTGTACCAGACATTTCCCATCTCAAAGCCGCCCTTTAACACATTGGCCACGTCGAAGAGACAGCAGTTCATGGTGTCCAGCCGGGCAGACTGATCGTGGATATAAATGTAGCCGTCCTTGCAGGCCTGCAGCTCGTTGCGGTTCATGAAAAACTTCCGGTAGAGCTCCTTATTCAGCTCGTTGAAAATCAGGCTCCGCTTGGTGGCCACCAGGGCGCTGTCCGTGTTGGCGTTGCTCTTATCTCCGATGTAGCGGATGGACTGGCTTTTGGTATATACCTCATCCATCATATGGATGAAATCCACTTTGTAATTCCGATAATCCCGGTAGCTCTTGGCCACCGCCGGATTCACCTGCTCCAGGGCTCCCTCCACAATATTGTGCATATCCTGGATGGCAATCTCCTCTTTCTTCAGGGACTCTGCCTTCTCCGTGGCAAACTTACAGATAAATTGAATCTCCTCATCGCTGAAATGGTAGAGAATTCTGGCTGCGGATTTATTGACTGCCTTGACGATCTTCTCCGCATTAAAGGGCTCCCGGGTCCCGTCTTTCTTAATAATATAAATCATAATCTCCCTCGCAACACTATATCTTGTGTTTTTACTTTCTATTTTTCTCTAAATCTTGTATTCCAAAGTATAGCACACCGTGCTCCGAAAAGAAAGCCCTCTTTTTCATTTTCGGAAGTTTCCACAAATCCCCCGGATTTTAAAGCCTTTTCTCTACGAGGTCTGCTCCCGGGTGATGTTTTTCAGCCATTTAAGGCTGCGGTATCTCCAGAAGGAAAAGGGCAGCTTGAGGATTTCGTCGCTGGCTAAAAACACAAATACCAGGGGCACGGAAAGCTTCCACACAAAGGCGGCAATCATTCCCAGAAGGATTGCCCCGCCCCAGAGGGTAATTCCATCCAGCACCAGCCCGAACCTGGTGTCTCCGCCGGAGCGGAATACCCCCACAATCAGAACCGTGTTGATGCTCTGGCCCACGCAGAAGTAGGACATAATGTACATCATATATTTCAGGTAATGGCTGGCCTGGGGCGTCAGATTTAGGAAATGGCGGGCAATGGGCGAGACGCCCAGCACCACCAGGCCGCCGGCGATGCCCAACACCACGGACATGCGCGCAAAGCGCCGGGCGTAGGTGCGGGCCAGCTCCTCCTTGCCTTCCCCGATGGTCTTGCCCAGCACGATGGCAGTGGCCCCCGCCACGCCGAAGGATACCACCATAGCCAGCTGGCGGGTCACCTGAACCACTGAGTTAGCCGCCACCGCAGCGCTGCCCAGGTGGCCCAAAATGGCGCTGATGGTGGCCATGCCGCCGCCCCACAGCAGCTCGTTGAAGAGCACCGGCAGCACGTATCGGCCAAAGTCCTTCATCAGCAGCTTCTCCCGATAGCCCACATATTTCAGCCGCAGCTTCACCACCTTATTTCTGCTGTTATGCCAGAGCACGATCACCAGCTCCACAAAACGGGCGATGGCAGTGGCCAGAGCGGCTCCCGCCACGCCCATGGCCGGGAAACCCAGAAGGCCAAAGATAAATATCGCATTTAACACCACATTCACCAGCAGGGATACGCTGTAAACCACTGTGGCAATGATGACCTTCTCCACGCTGCGCATGATGTTCAGGTAAACCATGGTCACGGCGGTGAACAGGTAAGATACGGCCACAATCCGCAGATAGGGAACCCCCGCCTGGATAATTTCCTCCTCGTTGGTAAAGATCCTCATGAGCCAGGAGGGAATTAACTCCGCCGCCAGGGTGAACACAAAGCCCACTGCCAGGGAGATCCGCAGGGAAATCCCCAGCACCCGCTCGATGGTTTTCGTATCCTGCTTTCCCCAGTACTGGGCTGTCAGGACCGCGGCCCCGGAGGTAAGGCCAAAGAAAATCAGGTTCAAAATAAAGTACACCTGCCCGCCCAGGGAGGAGGCGGAGAGGGCTGTCTCCCCCACCTTTCCCAGCATAATCACGTCCGCGGAGGTGACCCCCACGTTGATCAGATTCTGGAGCGCCATGGGCAACACCAGCCCGATGACCATCCGGTAAAATTGTCTCTTCTCTCTATCCATCTCTCTCCTCTTTCTCCATAAAAATCGGGGAGGTATCCCTCCCCTGCTATTATCCCTTTTCTCCCTGCCCTTTTCACTGGGTGTAACCCAGAGCCATGCAGATGAGCACCAGAAGCAAAATCAGTATGGACACCGCCCAACTCAGCTTCTGGGACTTTCTGGCCTCAGCCACTGTCCTTCGGGAGACATCGTACTGCTTTCTGACCTCCGAGAAAATATTTCCCGGGTTTTGGGGCCTCCGGGCGCTCTGGGCTGCCCCCTTGACAAATTGAGCCCCCGTCTCCGGGGATTTTTTCGCGGCAGTTTCCTCCCCCGGACTTCTCCGGGTCTCATTGAGCCGGTACTCTTCCCGCCGCCGGGTGTAGTCCATGCCGCAGTCACTGCATTTGCCGTTTACGATTTTTCCCCCGCAGAGCTGACACCTGTTCTTCATGTTCCCCCTCCTCCCCGGATATGTATTTCTTTAATATTAGAATATCCGGCGGCTTTCCATTTGTCAATATCCGGTTTTTGCGGCTTTCTCCGCAAAAACCATTTGCATATTTCCCACAATCGAGTATAATAGAAACATCGTTTTTGCGGCTTCCGCCGCCAACATAATGAATGGAGGGATAAGCAATGGAACATTTGATGATACCGGATGGCTATCAGCCAGCCCTGAATCTTCACGACACCCAGCAGGCAATCAAGACCGTAAAGGATTTCTTCCAGCAGAATCTGGTGCAGCGCCTGAACCTGCTCCGGGTATCCGCTCCGCTGTTCGTGACGCCGGAATCCGGTCTCAATGATAACTTAAACGGTGTGGAGCGCCCTGTGCAGTTCGGCATCAAGGAGAATAACGACGCCCCCGCGGAGATCGTGCACTCCCTGGCCAAGTGGAAGCGCTACGCCCTGAAGAAATACGGATTTTCCCACGGGGAAGGTCTTTACACAGATATGAACGCCATCCGCCGGGATGAGGACACCGACAACATCCACTCCATCTACGTGGATCAGTGGGACTGGGAGAAGATCATCACCCGGGAGGAGCGCACGGTGGACACCCTTAAGGAGGTGGTGAAAACCGTATACAAATGTCTGAAAAAGACAGAGAAGTTCATGTCTATCCAGTATGACTATATTGAAGAAATTCTGCCCCGGGAGATTTCCTTTATCACCTCCCAGGAGCTGGAGGATATGTACCCCGACGCCACCCCCAAGGAGAGAGAGTACCTCATCTGCAAGGAGCGGGGAGCCGTGTTCCTGATGCAGATCGGCGATCTGCTGGCCTCCGGCCAGAAGCATGACGGCCGGGCTCCGGACTACGACGACTGGGCCTTAAACGGCGATATTCTGGTGTACTACCCTGTTCTGGACATCGCCCTGGAGCTTTCCTCCATGGGTATCCGGGTGGATGAAAATTCCCTGGCCCAGCAGCTTCAAAAGGCCGGCTGCCCGGAGCGGGCCAACCTGCCCTTCCAGAAGGCTATCCTGGAGAAGCAGCTGCCCTACACCATCGGCGGCGGTATCGGCCAGTCCCGTATCTGTATGTTCTATCTGCGCAAGGCCCACATCGGAGAGGTACAGTGCTCCCTGTGGCCCCAGGAGATAGAGGAAGCCTGCGCGGCCCGCGGAATCCATCTGCTGTAAAAAAGGGGCTGTTGTATGGCCAATGTCAATAAGTTAAGCAATTTGACATTGTGGAAAACCGAAAACTCAAATGGCCAAAAGTGGTTTTTATCGCCTTTGGCCATTTTTTTGCATGAAAGTTTGTCAAGTGCTTTTGGGGCTGTGTTACAAACTTTTATAATTTGTATCTAAAAAATAATATGAACTGTTTCGTCATCAACTAACTGTGCAAACAACTCATTATCTACTAATTCTGTGGCCAATACAATGGAATGGTCATCCTGTTCTTTGCTATATGTGATTTTCCGCACATCTTTTCTGTAATCGCCAATATTTTCTATATTTATATTTCCATTTCTTGCAAGCTGACATAATATAGCATCATTACTCTTATATGAAACTGGTACAGGAGTTTTTGATGCAAAAACAGCTCTCAAAGCAGCTTCGGCTTTTCTCTGAAATTCATATGTATCTCCATCTTGGGAATATACTGTCAACGCCTTAGTTTCAGGATAATACCATGATACAACCTCTGCCAAAATAGTAATTGATACTTCACCAGCATTTTTCTTTTTTATTCTTCCTGTTGATAGTACCTCTTCAGAAATGGGCCATTCATCATATAGCTTTTTTATCCAATCCTTATACGCATCCATATCCAACGGATCTATTGTTTGAACATATCTACGTAAATAACCTCTGACTCTTGCTAACTGACGTGTTGCTGCAAGAACAATTTGATAAAGGTTACCTTCCTCGCTACCCGCCAAATCAGAATAAGTCTCCTCCTCAATACAATATATTGGGTAGCCTTTTCCAATTAAGTCCTGCACATAACTCACCCGTCCTGGGGCATCATTTATTTCAATTAATACCCATTCCGGAATCAGTATCAAATCATAATCCATCAGCACCAACTCTGGTTGCAACCCCTTCATTTGCAAACCTTGCATAAACGAAAGGGAAGAAGTATCCAGTAGAGCGATATGTCTTTTATCACCAATTCTTGTAATCTTTGGTATTTCTATCATTCGCCCCTCCTTGTTATCATGGCCATTTCTGCCATGATATTTGCTAAATACTCTTCATTATCCTTATGATAATTAAGTTCCGGATTTGCATCTTTAGTCTTTTTTATTCTTTCTTGCAAAGAGGATGTATTTATAACGTAGGATGGACTTACTAAACTATCATCTAATCCTAAAGCTCTAAACCTACTTGGTAAATCTTCAACCTGTAAATCAAACACTTCTTTTATTCTATTACCGAGCTTATCATTTTCACTTTGAATAGCATATTCATACAACGACACTAACACAGCCTTATAGGGTACTTGAAATGTTGACATGCAATAAAATACTTTAGAAATAAAGTCCATTTCTGGAAGTTCCGTAAAATATCTATCAACACCGGAGAGCAGCATACATGCTGCAAAGCATTCCGCTTTTCTCTCTTCAAGTGTATTATCTGTTTCGATAAAATGGTCAAATGATACTTTATCAAATATCAAGTGATATATTTCATGCCATGCAGTAAAATATTGATTAGCTCTTGGTAAAGCCGTATTTACAACTGGAATGATTTTTCCATCCTTGACATATATTGCTCCACTCCAAAACTTATCTTCAACAGGCATTTGAACCAAGCCAAATCCTTGCAGTATTATCAGTGCTAGTTGATGTGCTGAAGCCACTTTCATTATAGATGGATTTGTCTGAAGCTTAATAGCCAGTGTTGAAACTTCATCATTTATCTCTCTATTTCTTTTAATAACAAGATCCAAATTGTTAGCAGTAATTAATTCACTCATACAATCACGTCTCCGTTCCGCTTCGGTCGGCGCAAAGCTGATGTCTACTGGACATCATACACCCTTAGTAATAAATTGCACACAAGTCAATAACGTCAAGCAACAAATCATACTGTTTCTTGGCTGTATCACTCATTTTATGATCTTCTGGTGCATTCTGGGAAAAAACTGTCGCAGAAGCAACCTTAGTTGGAGCTGCATGATATAATATCAAATCCTCAACCGTCATGTTAAGCACCTTCAATATTTTCTGTAAATGACGATCAAACGAGCTCTTATTATCTATACTGCCATTTAATAATTTATCAAGCGTTGGGCGTGAAATGTCTGCCTGCGAAGCAAAGGAAACTTTTGTATAACCCATATCTCTGATACAATCTTTTAACTTTGAAGCCACCAGACTTCTCTGTTCAAATAATTCATCAAACTTCATTGTGATGACCTCCTTCCATTTCTTCACTCTTATTATATGCAGAAACAAAAGAAACATCAATAGAAATGTAAAATATTTTTTTACATTTTAACACCTCGCTCCATCAGAACCTTACACGGTATATTCGGTCTTCTTGGCATACGCACCTCCCACTAATTTGAGCCCTGAAGGATTACTCCCTCAAGGCTCTTTGTCCGTCATCCCTGCGGCGTCGTCTCCTTTTTCCCGGCAGCGGGCAATTTTGGAGCTCATACTTGCATAGATGAACAGCCGAAAAGGGTTCCAAGCCTGCAAAATGTAGTCCGCGCATCGCCCAACAATCACACAGTCCGATTTCTCCGCCAGCTCACGGATGATTTCTCTTTCCTGCTGATAAATAGACAGGCGATTTTCCAGGGGATAATTGCCGGGAATACCGAAAGTCCGCGCAGTCCTTATGGGAAGCAGCGGCAAAGGGCGGCTTTCCTCCACCTGCAGCACGTAGCTTTCTGCTAATTGCGTTCGCTTAAGTAATTCATCCACAATCTCTCGATCATAGTAGGCGACATTCAGCTTTTCGGCCAAACGCCTTCCCACTTCTCTTCCGCCGCTTCCAAACTCACGACCTATGGTAATAATCCGCTTCATCTCGTCAATAAAAAACTAAACAGCAGGAATGGGGAAAAGGTGACAATGTACCGCATATAGCTGATCGCCTCATGGTGGATAGCCGGGGTAGAGCCCAAAAGTTCAGCCAGCGGATGGATAAACATATTCCCCAATACACCGATCAGCAGGCTCATGGCAGCGGTACACAGGGCTGCCAGGCTAAACATATGGCGCGCTTTTTCTTTTTCCCCTTGACCAATGTGTGCGGAAATCGTAACGCCTGCGCCGGTGGCCACCGCCATAGACAGCGCGATCAGTATTTCCACAAGCGGCACAGACACGGCGGCCGCCGCCATGGCGTCCCGGCCAAGACGGTTGCCAATGAATACGCCGTCTACAATCATATAGACTGAGTTAAATAATAATCCGATCATCTGCTTTTTTCTTCTCATTTCCCGAAATACCATACACACCTCCACAAAAAAATAAACGCTTATTTTTACTCCTTCAATGGCCTAACGGAGTAAAAATAAGCGTTTCTCAGCAGAAACATATTTTTACATTGCCTATCACAAATCACATGGCTGGTCAATATATTTTTTGCAAATTGCCCTTGGGAATGGCTCGGATGTCCCCGGCGTTCACATAGCTTTTCACCTTATTTTTCTTCTTCCTTCAGCTCGTCGCTGGCCACCCGCTCAATGTGCATGGCCAGATAGCCGATCTCCATCTCGTCCAGAGGGCATTTCAAGCTGCAGCTGATATGGTCGCAGACGGTGGTGGCTGTCTGGAAGGCTTTGGGGAATTTTGTTTCAATATAATCGTTCATATTGATCTTCAGCTTCTCCCCGCTGAGGGCTCTGGCCACCATGTAGCGCACATGGTTCATGAGCCGGTTGTAGGACAGGGACAGAAGGTCAATGGGCCTGCCGATCTCCCGCTCCACCAGGGAGATGCAGTCGCGGACGGCCCCGGCCATCTGCATGGCCTGGGACACCCGCTGATCCTCGATGGCCGAGTGGATATGCAGGGCAATGTAGCCGATTTCGTCCGCCTCAATCTGGATGTTCATCCGCTCCAGCAGTATGGGAGCGATCTCCTGGGCCACCTTATATTCCGCGTGAAACAGCACCCGGATATCATCATTTAAGGGGTTGCTGATCTGCTCCTGCTTTCGGATTCGCTGGATGGCGTATTCCAGGTGATCCGCCATGGGAAAGAGGATATTCCGGTCTATCTTCCCGAAGGTCTGCTCCGCCCGCCCCAGAATCTCGTCGGCAATTTCCAGACATTCCGGAGAGATGGACTTTACCAGCTCCGTGGCCCTTCCTCGCTCCGTGGACTCCTGGAGGGAATAGAGAGTGTCCGTCTCCCGGAGCTCTATGCGCTCCGTAACCTTCTTCCCAAAGCCCACGCCTTTTCCCAGAATCAGCCAGCTGCTCTGGCCGTCCTCGCCCACGGCAAGCACCGTGTTATGATTGAGTACCTTCGTAATCCTATACATATCCTTCCCCGCTCATCATGTATTTACTGGAAGAAATCCACCGCAAACAGGGGCTCTCCCGCCTGAATATTTCCTTCCTTCAGCAGCCTGATCTTCTGATTTTCCTCCAGTTCCGTGCACAGCACCGGAGATGCCAGAGAGGGCGCGTGCTGCCCCAGATACTCCAGATCCAGCTTCAGCATAGGCTCTCCCTTCTTCACCTTCTGACCGTTTTCCACCAGCACCTCAAAGCCCTGGCCGTTGAGATTCACCGTGTCGATGCCCACATGAATCAACAGGCTTAGCCCTGAATCCGTCTGGAAGCCCACCGCATGTTTTGTGTCAAAGACAAAGCAGATTTCTCCGTCCTCGGGCGCGCATACCAGAGCCTCCCGGGGCGTCACCACCGCTCCGTCTCCCATCATTCTCCCGGCAAAGGCCTCATCCGGGGCCGTGGACAGATCCGCCGCCGTGCCGGTGATGGGGCTGGAAATGATCACCGTCTTAGTCACCGTGCCCTGCTGCTTCTCCGTAGCAGCTTCCTCCTTCTGCTCCTCCGCCTGCTGGGGAATATACTCCGTATCCGGGGCAGTCTCCAGATAGTCCTCCAGGTTAGACTTGATCACCGTAACTCTGGGGCCATAGATTACCTGCACCCCGTTGCCCTTGTGAACCACTCCCGAGGCGCCGGTGGCCTTCAGCAGGCTGTCGCTGACCAGCTCTGACTTGTGGACCGTGCAGCGCAGTCTGGTGGCGCAGCAGTCCACATCGGAAATATTTTTCTTTCCGCCCAGTCCCTGGCAGATCTTCATGGAAAGCTCGTCCTCTGCGGCTCCCTCCTTCTGTCCGGCTCCGCCTTTCCTGGCCTCCATATCGCTTCTTCTATACAGCTTCACTTCCTCGCTGTCGTCCCGGCCCGGGGTCTTCAGATCCAGCTTCTTAATCAGGAAGCCGAAGAGGAAGTAGTACACCACAAAGTAGACTGCGCCTACAATTACCACCCAAATCCAGTTGGTCTTGCCGTTGCCCTGGAGGATTCCAAAGAGGAACAGGTCGATAAATCCGCCGGAAAAGGTCATTCCCACTCCTACGTTAAATATGTGCATAAGCATGTAGGCCAGACCTGCCATCACACAGTGGATTCCGTAGAGCAGCGGCGCCACAAAGAGGAAGGTAAACTCCAGAGGCTCCGTGATACCGGTCAGCATGGAGGTCAGCGCTGCGGAGATCAGCAGGCCGGCCACCGCCTCCCGCTTCTCGGGCTTGGCCGTCCGGTACATGGCCAGAGCCGCTCCCGGAAGGCCGAAGATCATCAGCGGGAACTTTCCGGACATAAACCGGGTAGCTGAAACGGAAAACTGCTGTACGCTGGGGTCAGCCAGCTGGGCAAAGAAGATATTCTGCGCTCCCTCCACCAGCTGTCCGGCCACTTCCATAGTTCCGCCCACTGCCGTCTGCCAGAAGGGCAGGTAAAATACGTGGTGAAGTCCGAAGGGGATCAGCAGCCGCTCCATGAATCCGTAGACCCAGGTGCCTGCGTAGCCGGAATTTAATACCACCTCGCCCACCGCATAGATTCCGTTCTGGATTACCGGCCAGATAAAGAACATCAGGATACCCACACAGGTGTAAACCAGGGCGCTGATGATGGGCACAAACCGGGTGCCTCCGAAGAAGGACAGCACCTGGGGCAGCTGAATCTTATAGAAACGGTTGTGCAGGGCCGCTACGCCCAGACCCACAATAATACCACCGAACACCCCCATCTGCAGGGAGGTGATTCCGCACACGGAGGTCACCGCTCCCTCCAGCATGGTCTCCGAGCCGCCGTTGTTGGCAATCATAGCTCCGATGGAGGCGTGCATGATAAAGAAGGCGATGACCGCCGCCAGGGCCGCCACCTCTTTTTCCTTCTTGGCCATACCGATGGCCACGCCCATGGCAAAAATCAGCGGCAGGTTGGCAAACACAATGTTGCCGGCGTCGCTCATAACCTTGAAGATCGCGTTAAATACCGTCCCCGGCCCCATGACATTCAGCAGGCCGTAGGCCTCCAGCATGGTCTCATTGGTCAGGGAGCCGCCCAGTCCCAACAGCAGTCCCGCCACCGGCAGGATGGCGATGGGCAGCATGAAGGATCTTCCCACTCGCTGCAGCACGCCAAAGATTTTGTCTTTCATCTCGTTACTCTCCTTTTCTCTGTTTTATTTTTGCGGATGTCTGCGCGCCTGGCAATTTTTCCGCACTCCAGCAAAAAAGGACGAAAAAAAGGCATTAATACACATAAACATCCAAAAAATATTTATGTATAGTGAATGCCTTAATCATCGCTTAAGTAACATACTATATCATAGTTCTAACTTACCATCCCGGTCACGGTTTGTCAAGAAAAAGTTCGCCGTCAAAGACGGTTACCGCCGGCCCGGTCATATACACCAGGTTGGCCTCCCGATCCCAGTAGATATCCAGGTCACCTCCCAGAAGCTTCACCGTCACCCGCTCGTTGGTGTAGCCGTTTACGATGCAGGCCACCGCCACGGCGCAGGCGCCGGTGCCGCAGGCCAGAGTCTCCCCGGAGCCCCTCTCCCAGACACGCATCTCCACCGTGCTGCGATCCAATACCCGGATAAATTCCGTGTTGACCCGGTCGGGAAATGCCGGATGATTTTCAAACTTCGGCCCCAGCTCCTCCAGCTTCAGGCCCTTAACATCCTCCACGCAAACCACCGCATGGGGATTTCCCATGGACACTCCGGTAATCTGGTAGGTTTTCCCGTCCACCTCCAGGGGCAGCTGCACCGCCTGCTCCTGGGAGCAGAGAATGGGAATCTGACGGGCCTCCAGAATGGGAGCCCCCATATTTACCCTCACCTTGGAAACCTTTCCATTTTCCACCGTCAGCTCCAGGGTCTTGACGCCGCTCTTGGTGTTCACGGTGATGGTCTCCTTGTCCACCAGGCCGTAATCGTAGGCGTACTTGGCCACACAGCGGATACCGTTTCCGCACATGGCTCCCTGGGAGCCGTCGGCATTGTACATCTCCATCTCGCAGTCCGCCAGGGGGGTGGGCTTGATAAGAATAAGGCCGTCCGCCCCCACGCCAAAGTGGCGGTCGCTGACAAACCTGGCCAGCTCCGCCGGATTTTCTATCTTTTCCTGAAAGCAGTTGACATAGACGTAATCGTTGCCCAAGCCCTGCATTTTTGTAAATTTCATATGGCTGATTTCTCCTCTCTGGTATTGCCCTTATGATAGCAATGGGAAAGGAATTTGTCAATTCCCGTCTGGCCTTGACAGATGGCCCGCGGGCCGTCTACAATGACTCTGTAGCTGAGAATCATTCTTACCAAAACGAGGGAGGAAGAACTATGCTTGAAAAACTCTTTAAGTTAAAAGAGAATCACACCACAGCAAAGACGGAAATCATGGCCGGCATCACTACCTTTATGACCATGGCCTACATCTTAGCTGTAAATCCCAGCACCATGACTGCCTTTAACGATATCCTGGGACTGGAGGGCTCCGCCCGGATGAATCCCGGCGGCGTCTTTATGGCTACGGCTCTGGCCGCGGTCATCGGCACGCTGATCATGGCTTTTGCCGCCAACTATCCCTTCGCCCTGGCGCCGGGCATGGGGCTTAATGCCTATTTCTGCTACACCGTGGTGGTGGGCATGGGCTACAGCTGGCAGACGGCCCTGACGGCGGTATTCGTGGAAGGCATCATTTTCATCATCCTTTCCATGACTAACGTCCGGGAAGCCATCTTTAACGCCATCCCCCAGACCCTCAAGATAGCCGTGGGCTGCGGCATCGGTATCTATATCGCCTTTATCGGTATGCAGAACGCCAAGATTGTGGCAAATAACGACTCCACCCTGGTGTCCTTCTACGACTTCTCCGGCGACACCTTCGCCGCGGAGGGCATAGGCGTCCTGCTGGCCATCATCGGCGTCCTGATTACCGCCTTTCTGGTGATCAAGAGGGTCAAGGGCGGAATCCTCCTGGGCATCCTGATCACCTGGATCCTGGGAATCATCTGCCAGCTGACTGGTCTCTATCAGGGGGCTTCCCTGCTGCCGGATTTCTCCCAGGGCCTGCAGATAGGCGCCCTGGCGGACGTGGCCTTTAAGCTGGACTTTAGCAATATCTTTTCCCTGGATTTTCTGGTGGTTGTCTTTGCCTTTCTTTTTGTGGATATGTTTGACACCCTGGGAACCCTCATCGGCGTGGCCTCCAAGGCGGACATGCTGGATGACCAGGGCCGGCTGCCCCGGATCCGCGGCGCCCTTTTTGCCGACGCGGTGGCCACCGTGGCCGGAGCCCTGCTGGGTACTTCCACCACCACCACCTTTGTGGAGAGCGCCACCGGTGTCACCGAGGGCGGAAGAACGGGACTGACCTCCTTTACGGTGGCCGTTCTCTTTGGACTGTCCGTATTCCTGTCGCCGGTGTTCCTGGCTATCCCCTCCTTCGCCACGGCCCCGGCCCTGATCATCGTAGGCTTCTATATGATGGGCTCTGTGACGAAGATTGATTTCGACGATTTTGCTGAGGCCATTCCCGCCTACATCTGCATCCTGGCCATGCCCTTCTTCTACAGCATCTCCGAAGGTATCGCCATGGGCGTGATCACCTACGTGGTGCTGAACCTGCTGGCCGGGAAAGCCAAGGAGAAGAAAATCAGCCTGCTGATGTATGTTCTGGCGGTACTCTTCGTCCTGAAATACATTTTCTTGTAAAATTTAAGGGATGCAAAAAAAGCTGTTGCAATTAAGGTATATCGCCGTATAGTTATGCGGTTTGTGCGAATTGCCGAGCACAGCCTGGAGACTACAGGCTCCAGGGGAGCGCAGGCTGAGTACAAAGGCATAACTATTCGGGAATATCGTTAATTGCAACAGCTTTTTTGTGACCGGCCTCTTTAACCCTTTACCTCATAGAGGTCTGTGGAGAGATAGCGCTCGCCGCTGTCTGTGAGCACCACCACGATCCGCTTGCCGGCGTTCTCCGGCCGTCTGGCCAGCTCTCCGGCGGCCCACAGGGCTGCCCCGGAGGAGATGCCCACCAGCAGTCCCTCCAATCGTCCCGCCCGCCGGGCTGCCTCGTAGGCGTCCGCCTCCCGGACGGGAATAATCTCATCCAGAAGCCCCGCCTCCAGAACCTTGGGCACGAAGCCTGCGCCGATCCCCTGAATACCGTGGGGACCCGGCTGCCCTCCCGAGAGCACCGGCGAGCCCGCTGGCTCCACCGCCACCACCTGAAGCTCCGGATTTCTCTCCTTTAGCACACTGCCTACGCCGGTGATGGTTCCGCCAGTGCCCACACCGGCCACCAGGATATCCACCCGCCCGCCGCAGTCTCTCCAGATCTCCTCCGCGGTGGTCTCCCGGTGGGCCTGGGCGTTGGCGGGATTTTCAAATTGCTGGGGAATCCAGGCATTTCCGTAGGATTCCTTTAATTCCTGGGCCCTGCGGATGGCGCCGGACATCCCCTCTTTCCCCGGAGTCAGCACCACCTCCGCCCCCAGGGCCTGCACCAGCTTCCGCCGCTCTATACTCATGGTCTCCGGCATGGTGAGCACCAGTCGAAGCCCCTGGGTGGCCGCCACGAAGGCCAGCCCGATGCCGGTATTTCCGCTGGTGGGCTCAATAATTACCGTGTTCTGATCAATCAGCCCCTGCTCCCAGGCCTCCTGGATCATCCGGTAGGCGGGCCTGTCCTTGGCGCTGCCCAGGGGATTGAAGTACTCCAGCTTGGCCAGCACCTGGGCTTTAAAGTCTTGATCCTTTGCGTACCTTCCAAGCTCCAGAAGCGGGGTATTTCCAATCAGTTCCGTGAGATTCTTCGCTATTTTCTCTGCCATGCTCATGTCCTCCTTTTGGGGTCTGAAATCTTTCGTCAGTCTCCCTTTCATTATAAACCATTTCTGGCTCCTGTCCAGCTCTTTGCGCTTTCCCCCTGCAGCCTCCGCTTCCCCGCCGAGGACTCCCTCTAGGAACTGCCCCTAGACCTGTCCCCAGACATGTTTCCCGCTGTGCCGTCATAGGCTATAGTAATTTCTGGATTTCGGAGTTACTGCCCATGAAACCATTAAAACCCTTTGTGGTCCTGGCCTTCGGCCTTTTCACCGTGGCGGGCCTGTCGCTTTTGTACGCCTCCAGCGGCAGTGTCCGGGCCGCTGCCGACAGCAGTGTGGGCGGCCGCAACCTGCCCATTTACTGTGTGGAGACAGAGAAAAAGCAAGTGTCCCTGTCCTTCGACGCCGCCTGGGGAAATGAGGATACCCAGGAAATCCTGGACATCTTGGCCAAGCACCAGGTGAAGGTCACTTTCTTTATGACCGGCGGCTGGGTAGACAGCTACCCGGAGGATGTGAAGCAGATCTGCCAGGCGGGCCATGATCTGGGGAACCACAGCAAAACGCACCCCAATATGAGCCAACTCTCCGCCCAGGAGCAGGAGGAGGAACTGATGGCAGTCCACCAGAAGGTCAAGGAACTCACCGGGGTGGAGATGACCCTCTTTCGACCTCCCTACGGGGACTATGATAACCAGGTGATTCAGACGGCCTACGCCTGCGGTTACTATCCCATCCAGTGGTCCATAGACAGCCTGGACTGGAAAAATTACGGAACCGAGGACATTATCCGCCGGATCACCACCAGCAAGGCCCTGGAGGGCGGGGCCATCATTCTCTGTCACAACGGCGCCAAGTACACGGCCCAGGCCCTGGACACTCTCATCACCACCCTGAAAGACATGGGCTATGAATTTGTCCCCATCTCCCAGCTAATCTGCACCGGCGATTTTCATATGGATCCCTCGGGAAAGCAGATCCCCGAGTAGGTCTGTCGCCTCCCTGTTAAGAATCCGGGCAAAACTGCCGGGAATCCTTGGTGGACTTTCCTGGTTTTGGACTCTATAATAGAGGCAGCATAAGGAAACGGGAGGTATTTTAGATGAACTTAGGACAGAGCTTATTTACTGCGCGCAAAAACTGCGGCCTGACCCAGGAGGAGACCGCAGCCAAATTGGGCGTCAGCCGCCAGACCATCTCCAAGTGGGAGACGGACGAGACACTGCCGGACATCCGCCAGGCCAAAAGTCTGGCAGTCTTGTACCATCTCTCCCTGGATGAGCTCATCGACTTCGACGCAGATGTGACGGAAATCCGGCAGGTAATCCAAAACACCAGCCAGGAAACCCAGGAAAAAATCGACTGGACCCAGCTGTGGGGGGAGAAATATCCGGTTCTCACCACCTACCAGCAGCAAGTGGATATCCCAGCCTACGCCGCCCGCCTGCAGGAACTCCTCCAGGATCTGGAGTGTGCCTACGGCTACAGCCCCATGGACGCCATGCTGGTGCTGAAGGATATCCTGGGCCATGTCTGGAACAACCGCTCTTAAAAATATCGCAAGAACTTATTGACCAGAAGCTGTTGCCATTTGCGAATATCTCCATATAATACAACAGCTCCTGGTCGCCTTTTCCTTTACTAACCATCTTACTCCCGCACTTTGTAGGCATTTATTTCAATTTGGTTCTCTTCTGTCTTAATATCCACCCAATAATCCCCGATCAGGCACCCTTTATGCCAATCCTGAACCGAATAAATTTCTAATGTCTGAAAATCCATCAGACAAAGGGGAACTGCCTTTTTCCGCTCGTTTTTCCACTTATGGACTTCCAGAGATTCCACTACTTTGTCCAGGCATTGTTGGCAAAGGCTATTCTGTATCTTCTCCTTTTTTAGATCGTAATCTTCTGGAAGTATCACCTCAACAGCGGCCATCTCTCCGGAAAAGTTATTGTTTAAAGAATACATGATTTCTCCGGTATTGCCAGACGCACAACTGCCGTCCCCCTCCTCCGCTTCAGAAGTGTCCAGCCTGAAATCCAGAACATACCAGTCATTAATAGAAATCAGTCCTATCGAATCCCTCTTCCGATAGTGATCCATCAAACTATCATCGCTGTTTCCACAGAGGTAACATGTGCCCACACACTTTAGACCGGATTTCATCTTTTCTATAGCAACGTTTTCTGTTCCACCGCTGTGAAGCCATCTCTCATAAATATCATCTTTAAAAAACACCCCCGCAAACAGCAGCAGAACGCAGGCTGCGGTACTCCAAAATGCTTCCGCCCGTATCCGGTAATAATATTTTTTTCTTTTTACACTCATATCCATTTCCTTTCTATAATTTAGTGTACTTAAAATAAGTTCATTTTGGCCACTCTATCGCTGTATGTACTTAAAATGTACTTACCCACATTAAACTGATCTTGTACTTGCTGTAAGTATAAAATGAGTAGACAGGAGATGTTATGGACAAAGATAAACATTTAGGTTTACGCATTGATTCTGAGACCCATAAGAAGTTGAAAAGCCTTGCAGAGTATGACGGGCGTTCCATCAACGGTGAGGTGCTATACCTTATCCGACAGGCCATTTCCCAGCATGAACACAAACATGGCAAATTAAAATAAATTACTTTGTTTTACCTAAAAATACTGCCACATAACAAAGAAGAGGCTGTTGCAATTAACGAATATCTCACATATTTATGCAGTTTGTACGAATTTGCCGAGCACATCCTGGAGACTAAAGGCTCCAGGTGAGCGCAGGCTGAGTACAAATGCATAAATATACGAGAATATCGAATAATACAACAGCCCCTTCTTTGTTTATTGCGGCAGCTTCGTCTTTTATTCCGGGCACATCACCACGATTTTCTGGGGCGTGGTCTGAGGCGGAATACTGAAGGTGGTGATTGTATAGTAAACCAGCAGCTCCATATTTCCGGGATTACAGGTATAGCGCTGCCCGTTGGCTGTGACCACGTTGGTCAGCGGACTTAAATTCAGCTGAAGGGAATTATCCTCCGCCAGCAGGTTGGCGTCGAAATACTCCAGAACCACGTTCTGATCCCTTCGCAGGGAAGTAATCAGCTCCGCCCGGTACCGGGGCGGAAAGACGGTGGGTGTGGGCAGGTTCACGTCGTAAAAGGCGGCAATCCTCATCCCCCTCCTGATGCGGACGCTGTCGATGACCCGGGTCTCCGGGGAGAGGATCACATGTACCAGACCGCCCTCCGTCATCAGGGAGAGCATCTGGGTACAGCAGGAATCTCCCCGGCTGATCTCCTGGACAGTCCCTACCACTTTTTCATAAGATTCAAATGCCATAGTCAGAAAACCTTTTTTCTTTATCCTATGAGGCAGCCGGGGAGAAGGTGCGGGCAATCAGGCGTGGGCAATATCCGTGTACTCGGAAATCTCCCGGCTGATTGTGCACAAATCCTCCAGGCACAGATCGTGAACGCTCTCATGGCCAGTGATTCTGGCAAAGGTTTTCAGCTCCTCCAGGCTCACCCGCAGATAATTTTCCACCCTCTTGGCCGCCGCCTCCATCTGGAATCTGGAGCGCAGCTGCTCATCCTGGGTGGCGATTCCCACCGGACACATGCCGGTGCCGCAGATCCGGTACTGCTGGCAGGCTGCGGCGATCATGGGCGCCGTGGCTACCGCCACCGCGTCAGCGCCCATGGCCAGAGCCTTGGCGAAATCCGAGGATACCCGCAGTCCTCCGGTGATCACCAGATCAATGGGAGCCTGGACCTGATCCAGATATTTTCTGGCCCGATGGAGGGCGTAAACTGTGGGAACGCTGGTGGCGTCCCGCACCAGCTGGGGGCTGGCGCCGGTGGCTCCGCCCCGGCCGTCGATGGTGATAAAATCCGGCTGGGCATAGACGCAGAATTCCAGATCCCGCTCAATGCGGCCGGCGGCAATCTTGATGCCGATGGGCCGTCCATCGGAGGCCATCCTCAGCTGCTCCACCAGAGTCTTCAAATCCTCCCGGCTGTCAATCCCCGGGAAGCGTGAGGGGCTGATCACATCCTGTCCCAGGGGCTTCTCCCGGATTCTGGCGATCTCCGGGGTCACCTTCTCCCCCGGAAGATGGCCGCCCATGCCGGGCTTAGTGCCCTGGCCGATCTTGATCTCTATGGCGTCGGCCCTCTGGAGATTTTCCGGGGTCACGCTGTACTTGTTGGGCACATACTCAAAGATGTATTTGTAGGCCGCCTCCATCTCCTCCGGAAGGATTCCCCCCTCCCCGCTGCACATGGCTGTTTTCACGGCGGCGCTCCCCTTTGCCAGGGCAACCTTGGTCTCCCGGGAGAGAGCCCCGAAGGACATGTGGGATATGTACACCGGATGCTCCAGCACCATAGGCTTTTTCGCGCGCTTGCCGATGACTGTGGTGGTATCCACCGGGGCGTGTTCATCCAGGGGCATGGGATTCAGCTGTCCCCCCAGAATCAGGATATCCTTCCAGTCGGGCATGGGCATCCTGGTTCCCATGGCTGCGATGCGGCTCTTGCCGGTGACCGCCATCTCGTGAATCTCCTCCATATAGGGGATGGTGTCGTCTCTTCTGGCGTAGGCCTCCGGGTATGCCAGGGACAGCTCCCGGGCAGGGGCCCTCTCCGGCTGAGGCTCCCGGCTTTCCTCCTGCCGGAATACCCCGCTCTGCTGGTGGCAGACAGGGCACTCCTTTAGTTCGGACAGCTTCTTTCCTTCCTTCTCCTCGTCAAAAACGTATCCGCAGACACTGCATCGATATTTAGCCATTGTACAGCCTCCTTATGTATAGCGTATTTAGGTTATTGGGGAACACCTATAAACCCTGCAATCATACGTGACAATTTCTGTTTCACCTCTTATTATATTGGTATTTCCGAAGCATAGCAATAAAAATTCCCTTACAAAAAGAGCGCGCCTCCGGCAAGCTTTGCCTTTGACGCACTCTGTTTTTCTTTCCATTATTTCTATTTTTAGCTCACCAGATTTCCCACCATCACGTAGGACACCACATACATAATGATGGTAGCCAGGGCTACGCCGCAGAGGATTGCCACGGAGGCCTTTTTGATATCCACCTCCAGCAGGGCGGCGATCAGCGCGCCGGTCCAGGCGCCGGTGCCGGGCAGAGGAATTCCCACGAAAATCATCAGTCCCCAGAACTCATACTTTTTGATCTTGTCGCTCTTTCCCATGGCCCGCTTCTCCAGCTTCTCGATCAGCGGACGAAAAGCCTTTGTCTTTTTCATCAGCTTGAAAATCTGGCGGATAAAGAGCAGGATGAAGGGAATAGGCAGCACGTTCCCGATGACGCAGATAGGAATGGCCTCCGCCTCGGGGATCTTCAGCAGAGAAGCCGCCAGAAGGCCTCCCCTCACCTCCAGGATGGGCAGCAGGGAAATGATAAAAACAACCGTTTTGGCTGAAATGTACGGACTCAAGTTTTTGGTAAACCACTGTACCAGTGCATTCATGTTTTGTTTTCTCCTATTTCTCTAAGTATGTTTTTAGGAAATCAATCAGAACCGCCATCTCCTGGTCTGTTCCGACGGTGATTCGCAGATAATTGTCTATCCGGGGCTTGTTAAAATACCGCACGTAAATGTGCTCCCGGCGCAGGGCCTCATAGAGCTCCCGGGCAGGGCAGGACTGGTGGGTGGCAAAGATAAAGTTTGCCTGGGAATCCCCGAAGGAAAAGCCCAGCTTTCTCAGCTCATCTTTTGTCCACTCCCGGGTCTTGACGATCTTCTCCACCGTCTCCCGGAAGTACTCCCGGTCGCTGATGGCCGCCGCCCCCGCCGCCAGGGTGGCTGCGTCCATGGTGTAAGAATTAAAGGAATATTTTACATCATTGAGATAGCGGATCAGCCGGGGGCTTCCCATGGCGCAGCCGATTCTCATGCCCGCCAGAGATCTGGACTTTGAAAAGGTCTGCACCACCAGAAGGTTATCGTACTCCTCAATCAGCGGCAGAGCGGACTGGGCTCCAAAGTCCACATAGGCCTCATCCACGATGACCACCACGTCCCGGTTGTGGTCCAAAATATCCCGGATGGCAGAAAGCTCCAGCCCCAATCCCGTGGGGGCGTTGGGGTTGGGGAAAATCACACCGCCGTTTTCCCGGTAATAATCCTCCGGGTCCAGAGTGAAATCCTCCCGCAGGGGCGGCTGCTCATAGGGGATGCGAAACAGGTTGGCCCAGACATCGTAAAAGGAATACGTAATATCCGGAAACAAGATAGGCTCTTGGCCGTTAAAAAAGGTCAGAAAAGCCATGGCCAGCACATCGTCGGAGCCCACACCCACAAATACCTGCTCCCGGGGTAGGCCGTAATAGTCTCCCACCGCCTGGGTCAAGAGGGCGGCCTCCGGGTCGGGATACAGTCTCAGCGTATCCGCTCTCAGCTCCCTTAAGGCCTTCTCCACCCTGGGGGAAGGGGGATAGGGATTTTCATTGGTATTCAATTTAATCATCCGCTCCTCCCGGGGCTGCTCCCCGGGAACGTAGGGCTCTACCCTGCGCACATGCTTTTCCCACTGCCGCATACGTATTCCTCCCTTATATCCTGCGCATTTTTCTAATCAGTATAGACGGTTTCCCTTGAAAAATCAATGGCGTTAATGTACTTTTTACAAAACCTACTCAAACCCGGCACAGGTGAGCGTATATCCCATCCCGCTCCAGCAGCTCCCGATGGGTGCCCTCCTCGGCAATCCCCTCCTCAGTCAATACCAGGATTCGCCCGGCATTTCGTATGGTGGATAACCGATGGGCGATGACAAAGGTGGTTCTGTCCTTGGCCAGCCTCTCCAGGGACTCCTGCACCACCCGCTCGCTGTCGTTGTCCAGGGCTGAGGTGGCCTCGTCAAAAATCAGCACCGGAGGATTCTTCAGAAATACCCGGGCGATGGACAGCCTCTGCTTCTGGCCGCCGGAGAGCTTCACGCCCCGCTGACCGATATCTGTATTGTAACCCTCGGGCATCTCGGAAATGAAGCCGTGGGCGTTGGCCGCCTTGGCCGCCGCGATCACTTCCTCATCGGTGGCCTCCGGCCGGCCGTAGCGGATATTTTCCAAAATTGTCCCTGCAAAAAGATATACATCCTGCTGGACAATACCGATCTGCCGGCGCAAATCCGCCAGTTTTAAGTCCCGCACATCCTCGCCGTCCAGAAGTACCCGGCCGGCAGTCACATCATAGAATCTGGGAATCAGGCTGCAGAGGGTAGTTTTGCCCGCTCCCGAGGGGCCCACCAAGGCCACATACTCTCCAGCCTTCACCTGTAGGTTTACATCCTTTAACACTTCCTCACTCTGATCCTCGTAAGAAAATCCCACGTGGTCAAAGACAATCTCCCCCCGGGCCTTCTCCATGGACTTGGCGTCGGGCTTATCTGCAATGTCCGGGGCGATGGAGAGAATTTCCCGGAAACGGGAGTATCCGCTGTAGCCGTTCTGGAACTGCTCAGTAAAGTTCACCAGCTTTTTCACCGGCTCGGTAAAGTTGCTGATGTAGAGCAGGAAGGTTACCAGGTCAGCCACCTGCAGCTCCCCGTCGGTCATCAGGAAGGCTCCCACCACCAGGGCCCCCACGGTGATCATGGTGGAGAAGGCGTTCATTCCCGTGTGGTAGCCGGCCATATACAGGTAATTCTTCCGCTTGGCCGCCAGAAAACGGTTATTTCCCTCCTGAAATTTCTCCATCTCCCGCTTCTCATTTCCAAAGGACTTCACCACCCGGATTCCGGAGAGGCTGTCCTCCACCTGGCTGTTCACATCGGCGATCCTAGCCCTGGTGGCCCGGAAGGCGGATTTCATCCGGCGGTTAAAAATGATGGCATAAATCAGCATCACCGCCACAATGGCCATATCCACCAGGGCCAGCTTCAGGTTCACCGCGGACAGGATGGCGAAGGCTCCCAGCAGCTTGATAGCGGAGATCACCAGATCCTCCGGGCCGTGGTGCAGAAGCTCGGTGATGTCAAAGAGATCCGCCGTCACCCGGGAGAGCAGATGCCCCACCTTCTGGTTATCGTAAAAGGTAAAGGACAGCTTCTGGTAATGGCCGAAGATTTCATCCCGCATATCCCGCTCAATCCTGGCGCCCATCATATGTCCAAAGTAGGTTATGTAGTAGTTGCTGACCGCCTCGATGGCCACCATCCCCAGCATTACCGCCGCCAGCTTAAGGATCAGGCTCACCGCCTCCCCCTGGGGCAGGTAGATCACCGTGTTGGTGATGTAGCGCACCAATAGGGGGATAATCAGCGTCACCGCCGCCCCCAGGGTGGCAAAGAAGAGGTCCGCGAAGAAAACTCCTCGGTAGGGTTTATAATATTTGGCCAGCTGGCCTAAGGTTTTTCTCATGGTCTTTCCTCCCTCCAGGTCCTCGATGGACGAGGCCACAGGTATTATACACATTTTCTTTGGCGGAGGCAAGGAGGCTTTTCCTTTTCTTGCCCTCTGGAGGCTTTTCCGTATATAATGGGCATATCTCATCAATCATTTTTGCAAAGGAAGGTATCTGCCATGCCCCATCTCTTTCTCACCGGCCCCTCCGGCGCGGGAAAATCTACGATTTTAAAGGAAGAACTGGCCCGCTGCCGGGTGAAGGTCTCCGGCTTTTTCACCCAGCGGCAGATTTCCCCCGCCGGGGAAACCCTGGGCTTTCTGCTGCTGCCCTGGGCCTCTTCCTGTTCCGGCGCCGCAGTGATAAATATCCCCTCTGAGGACAGGGCTGGTCATTCCCGCCCGCTTTTCCCTGGGGCTGCCGACAGTCTCTTTATTTGGAAGACCTCCCAGGGCCGGATTTTCCGGCCGGAGGTCTTTGCCTCCCTGGGAATTCAGCTCCTCTCCGCCCCCGCTCCCTTCCTGTGCCTGGATGAGCTGGGCGGAGGGGAGCTGCTGGTTCCCGCCTTTCGCCAGAGGCTCTATGATCTGCTGGAAACCCACCCCTGCTGCCTGGGCGTGCTGAAAACCCCTGCCTCCCTCTCCTCCATGCGCACCCGGGTGACTCTGGCCTCCGGGGCGGAGGAGGAGCTGGCCCAATTATATGCCTATCTGGAGTCCCGGAGGGACTGCCACATTCTCCCTGTGACCGCGGATAGCCGGGAGCAGGCTCGAATGAGCGTCCGCTCCTTCCTCCAGAAGGCTGCCTGCCCTTAACCACCGCCTCCCCCTGGAGACCGCCTCCCCCCTAGAGGCTGCTTCCCTTTAGCGGCTGCCTCCCCCTATACGCCTGCCAGGCTGTCCCGCAGGCACAGGGCCCCGTAGCCCACCCGGGGATTGGGATACTCCCGCTCCCCCGGCAGGGATCTTGCCCCCTCAATGAGCCAGGCTTTAACCTTCTCCCCGTAGAGATAGGGATCTCTTCCCTGAATGATTCCCCATTCCATCATCAGCGCTGCAGCCCCGGTGACAAAGGGTGTGGCGAAGGAGGTTCCCGTGAAGCTCCCATAACCTCCACCCGCCTTGACGGAGGTCACCTCCACCCCCGGAGCCGCCAGATCCGGCTTTGCACTCCACTCCTCCCCGGAAAAGCCTCGTCCAGAAAAGGCCGCATAGGACAGCATCCGGGCGTCGTAGGCCGCCACGGTGACCGTCCGGGAGGCGGTGGAGGGAATGGTGAGGGTGGCCTCCGGCATGGGCTGATAAAAGCGGGTATCCTCATTCAGCACCCGGCCGCCGGGCAGCCACATGTTGTAGCTCCCCCGGACAATCCGCTGGGGAATCAGCCGTATTTTCCACACCCCGCTGTCAATATAGTTCTCTATGGGAAGAAAATCCAGGTAAATCTCCTGGGCCCTGCTGTAAGGGCTGGGCTCCCCGTAGTAGGCTAAGATCTCCGTCTGATCCATGCGTATGCGCTGGGTTCCCTGGAAGGGCTGGATGGGCCCCAGCTCTGTGCCGTTGGGATGCACCAGCTGAATTTCCACCCGGTCCTCATACTGCTTCCAGATCTGCAGATTCAGCGTGCTCTCGTACTCCCCCACCGCCAGGGAGACGTCCTTGGTCTGCCCCTGCCGGAGAATCCCCGCCGTGTGGCCTCCCTGATCCCCTTCATTTCCGGTGCCGGTGCAGATGACGCTCCTGCCCATATTTGCCACCGTATCCAGGTAGGTCTCCAGCAGGGAGTCTCCCCGGTGGGAGCCGTAGCTGTTTCCAAAGCTTAAATTCAAGGCCAGGGGCATGGACAGCTCCATGCTCTTTCTCACCGCGTAGTCCACCGCCTGAATCAGCTCGGTGGTCCGGGGAAATCCCCCGGGCCGGGGATTCCCCAGCTTGACCACCAGAAGCTCGCTGTCCGTGGCCACGCCCCGGTAGGCGCCGCCGCTGCTCCTGCCGTTGCCCGCGGCGATCCCCAGCACCGCGGTCCCGTGGCCGCTGGCATCCACACTGGGCAGCAGCTTCTCCCTCTCCTGGCGGCTGTCCGCCCGCAGGGCCTGGTTAATCTGTTCCCGGGTGTACTCGCTCCCCAGCTGATAGCCCTGGGGAGGATTGCCGGGGATGCTCTGATCCCACAGATAGCGGATCCGGGTGCCGCCATCCTCATCTCTAAAATCCGGGTGGGTGTAATCCACACCGGAATCCACACAGGCCACCAGCACTCCTCTGCCGGTGAGGGCTAAGGGCGGCAGCTGTACCGGATTCACGCAGGAGGCCGCCCGGCCGGATCTCACCGCAAAGTAAAGCCGTTTGGGCTTCTCCACAAAGGTCACCTGGGGCAGGTTGGCAAATCTGTCAATGGCCCCCTGGGGCAGGGTCACCACCGCGTAATTGCCCAAAAGCGGCGTCACCCTGACCCCCTCCAACCCCAGAAGCCCTTCTGTCTCCCCCATGTACTGGATCAGCAGATCCCAGCTGCGGTCCTCCTCATTAAATCCCACATTCAGATTCAGGGAGCGGGCCCGCTCCTCCTCCGTGGCGTCCAAGGCCAGATTCAACAGGTTTTCTATTTTCTGATCGGGCAAAGTCTCATTTCCCCCGAGATGATTTGTACTATTTATATCCGCCCTCAGCGCAAAAAATGAGGAGGCCCTGCGCAATCCCCCAGAGTCTTTACTCATTTACATCATTTGTGTGAAATTGTCATATCTTATTTAGCTGCAAATTATTGAATTCCATCTTGCAATCTTGTATATTATAAATATAAATGATTATTGATCTTTTCCATACCTTGTGTTATAATTGCTTTACTTCATATCACATCCGGCTGTTCAGCCAATTTTCCAAAAAAGCAAATCATACAAGGAGGTTAAATGGGAAAGAAAGACGAAATTTTGAATCGCTATTTCTGCGATTCCCAGCGTTTCTGCGACTTTTTTAATGGCGTGGTCTTCGGAGGCGACCAGCTCCTGGATCCAAAGGACACCGTATCCTGTGAGACGGTCTGCCGCACCGCCGGAGGCCTGAGACGCCAGAGGGATGTCTGCATGAAAACTTCCTACCAGGGAAGCTATGTCATCTGCGCAGTGGAAAATCAGACGGATATCCACTACGGGATGGTGGTGCGCACTATGCTGATGGACGCCATGGAATACGACCGGCAGCTGACCGAGGATGACCGTCTGCTGGAACTATTGACGCAAGAGAAGGAGGAAAGAGGAATGAATGTGCTCAGTGACTACATGATCGAAAAAGGAAAAATGGAGGGCAGAAAGGAGGGACTTGAGACCGGCGAGCAGCATATGATATCGCTTATCCGCTGTCTCCAGGCGGAAAACCGGCTGGAGGAATTTCTGGCGGAGGGGGATGATCCCCAGAAGCGGGCCAGATGGCTGAAAGAGTATGGGCTTTAGAAGTTATCTTTAAAGCCAGACAAAAAGATGGGGCTGTCACAAATTGCATGACCACACGGAACCAGCAAATATTGTGACAGCCCAATTCTGGGTACAACTTTTTTAATTCAGGATGCTTTCTTATTTCTCCCCCAGAAACCCAAAGGGCTCCTCGTCGGAAATGTAATGCATCATCTGGTAGCCGCACATGAGGGCCACCCGCTCTTCCCGGAGGATACGCTTGGCCTCCTGACGGTCGGCCAGCACAATTTCCAGTTCCTCGTTCTCCTCCAGATTTTCCTGGCTCACCTGGCCGCTGGCCCGGCCGTATACAGTGGCGCAGGCCTCGTCCGTGAGGCCGATGGTGGTGTAAAGGGGCTTTTCCATCCAGGCCGGCGCCTCCAGGGGCACGAAGGTGAGACCCGTCTCCTCCTTCATCTCCCGGATGGCCGCCTGACGATAATTCTCCCCGGGCTCCACCAGACCGGCGGGAAGCTCGTAAATATAATCGTCGATGGAGCAGCGGTACTGGCGCACCAGCACCATGCGTCCCTGATCGTCCAGGGCGTAGATGACAACTCCGTCCGCCGTATCCCGGCGGGTATAAAGCTTCAGCTCCTCCGGGCGCATGGTCCGGGAGGCCAGATAATAGTTGTGGGATTTCCCTGCTTTGTTAATCCCCTCCAGCTGATACATCCGCACGTACGGAGTGTCCGTCAGGGGAATGACCCTGGTAATTTTACTCATGATTTATCACAGATTTCCTTTCAGCAAAATACTGATCTTCTTATAGATCATAAGCGTAATGGCCGCTGTCAAAAGTCCTTTCACCAGATTGAAGGGGCCCACTGCCAGCAGGCAGAAACGGAACAGACTGTTGATGGCCGGATTAATGGCCGTTCCCATCTCGATAAAGCTCTCCACCGGCACCTGAAAGGCCGCGGCATAGGCGGGCAGAAGAACAAAAGCATTCATCACGCAGCCTACCGTCACCATGATCACCGTTCCCAGAGCCAATCCCGCCAGAGCTCTGCCTCTGGTTTTCTTTGTCCGGTAAATCATTGCCGCCGGAACCATATAGGCGCATCCCACCAGGAAATTGGCCAGGTCACCCACCCCTGCGGTGGAGGTTCCCTGCAGCAGCATATGCAGGACAACTTTCAAAAATTCAATGGCCACCCCAGCCATAGGCCCCATGGCAAAGGCTCCCACCAGCACTGGGATCTCGCTGAAATCCATCTGGTAGAAGGGCGGCGCCAAAAATGGAATGGGGAAATCCAGGGCCATCAACACAGTGGCCGCTGCGCCCAGCATAGCCACCTGGGCCAGGGTTCTCACCTTTGTCCGGTCAGTTGTTCTCTTTACTACATGCTCACTCATTTTCTTCTCTCCTTTATATGTGATAGAACACAAAAGGAAATTCTTCCCGTGCCGCAGCTGCTTTCCTCCGCGCATGATGCGCACTGGCGCGAGCTTTAACTATATCGCTAAAGCGACCCGCCGCAGTGCGCTCCTTCCCGAAGCGCTTTTGTTTCATAGGAACGCAGTTTCCTATGAAACAAAAAAATCCCCGGTAGAAACCGGGGCCATGCGCATACAAAAAACAGCTCTGCACATTCTTCTTTCATCCAGACTATACTGTCGGTTTTGGAGTTTCACCAAATCAGCCTTGCGGCTTGCGGACTGTACCGCCGATCGGGAATTCCCTGGGACTAAGCTTGGCAGCTTCATCCGGGTCACCCTGCCCCGAAGAATTTTCTTTTATCTCTGTGCTTATGTTAGCACACTCTCCGGCTTCATACAAGTAATTTTTTTCAGAAGTTTTCGGATATCCTGCGGTTTTTTGTAGCCTCGCCACCTTACCCTATGCTATACTGGAAGAAAAAGGAGGTCTCAATTATGTCATCCCCCAGCCTGCGCAGCAAATTTAACGAAACTATTTACCGGATTGCCCGCTATGCGGAAGTCTTGGTCTCCGTGATCATCCTGGCGGTGATCGCCCTGTCCCTGCTTTCCCTGCTCTACGATCTGACCCGGCTGTCGGTGCTGGAGATGTCCGAGGAATTCTTCACTTCCTTCCTCTCCCGCTCCCTGGGACTGGTGGTGGGACTGGAGTTTATCAAGATGCTCTGCAAGCACACGGCGGAGACGGTGGTGGAAGTACTCATGTTCGCCCTGGCCCGGCAGATGGTGGTGGAGCATTTGTCCACCACAGAGACGCTCATCGGCGTCCTGGCCATCGCTATTCTCTTCTTTATCCGCAAATATCTGCTTATCCGAAAGCCGGAGGACCGGCAGATTCCGGACAAATTATAGCTTGACTACATAGGGCTGAAAAAAGCTGCTGCATTACACGAAAATGATATGCTCCCTTCTAGGTAGACAAGTGAAATAATAAAAACTTGTCACTTAGAAGGGAGCATTTTATTATGGCATTTAAACATAAGTATTCCTACGAGGAGAAGGCGCACATTCTTACAGAATACCTCAATGGTATCCACGGATTCAGGGAACTCTGCCGTATCTATGGTATGAGCCAAGGAGCCCTAAAAGGCTGGATTCGCTTATATAACGCCTTTGGATGGGAAGGTCTGGTCACCGGCAACAAAGCAAGGCATTATTCTTCTGAACTCAAACAAGCTGCGGTAGAAGACTATCTTTCCAAACGCCTTACCGGTTCGGAAGTGTTAAAAAAATATAAAATCCGATCAGAAACCCAACTTAGGAAGTGGATGATGAAGTATAATGGTCATGAGAAACGGAAATCTTCTGGAATGGGAGGCTGTACTATCATGACAAAAGGAAGAAAGACCACTTTTGAAGAAAGGGTCGAGATTGTCCAATACTGCATCACACATAATCGTAATTATACAGAAACATCCGAAAAATACGGGATATCTTACCAACAGGCCAGAAATTATACCGTAAAATATGAATCCGGTGGAGTGGATGCCCTGAAAGACCGTAGAGGGAAGAGAAAAGCCCCTGAGGAAATGAGCGAACTGGAAAGACTGCGGGCGGAGGTAAAACTGCTGCAAGCAGAAAAGAAGCGGGCAGAAATAGAAGTATCCTTTTTAAAAAAACTCGAAAAAATAGAGAGGGGGTGGGACTAAGCCTGCTCCGGCACGACACCATATACCGTGCAATAAAAGAGGAACACGAAGAGCACGGTTATCCCATCCGGCTGCTGTGCAAGCTTGGAAGTGTTTCCCATGCAGCGTATTATAAATGGATCAATAGGAAAGTACCGGGAGGTGAGCGGGAAAACCAGCGTATAGCAGATGAAATAGAAAAGATCCATAAAGCTTCCCCTGACAAAGGGTATCGGAGGATCCGGGATGATCTGGAGCGTTATCATGGCATAAAAGCCAATGACAAACGAATCCTTCGGATCTGCCGTAAGCTCGATATAAAGTCTACGATAAAATATGCGAACAACGGGTGTACCCGCCAGGCAAAAAGACCGCAATATATTGCCGAAAATATACTTGACCGTCAGTTCAACGCGCAGGCCCCGAATGAGAAATGGCTTACCGATGTAACAGAATTCCATTACTATGATGGATTAGAGAAACGCAAGGTTTATCTAAGCGCCATTCTGGACTTATATGACAGAAGGATCGTATCCTATGTCATAGGCGACGCGAATAATAATGCGCTGGTATTCCGTACCTTTGATAAAGCGATCAAAGAGAATCCGGATGCCCATCCACTTTTCCATAGTGACAGGGGCTTTCAATACACAAACCGGGCATTTCATGAGAAACTGGAGAGTGCAGGGATGATACAGAGTATGTCGCGGGTAGCAAAATGTATTGACAACGGCCCAATGGAAGGGTTCTGGGGAATTTTAAAAAGGGAACGTTACTATGGCAGACGCTTTACGAGCAGAGAGACGCTTGTGGCTATGATAGAAGGATACATAGCGTATTATAATGACCGCCGGTTACA
>DVHU01000021.1 GCA_018711815.1 Candidatus Egerieimonas intestinavium
TGACAAACAAAAATCCGCCAGCACATCCTTCCTATCTTTTTGCAGATCCTCTGAAAGCTCCTCCACGATCATAGTAACCAGCATATCAATGGTAAAGTTCATCTGCTCTTTCACTACATTTTCTTCAGCCATATCTTCTCACCCTTTACAAAGCTTAAACAGTCCAGTGCTTTTACCGTTTTAAAGCAATACTGATCTTTCAATCTTTCCGGCAGCAACTGACCAATGCAAAAGGCATCTGCGGCCTCGCTCCCCATCCTTCCGAATACTCCCGAAACATACGCAACCAAGGTTCTGTTTGTCGCATCATCTGCAATTTTCCCTGCAATCACATCATACTGCTGCATTTCTTTTTCTATTTCTGCAAAAGAGTCCTTTTTCCTATGTGCCGCAATACAATGAAGCCAGTCTGCATCCGCTTCTTGAAAAATATAGCTGGACAACTTGTGCTTTAAATGGACTTCAAAGGTTGACAGCACCCCGTATTCCTGCCCGACATTTATTATCCCGCCGATCTCCGCCTTGATAATCGCCGTTTTCAAAAAGCTAATCGCCTGCTCTCTGGATGTCGTAAGATAAAAACCTTTGCCAAAATCCTTTCTTTTTGAACACTTTTCGAGTAGGGGCCGTTTTACCTGGCAATAGCTTCCATGATAGAGAGTAAGCCCATCAGCTAATTCCTTCATTCAAATCAATCCCTTTTCTTTCCAAAAAATCGCCAATGTCCTCCAAGACAGCTTCATCACCTTCACAATGAAAAATTCCGTACCCTTTTTCTATATAAGTAAACACATTCATTTTTTTAAAAATCTCAACAATTTTGTCAATCGGAAGCTTCCAACTCTCTGAAGCAAGTCTTATGAGTCTCACTTGCATAAAGGTAATCTCTGCTTTTTCACCCATAGCGGAATCCTCCTTTATCATTGCCTTGTTTTGTCATATTCATTGTATATTATTTCATCCGCAACGTCAACGGCCCCCTCATTCTATTCCTCCGTTGGTCTCTAAGGCACACGCTCAGCAAGATAAAACACACACGAAAAAAAGGGGCATATGGCAGTTGACATATACACTCAATCGCCATATCCCCTTGATTTCGTTTTATTTCCAACGCATATAGGTTGATCTTTCTCTTTTTCCCGGTAATCAGGCTATTCCCAATTCTCCCAGGAAATTCTGCAGGGCCTGGTCGGAGCTGCTGGCCGCGTCCGCCTGAAGCTGCACCTCAGAGATCAGGGCCTTCACATCCTCCTCCTCACAGAGCTGCTCCATATAGGTCTCCATCTCTGTGGACTCCGGCTCGCCCAGGATCGCCAGGCTTCCGTCCTCCCGGGTCCGCACATAGAGCTGGCTGAGCCCCGGGTACAGGGTATCAATGTTGACGAACTTCAGATCGTAGGCCACAAAGGCCACATACTCCCCGTCCTTCATCCCCTTCTTGGTGTAGGTCTCCACATTCTGATAGCCCTGGATATAAGCCGCGGAGCGTATGAGCTCCCCGTCTTCCTCGCTGAAGCCATCCAGGATTCCCCGGATAGTATCCACATCCTTTCCTCCCAGAGCTGTGTAATACGTGTTTATCAGAGCGTTCACCGCCGGATAAGCCCCTTTCTGCAGCTGGTCGGGCTCCTCCGTGGGCTCCGGCTCCTGGGTGGGCTCCGCCGTGGGGGTAGCCGTCACCTGGGGCGTGGGTTCCGTTCCCACATCGCTGGTCTGAATCTGGGCCGGCTTCGTGCCCTGATCCCCTTTATCCGAGAATAATCCGGTGACAAAATGTATGCCAAAAAACAGAAGTGCCAGAACCAGTACAATTCCCAGCCCCAGCATGATATAACGCAGATTATCCGAAAGCCATTCCCTAAAGTTATCCATCCGTCCTGACCTCCTTCCAAAACTGTCTCAACGGACGCTGTGCTTCCTCATTTTCCTTTTCTCTTTTGCTCTCTTCCCCGGAAAAAAATCTTCCTGCGGGTACAAAAAAACGCATCTGGAGGGATTCGAACCCCCGCCACACGGTACCGGAAACCGTTGCTCTATCCCCTGAGCTACAGATGCAGATTCTGCCGGTCTCACCGGCACCTGATTATATTACCACAAAAAGTATTTTTTGTAAAGACCTGCCGCAAAAAATCCCTGACAAAATCATGTCACAAAATCGTGTCGACAATAGCAAAAAGAGAATCTCCGTCCACTCGGCGGAAAATCCAGCCTCCGCCGGGGCCAAAGGCGCAGCCTTCTGTATGCCTTCCCGGCCCCGGCGCCTCCCGGGTGCTTTTCCCGGGAATTATCGTCCCCCTGTCTTGGCTGCTGTCAGAGGCACAGCTTGTTCAAGTCCCGCCGGTACAGATAGACCTGGTCTGAGAGCACCTCGGCGCTGTCCACCTGGGTCCGGTTGATCTCCTGTACCAGCCGGTTTAAGGTTTCTTTGGAAAATTGCCCGGAATCGGGCAGGATAAGACATTCGTGAATGCTGCTGGGCAGCACATAGAAATCCCCGGGCAGCTTCTCCTGAATCTTCTCCAGGGCCTCTCTCCGGGTGATAGATTCCGCTCCCAGATAGCGGTTCCCATTGGTGAGTACATACAGGGGAGGCTCCTCCTCCCCGACTCCCAGAAGCTCTCCCATGGAGAAGAGCTGGGGCGGCAAATCCCGCCGGCTGTTCTCCATGGCCTGCCGGAAAAGCTCCTCCTCAGTAATTCCCCAGAGCTTTAAGTGGCTCCTGTCAATGCGCACCGTGGCCTCCGGGATCAGCCGCTGATCAAGCCGGTAATAGCAGACCAGCGCCCAGTCCAGAAAGGGCCGCCAGGGCTGTCCCTCCAGCAGCCTCCGGTTTTTCTCCCGGTTCACAGCCATCCGGTAGATTCTCCCCTTTACCTGCTGGTAATCCCCGAAGGCCAGCTTTTCCAGCTCTCTGCCCCGGTCTGCCCGGCGCCACTCCCCCAGAAGTTCCCGGACCAACTCCCCGGGGCTCTGCCCCTGGCTCCAGCGGAAAAAATACGGTTCCAGCGGCACTGCCGGGGAGCTCCTCCGCCCGGGCGGCAGGATCGTCAGGCACAGGGATTCTCCCCCGTTGTTCCTGGGTATTCTGTGAATTCGGAGCATCACAGGCTCCTCCAGCTGCCGGCGCAGCTCCGCCTCCAGCTCTTCTAAAAATACTGCTTCTCTGTTCATACACTGCTCCTTTCATTTATTATTTGGCTTCTGGCGCCAAAGGTCTGTCTTCCCCGCCTTTTGGGCACGAAAAATACACCTTCCCCGTCGGAAGCCATTCCCCGTTATTTTGTTTTTATCAAATGGAAAAATAGGGCGCGGCCGCGCCTGAATAAGAAATATGAAATAAGAAAGAAATTAAACCGGAAGCCGCCGCCAGTCTCCGCCGACGGCAGCCCCCGCAAAAATCATTGGTTTTTCTCAGATCAGATTAAACCCGGGACAGATACTCTCCGGTTCTGGTATCGATCTTGATCTTGTCCCCCTGCTCCACGAACAGCGGCACGTTCACCTGAGCGCCAGTCTCAACGGTGGCCGGCTTGGTGGCTCCCTGAGCGGTATCACCCTTGAAGCCCGGCTCGGTCTCGGTGATCTCCAGCTCCACGAACAGGGGAGCCTCCACAGCGAATACGCTTCCGTTATAGGAACATACCTTGCAGACCTCGTTCTCCTTCACAAACTTCAGGGCATCCCCGATGGTATCCTTGTTGATGCCGATCTGCTCATAGGTCTCAGAGTTCATAAAATAGAATAAATCACCGTCATTGTACAGATACTGCATGTCCTCGCGGTCGATGCGGGCTGCGGGGAATTTCTCTGTGGGACGGAAGGTTTTCTCAACAACACCGCCATTGATGACATTTTTCAGTTTGGTGCGCACAAAGGCTGCTCCCTTTCCAGGTTTTACATGCTGGAACTCCAGGATCTGAACTACATTTCCGTCGATCTCCAGAGTCACACCATTTCTAAAATCTCCTGCTGATATCATAACGATATTCCTCCTTAATGTACTAATCACTAATTCACTATTTTACATTCTATAATACTGCCTGGAAATTTTCAACTATTTTTTACATCTTCCCGTAATTATAGGGTTTCCGTCCTCTTTTTGATCTCCGCGATGAGCTCCTCAAAGGTTTTTCCCCCGGTCTGAAGGATGAGATCCGCCACCTCCTGGTAGATCGCCTCCCGCTCCCCCATCAGCTTTACGATCCGGCTGTGCAGGTCGCCCCCCTCCAGGAGAGGTCGCGTCTTATCCCCGGCCAGCCGCTGCTCCAGCACCTCCACCGGCGCCTCCAGGTAGATCACTGTCCCCAGCTGTTCCAGCAGCAAATGATTCTGGGGCTGCACCGGAAGTCCGCCCCCTACGGAGATCACGCAGGGCTTCTTCTCCTCCCTCAGCTGAGCCAGGGCCTGGGTCTCCCGCCTTCGGAAGCCCTCCTCCCCCTCCTGGCGAAAGATGTCGCTGATCTTTTTTCCGGCCGCCCGCTCCACCCGCTGGTCCGTGTCCACGAAGGGACGGTTCAGGGCTCTTGCCAGCCGTTTGCCCAGGGAGGTTTTCCCGCTGCCCATAAAGCCGATCAGAATAAGATGTCTCATGATTTCCTCCCTCCGTGCTTCCGGTAGGAGCGAAGGACGATCTTCTCCAGATACCGCTTCAGCACAATCTGTATTTCCTCCTTGGGATGGATGGGCGCCACCAGGATGTTGGGAATCCCGCAGCGCTTGGCTCCCCAGACGTCGGTAAAAATCTGATCCCCCACGTAGAGGGTGCTGTGCAAATCCGTGCCCATGAGCTCCATGGCCTTCAGGTAATTTCCCCGGGCCGGCTTGTGGGCATTCTCAATAAACCGCGCCCCCACCGTGTCCGCCAGGGATTTCACCCGCTCCAGCTGGTTGTTGGAGAGCAGGCAGGTCTCATAGCCGATTCGGTGCAGCCGGGCAAATAGCTCTATGCACCGCTTATCCGCCGGAGCCCCGTGGGGCACCAGGGTGTTGTCAATATCAAAAATCACTCCCCGGATTCCCTGGGCATACCGCTCCTCGTAATCGATCATGTAGGTAGACTGGCATGTCTCATCCGGGTAAAAGCGCTCTAAAATCATAGCATCCGTCTCTCCTTCTTCTTAAAGCTCAAAAACGGCAGATCCAGCTCCGCCAGCAGAATTCCGCCAAAAATCAGCACACAGCCCGCCACCATCCTGCCGGTGAGATATTCCTTCAGGAAAATCACTGAAAACAGCACCCCAAAGACGGACTCCAGGGAAAGCACCAGGGACGCGGTGCTGGGAGAAGTATACTTCTGGCACACATTCTGCAGCAGGAAGCCCACCATCGTGGACAAAAGTCCCAGATAGAGCATGCTGACTACCACATCCCCCCGGAAAACCGACGCGGGAAAGGCCCCGTCAAGAAAAGGCGCCATTATCCAGGAGAGGGCCGCAGTCACCGACAGCTGTAAAACCGTCAGGGTCACCGGGTCATGCTTCTCTGTGTATTTATCAATGTAAATCATGTGGAAAGCAAAGGATATTCCGCAGATCAGGGTCAGCAGATCCCCGCGGTTCATGGTCAGATCCCCCTGCAGGGACAGCAGGCCGATCCCCAGGATTGCCAGGAAGGCTGCGGCTACGCAGCGCCCTCCGGGACGCTTTCTGCTTAATATCCAGTGAAGGAAAGGCACCAGCACCACATAGATGGTGGTGAGGAAGGCATTCTTCCCCGCTGTGGTATACTGCAGACCCACAGTCTGCAGCAGGTAGGCGATGAAGAGATAGCCTCCCAGCACCGCTCCCTCCAGCAGCACCGGCTTGCTCAGATTTTTCAGACGTTTGTGGAAAATCACCGCCAGCACCAGGGCGGCGATGGTAAAGCGAAAGGCCAACAGATACGTGGGCCCGATGGCGTCCAGGGAGTTCTTCACCACCACAAAGGCGAAGCCCCAGATCATTGCTGTCACAGTAAACCCGGAAATTGCCAGGAGCTGTGTTGTCTTTGGTCGGTTGTTCACAGATTTTTCCTCTCTTGCCGCAAAAAATTGCTGCACCTACCGGCCCAGATACTCCAGGAGCTCCTGATATTTCTCGCGCATCTGCTCATAGCCATCCTGATAGAAATCCTCCAGCCGCTGGGGATCCCGCTCCAGCCGCCCGATGGCCTTCATCTGGGGGCGGATGACGAAGATCCTGCCCTGCTTCTCCCACTTCTCCACCGCGGCCATGGTCCGGTTGTAGACCCGGGCCCTGCGGCAGATGGTACGAACCAGCTGGGGATATTTCGTATACGCAGCCTGGTACAGCGCCCGGGATGTGTGCAGGGGTTTCTTCCGATACCCCTCATTCCGGGTCAGCACCAGTATATTCTTTTTCCAGCCTTTTTGCAAGGCGTGAATGATGGGAACCGAATCCGCCAGGCCGCCGTCCAGATATTCCTGGCCGCCTATGCGGACCATGGGGGCCCCCACGGGCACGCTGGAGGAGGCCCGGCAGATATCCATCAGCCGTTTTCTGTCCCTGCGTTCTCTGAGATACTCCGCCTCCCCGGTTCTGCAGTTGGTCACCACCATCTCGCAGTCTATAGGGGAGGCAAAATAGGTGTCATAGTCAAAGGGAAATTCCCCGTTGGGAAAATGGTCAAAGATCTGATCCATATCGAAGAGGCTGCGGGTTCTGGTCACCCTGCGCAGCTCCTCTAACTTTTTCTTTTCCTCGTTCTGAGCCAGGATGCAGGCCCTGGTTCTTCCTCTCTGGTCGGATACATAGTCCACTGCATTGCAGGCTCCCGCAGATACGCCCACCACATAGGGCACCTGAAAACCCTGCTCCATCAGATAATCCAGCACCCCCGAGGTAAAGATTCCCCGGTTGGCGCCGCCCTCCAGAATTAAAGATGCCTGATACATTGCTCGTCCCCTTGTCTCTTAATTATCTGTCGCCCAATGCTACATAAGTTTCCGTGTCTTTCACATTCTTGTACGCCGGACGGATGATCTTGTCCGTGTTGATCAGCTCCTCCATCCGGTGCGCGCTCCAGCCCACGATACGGGCGATGGCGAACATGGGCGTATAGAGCTCCAGAGGCAGATCCAGCATACTGTACACGAATCCGCTGTAGAAGTCCACGTTGGCGCTGACGCCCTTGTAAATGTGACGCTCCTGGGCAATCACCTGGGGGGCCAGCTTCTCCACCTTGCTGTAGAGCTTAAAGTCTCTCTCCCGTCCCTTGGCCTTGGCCAGCTTCTCCACGAAGAACTTAAAGATATCTGCTCTGGGATCGGAGATGGAGTACACCGCGTGACCCATTCCATAGATCAGTCCCCGCTTGTCAAAGGCCTCCTTGTGCAGCAGAGCCCGCAGATAGCTGCAGATCTCCTCATCGTCATTGTAGTGGTGCACATGCTTCTTCATATCCTGGAACATCTTCACCACCTTGATGTTGGCTCCACCGTGCTTGGGTCCTTTCAGGGAGCCCAGGGCCGCCGCCACCGTGGAGTAGGTGTCCGTCCCGGAGGAAGATACCACGTGAGTGGTGAAGGTGGAGTTATTTCCTCCGCCGTGCTCCATGTGAAGGACTAAGGCCAGATCCAAAATGGTGGCCTCCAGCTTCGTATATTTCTGATCCGGGCGGAGCATCAGCAGAATATTCTCCGCCACAGAGAGATTCTCATCCGGTCTGTGGATGTAGAGGCTCTTGCCCTTGGAATAATGGTTGTAGGCGTGGTAGCCGTAGACGGACAGCATGGGGAACACGCTGATCAGCGTCAGGCACTGGCGCAGCACGTTGGGCAGGGAAATGTCGTCCCCGTTGGTGTCGTAGGAGTAGAGCATCAGCACACTCCTGGCCAGGGTGTTCATCATATCCTTGCTGGGGGCCTTCATGATTACGTCCCGCACAAAGTTCGTGGGAAGAGATCTCTGAGCTGCCAGAATATCCTTAAACTCTGCCAGCTGCGCCTGATCCGGCAGCTTTCCGAAAAGCAGCAAATATGTAATCTCCTCAAATCCCAGACGTCCCTCCCGAAGAAATCCGTTGGTCAATTCTCTGATATTATACCCCCGGTAGTACAGCTCTCCTTCGCAGGGAACGGACTTCCCATCTACGATCTTGGACGACACAACGTTGGAAATCTGAGTCAATCCGGCCAGCACACCTTTTCCATTGACGTCTCTTAAGCCCCTCTTCACATCATATTTTCCATACAAAGACGGGTCCATCTGACTGTTCTGTACACATACCTCTGTCAGTGCTTCCATTTCCGGTGTAACTTTTAATTTAAATCCTGCCATATCAATTTGCTCCTCTCTTTCTTGTTTTCGATAATCTTTTTCTCTTTCCCTCCCCATATGATCAAAAATTTAACATTGTCATCATTATACCATTCCTGGGTTTTGCAAAACAAGAAGGAAAATGTAAATTTATTATGAAATATCCATAGTAATTCCTACTTTTTCCACATTTCAGGCAACTAACTCTTGCCTTTTCCCCGCCAGCGGGGAAAAATCCCCGCCGAAGGGGTCACTGCTCCTTCTGATACGCCACCAGGGCGATATTCCAATATCCCATGGCGTTCAGCTCCCGCTCAAACTCTGTGATCTTCTCGCAGCAGGCCTCGGGCAGCTGGGCCACCTGGAAGGCCTCCTCCTTTTTGTCTTGCTTCTGTTCCATGCTCCACTCCTCCTTCGGGAACGCTCTTGGCTTCCCCGAGAGTAGTATGCGCAGAAATCCCGCAAATCATGTGCCGGACAGCGCCTTGGCCAATTTTCCGAAAGAGAAAAGGCTGCCGCGGCTCCAATCTTTGGTCCGCGGCAGCCTGAAGGGTCATCTGCAGCCGTTCTTTTTGTCCTAGGCCTGACGGTAGTGGGCCAGGAAATCTCCCAGCTTATCCATGGCTTTGATCAGATCCGCCCTTCTGGGCAGATACACGATCCGGAAGTGATCCGGCTCTATCCAGTTAAATCCGGTTCCCTGTACCAGCAGGATCCGTTTCTCCCGCAGCAGATCCAGGGCAAACTGCTCGTCATTGTAAATATTAAATTTCTTCACATCAATCTTGGGGAAGATGTAGAAGGCCGCTTTGGGCTTCACCGCCGACAGCCCGGGAATGTTCTGGATCGCCTCGTAAACACATTCCCTCTGGTCGTAAATTCTTCCTCCCGGCACCAGGTATTCCTCCACACTCTGGTATCCTCCCAGGGCCGTCTGCACGATAGCCTGGGCCGGCACGTTGGAACAGAGTCTCATGTTGGAGAGCATGTTCAGTCCCTCGATGTAGCTCTTGGCCTTATCCTTGGCGCCGCTCAAAATCATCCAACCCACCCGGAAGCCGGCCACCATGTGGGACTTGGACAGTCCGCTGAAGGTGACGCAGAACACATCCGGGGCCAGGGAGGCGATGGAGGTGTGCTTCAGGCCGTCCATCACCAGGCGGTCGTAAATCTCATCGCTGAAGATAATCAGCTCATGCTCCCGGGCGATCTCCACAATCTGTTCCAGAATCTCCACCGGATAGAGGGCCCCCGTGGGGTTGTTGGGGTTGATGATAACGATGGCCTTGGTCCTGTCCGTGACCTTCTTCTTGATATCTTCAATGTCCGGGTACCAGTCGGACTGCTCGTCGCAGATGTAGTGAACCACCTTGCCGCCGGAAAGGGTGGCTGTGGCCGTCCACAGGGGATAATCGGGAGCGGGGATCAAAATCTCATCCCCGGAGTTCAGCAGAGCCTGCATACACAGGTTGATCAGTTCGCTGACGCCGTTGCCCGTGTAGATGTCTCCCACATCCACCCCGGGGATCTTCTTCAGCTGAGCGTACTGCATGATGGCCTTCCGAGCGGAGAAAAGTCCCTTGGAGTCGGAATAACCCTGACAGTCCCGGATAGACCTGCGCATATCCAGGATCACCTCCTCCGGAGCGTGGAAGCCGAAGGGGGCCGGATTGCCGATGTTCAGCTTCAAAATGCTCTTTCCCTCTTCCTCCATGCGTCCGGCCTCATCCACCACGGGCCCCCGCACATCGTACAGCACATTATCTAACTTTGAGGATTTCTCAAATTTCTTCATCTCTCTTTCCTCCCGGCGCTTACGCCTGCTTCCTGTTTTTCACGAACAGGATACAAATCAGTCCGCTCACTGCCATCAGCATGGGATAGAAGCAGTAAGGGATAATATCAAAGGGTGTCATGGTGATTCCGCTGACCGATGTGGCCAGCCCCGCCGCAGACAGCAGCTGGGCCCCGTATGGGATCAGTCCCTGTCCCACAGAAGTGAACATATCCAGAAGAGACGCGCTCCTTCTGGGACTGATCTCAAATTCCTCACTGATTTCCTTTGCGATGGGGCCTGCCATCACAATGGCCACCGTATTGTTGGCGGTACACAAATCCACCAGCAGGGCCAGGGAAGCGATTCCCAGCTCGCCGCCCCGTTTGCCCTTGACACGCTTTTTAATAAAACTCAGGATAAACTGGATTCCACCCATCTCTTTTACCAGGGAGACAATACAGGCCACCACGATGGAGATCACCGTGATGTCGTACATGCCCATGATCCCTCCGGTACCGTCCATGGCCGGCCCCTGGGCCACCACCTTGAACATATCCGCCGGCAAAATGGAACCGGTGGCCACTCCCACAATCAGGGAGAGCACCGTACCGCCGATGAGCACCAGAAAGACGTTGAAGCCCGCCAGTGCGCCGATGAGCACCACCAGATAGGGCAAAACCTTCCAGACATTGTAGGAGAGCTCCTCCTCCAAAGTGAAGTCCCCTCCCCCGGCAAGAATCAGAAAGATAACCACCGTGATCACAGCCGCCGGCAGCACAATAAAAAAGTTTTCCCGGAACTTATCTTTCATCTCGCAGCCCTGGGTTTTCACCGCCGCGATGGTGGTATCGGAAATCATGGACAGGTTATCCCCGAACATGGCGCCGCACATCACCGCCCCCACACAGAGGGCCATGGGATACTCTGTCTTCTGGGCAATACCCACGGCGATGGGTGTCAGCGCCGCGATGGTTCCCATGGAGGTTCCCATGGACACGGAAATAAAGCAGCCGATGATAAAAAGGCCCGCCACCGCCACCCCTGAGGGCAGGATGGAAAGTCCCAGATTTACCGTGGAGTCCGCCCCTCCCGCCGCCGTCACGGCTCCGGAGAAGGCCCCCGCCGCCAGAAATATCAGGCACATGGTGATGATATTGTCGTCTCCCACTCCTTTTGCGATAAGGTGAAGCTTCTCGTTAAAATCTCTCTTCCTGTCCTGAAGAAAGGCCACAAAAAGGGCAATCAGGAAGGCTAAAATGGCAGGCATACTGTAAAAGTCCCCGCTGACAAAGCCGGCTCCCAAAAAAAGTACCAGGAAAACAAGGATCGGCAGCAGGGCCGCCGCCCTCCCCGTTTCCGGCCTAGAATTCTTCTGTTCCATTGGTTCCCCCCGTTCTTATATGTATAATTAATCTGAATTATACCGTCTCCGCTTAAAAATTGCAAGAGGATGTCACGGAAGGGGCCTGGGGCAAAAGCTGCTCCAAGCCGCTGCCGCGGCATCCTCTCTGTTCTCTTTGCTCTGTACTTATGCCAGCATCATTCGGTCGTTAGCGAACTCGCCGCCGCTGGCCTGCTCAAACTTCTGCAGCAGGTCGGAGACCTGAAGCTTCTTCTTCTCCTCCCCGGCCACGTCGTAGATAATATGTCCCTCATGCATCATAATCAGACGGTTCCCCAGCCGAATGGCGTCCTTCATGTTGTGGGTTACCATCAGAGCAGTCAGGTGATTCTCCTCGATCATCTGGCGGGTCAGGTCAAGCACCTTGGCCGCGGTCTTGGGATCCAGGGCCGCTGTGTGCTCATCCAGCAGCAGCAGCTCCGGCTTCTTCAGGGTGGCCATCAGCAGGGTCAGCGCCTGCCGCTGTCCGCCGGAGAGCAGTCCCACCTTGGCGCTCATGCGCTCCTCCAGGCCCAAGCCCAGGGAAGCCAGGGCTTCCCGATAGCCTGCCTGTTCCTTTTTGGTCACGCCCCAGCCTAAGCCCCGGCGTTTTCCCCGGCGCAGAGCCAGAGCCAGATTCTCCTGAATCTCCATGCCGGCTGCCGTCCCCTTCATGGGATCCTGGAACACCCGTCCCAGGTACTTGGCCCGCTTGTGCTCGGGCATATGGGTCAGATTCTTGCCTCCCAGCATAACCTTTCCCTGATCAATGGGATATACCCCGGCGATCATATTCAGCATGGTAGATTTACCTGCACCGTTTCCTCCGATCACTGTCACAAAATCCCCGTCGTTCAGCTGGAGGTTCACGCCGGTCAGCGCCGGTTTCTCATTAACCGTTCCTTTGTTAAAGGTTTTTTTCACATTTGACAATTCCAGCATTTATTTATCCCCCTCCACATAAGAGCGTTTCAGCCTCCACTTCTGAATCAGCACCGGCACGCTTAAGGCCACGGCCACGAATACGGCGGAAAAGAGCTTCATATCGTTGGCCTTCATACCAAGCCTCAGCACCACCGCCCGGATCACAAAGTAAAGGACAGAGCCCACAATGGCCGAGGAGAGCTTGCTGCCGAAGGAGATCAGCCTGCCCATGAGCACCTCGCCGATGACAATAGCTGCCAGGCCCACCACGATGGCGCCCACACCGCTGTTGATATCGCCGTACTTATTCATCTGCGCCACCAATCCTCCGGAGAGACCCACAAGCCCGTTGCTGATCATCAGGCCCAGCATCTTAGTTCCCTTGGTGTTCACACCCAGGGCCCGGATCATGTCCTCATTATTTCCGGTGGCCCGCAGGGCGGCGCCCACCTCTGTGCCGAAGAACCAGTACAAGAGGATAATAACTACCACCGCGATAATCAGGCCCAGAATCATCACCACCGTGGCCTGATTCATTCCCGTGCTCTCCACCCAGCCGGTGAAGAGAGTTTCCTTTTTCAAAATAGGCATATTGCTGGCCCCGTCCAGGATCCGCAGATTCACGGACCAGAGTCCCAGCTGGGTCAAAATTCCCGCCAGGATCGCGGGTATCTCACAGACCGTGTGAAGAAATCCTGTGGCTGCCCCCGCCAGCATACCCGCTCCGCCGGCAATAAGCGCTGCCAGCAGCGGATTCATTTCGTATTTGACAATCAGCAGGGCGCACACCACGCTGCCCAAAGCAAAGCTTCCGTCCACCGTCAGATCAGCGATGTCCAGAATCTTGTAGGTAATATATACCCCCAGCACCATGATTCCCCAGACAATTCCCTGGGATACCGCTCCTTCCATGGAGACTAAAAAACCTGACATTCTTCTCTTCCTCCCACAACGCGAAAAGTCAAGGGAAAGCATTTTCTGCTCCCCCCTGGCGTTTCACATTTCTTCTTTAACGGCTTACCGCCTTTTTACTGCTCAAGTCCGGACACGTCGATTCCCAGCGCGTCTGCGGTCTCCTGGTTTACCACCAGCTTCAGATCGCTGTCGGACAGATACTCGATGGGCATGGTGGCCGGTTCAGCCTCGCCCTTTAAGATCTGCACAGCCATCTCCCCGGCCTTCTGGCCCAGCTTATAGTAGTCGATGCTGTATGTAGCCAGTCCGCCGGCATTTACCATATTTTCCTCGCCGCAGATTACCGGAATTCCGTTCTCATTGGCAATCATAGCCACCGTGGCCATAGCGTTGGCGATTACGTTGTCAGTGGGCGCGTAGATGGCGTCTACCTTTCCTACCATGGACTCTACCACTGTCTGAATCTCTCCGGAGTTCGCCACCGTGTAATCTGTGGTGGTAATTCCCACCTGCTTACAGGCCTCTGCCACCAGCTCTGCCTGCAGCTTGGAGTTGGCCTCCGCGGAGCAGTAGAGCACTGCCACGTTCTTGGCGTCGGGGATCAGCTCCTGCAGCAGGGCAACCTGCTCCTCCACCGGGTTCATATCAGAGGTTCCGGTGACATTTCCTCCGGGAGCCTCATTGCTCTCCACCAGGTCTGCCTCCGCCGGATCCGTCACTGCCGTCAGCACGATGGGGATCTCCGTGGTCAGTCCGGCCACTGCCTGGGATGCAGGGGTGGCGATGGTAAAGATCAGATCATTCTTGTCATCCACCATCTTCTGAGCGATGGTCAGGGTTGCGTTGCTGTCTCCGGAAGCGTTCTGCTGATCAATCTCGCAGTCCAGACCGGAAGCCTCCAGGGCATCCACGAATCCCTTGTTGGCCTCATCCAGGGCCCCATGCTGGGTATACTGGAATACGCCTACCTTAAAGCTGCCCTCAGCCGATGCCTGGTCTCCGCTTTCGCTGTCCTCGCCGTCCTTAGCGTCAGCGTCGCTGTCTGCCTGCTCGTCGCTGCTGTCCGCCTTGGCATCGCTGTCGCTCTTATCGGAATCGCTGCTTCCGCAGGCCGTCAGAGCCGTTACACCCAGTACTGCCGCCATGGACAGGGCAAAACATTTTTTCAAAAATTCTTTTTTCATAAACTTCCTCTCCTTTTTACACCTTCACTTTAATCCGTTACGCTTTACGCCGCAACGCTTTAACTTGTAAAAGTATTGTGGGTACAATTATAACACTCTACCACCAGGAAAGTCAATCTTAATTGAGCATTTTTTTCAGCTCATCCATGAAGGTGTTCACGTCCTTAAATTCCCGGTACACGGAGGCAAAACGGACGTAAGCCACGGAGTCCAGATCCTTCAGCTTATTCATGACGATGGTTCCGATCACCGTGCTGGGGATCTCCCGCTCCTCCCGGCCAAAAACTTCCGCCTCCACCTCGTCAATGAGGGCGGTGATTTTTTCCGCGGGAATGGGCCGCTTGTGGCAGGCCCGCAGTACACCGGCCTCGATCTTGGAGCGGTCATACTGCTCCCGGTTCATATCCTTTTTGATAACGATCAGAGGAATGGTCTCCACCTTCTCGTAGGTGGTAAAGCGTTTTCCGCACTCATCGCACATTCTCCGGCGGCGGATGGCGTTGTTATCCTCCACTGGCCGTGAGTCTACCACTCTGGTGTTATCCTGATTGCAAAACGGACATCTCATGTATACTCTCCCATTTATTCCCATAGTCTAAAGTTTTTTTCAGTATAATACATTCCCTCCGCCCCGTCAAACATAACATAATAGAAAAAGGATTCCCTGCCATGCGCGTATGTGATCTGAAACAAAAGGATGTGATTAACTCCTGCAGCTGCAAAAATCTGGGCTGCCCGGTGGATGTGGAATTTGACTGCAAAACCGGCTGTATACAGGCAATCATCGTCCCGGGTCCGGGGAAAATGCTCTGCCTCTTCGGCCGGGAGAGCGAATACGTTATTCCCTGGGAGTGTGTCCGCCAGATTGGGGAGGATATTATTCTGGTGGAAATCCGGGAGGAGCGCTGTCTTAGGCAGTGCGGGTGAGGGCAAAGGCTTGTTCGGTACGGCAGCAGCGGCGGTATTTACAGCTGGGTTGTTACCCGTAGAATCAGCTCAGACTTGCGGGGAATGGCAATAAAACCAGTTCAGACCTGCGGGGGTAATTCCAACAAAACCAGCTCAGACTTGCGAGGGTAATTCTAATAAAACCAGCTCAGGTTTGCTCCCTCGCTCAACCTGCGCTCACCTGGAACCTATGGTCTCCAGGCTGTGCTCGGTAATTCGCTCGCCTCGCATTCCCTGATCTGGTTTTTCTCCTGCCGCCGCTTCTTCCCTGCGCATAGGATGTTTGCGCTCCTATAGCAGGGATTTCTGGGGCAGCTCTATTGCCGCTGGAAGAGAAAGCCTGGCGGCCCTCCATTGCCACTTCACTGGCCGCTCGGAGCATTCTTGCCAGGCTGGACTTGCGAGGGTAATTCTAATAAAACCAGCTCAGGTTTGCTCCCTCGCTCAGCCTGCGCTCACCTGGAGCCTATGGTCTCCAGGCTGTGCTCGGTAATTCGCTCGCCTCGCATTCCCTGATCTGGTTTTTCTCCTGCCGCCGCTTCTTCCCTGCGCATAGGATGTTTGCGCTCCTATGGCAGGGATTTCTGGGGCAGCTCTATTGCCGCTGGAAGAGAACGCCTGACGGCCCTCCATTTCCTACTGCCGGACTGCCCAAACTGCTCCCGCCAAGAGAGGGCCTGACGCCCCTCCATTTCTTGCCACTGGACTGCCCCAGCGGCCTCCGGTGAACCTGGGCGGTTGGAAAAACCCCGTATATTTATGGCATTTGTACGAATTTGCCGAGCACACCTTCGAGACCTTAGGCTCGAAGTGAGCGCAGGCTGAGTACAAATCCATAAATATACGGGGGTTCTCACCTCCCTTTTCCCCGGCGGTAG